>NZ_JBEXEA010000010.1:0-331563 GCF_040606035.1 Streptomyces sp. NPDC005483
TGCAGTACGTCGCATCGAGGTAGACGTAGGGGAAGCGGGTGTGGTCGAGGGGCCGGCCGCGAAACGCGGTCAGCTGGGTGTCCAGGTCCGCGCAGATCCGTGAGACCTCACTCTTGGAGATCCCGCTGTCCGCTCCCAGTGCCTTGACCAGGTCGTCGACCGAGCGGGTGGACACCCCGTGGACGTACGCCTCCATGATGACGGCGAACAGGGCCTGGTCGATGCGGCGGCGACGCTCCAGCAGGCTCGGGAAGAAGCTGCCCGAGCGCAGCTTGGGTATGGCCATTCGGGTCGGGGAGCCGCTTCCTTCGTCCGGCGCGCCGCCGCCTGGGCAGACTGCGCGAACCAGCTCCCCCTGCCTGCCGCACCGGACTGTCGTGAGCTGCTGCTCGTTGTGGAATCCCGGCCCGGCCGTGCTGCGGGACATGGACTTCAGGCGACCGCAGCGGAGACTGCGAGGACCGGCGAGTCCCGCCGCTGCCGATCGCTCCATCGACGCGGCCTACGCGAAAGCCCGCAGGGACACGTGTGGCGCGGAACCGACACGGCACCGCCATACCCCACCCCCGCGGACGTGACCGGTCCCGAGGATGCGATCCGTCCCGGTGAGCCATGATGGGCCCGTGGATTTCGAGCCGTACCGGGGTGAGCTGGTGGCGTACTGCTACCGGATGCTGGGCTCGTACCACGAGGCCGAGGACCTGGTGCAGGAGACGATGCTGCGCGCCTGGAAGGCCCGGGACCGGTACGACCCCGCGCGCGCCTCCGTACGGACCTGGCTGTACCGGATCGCGACCAACGTACGCCTGACCGCGTTGGAAGGGCGGACGCGGCGGCCGTTGCCGTCCGGGCTGGGGGCACCGAGTGACGACCCCGGGACGCCGCTCACCCCGGCTCTGGACATTCCCTGGCTCCAGCCGTTCCCGGACGCACGGTTCGATGTGGAGGTACGGGCCGACATGAGGCTTGCGCTGGTGGCGGCGATGCAGGTCCTGCCTCCGCGGCAGCGTGCCGTACTGGTGCTGCGCGAGGTACTGGAGTTCACCGCCGCCGAGGTCGCCGGACAGCTGGGGACCACGGCCGCGGCCGTCAACAGCGCGCTCCAGCGGGCTCGTGCCGCCCTCGCGGAGGTGGGTGGCGTGGAGGAGGTCTCGGAGCCGGACGATGCCGGGGCACGGGCAGTGCTGCAACGGTACGTGCGGGCGTTCGAGGCGGCCGACGTCCCCGCGCTCGTGCGGCTGCTCACGGATGAGGCGGTGCTGGAGATGCCGCCGGTGCCGTTGTGGTTCCGGGGCAGCCGCGATTACGGCCTGTTCATGGAGCGGGTGTTCGCGATGCGTGGGACGGGGTGGGGCATGAGGCACCTGACGGCCAACGGGCAGCCCGCGCTCGCGGCGTACGCGCCCGAGCCCGGCGGCCGGCATCGGCTGCACACGCTGCAGGTCTTCACGGTGACCGGCGGCCGGGTCGCGCACAACGTGGTGTTCGCCGATCCGCACGTCTTCGAGGCGTTCGACCTGCCCCGGCAGATTTCTTCCGACGAGTTCCGCCGACCGCGATGAGTCGAGCCGGTGCCGCCGGTACATACCGGTGAGCATCGATCGAAGGGACACCCATCGTGAGCGTCATCGTCATTGAGTTCGTCACCCTGGACGGGATCGTGTCCGACCCCGACGGATCTGGAGGAACGCCGTCCGGCGGCTGGGCCTTCCGGCACGGCCCCGAGGCGGTCGCCGGGGACAAGTTCCGGCTCGGCAGCACGCTCGACGCCGGGGTCATGCTGCTGGGACGTACGACATGGCAGTTGTTCTCGCGGATCTGGCCGGGACGAGACGACCCGTTCGCTGCGCGGATGAACGCCGCGACGAAGCTGGTCGTCTCCCGTTCGCTGACCGACGTGTCGGCGTGGGCGAACTCCCGGGTCATCGACGGCGACCTCGTCGACGTCGTCAAGCGCGAGGAACGCGAGGTGATCGTCACCGGCAGCCTGAGCGTCGTACGGACCCTCATGGCCGAGGAACTCATCGATGAATACCGGCTGTTGACCTTCCCCACGGTCCTCGGCTCCGGCCGGCGGCTCTTCCCCGACGACGGCCCGCAGACCGATCTCGAGTGCCTGTCGGCCGAGCGGGCCGGCGCCGCCGTCCTCGTGCGGTACCGGCGGGCGGCGGCACCGGCTGCCGGGACCGCGCCGGTACGGAGTCGGTCATGACGTCGGCTTGCGGCGGCGGGACACGAACAGCGCGGCGCTCACCGGGCTGTTGCTGCCTCTGCCGCCGTCGGAGCAGTTCGAGGGCAGTGCTGGGGTGCGGGACCGGTAAGGGATCGTCCCTGGCACGGCCTTGGGCCGGGGCGACATCACTCCATCGAGTCCAGAATGCGATCGAGTGTCCGGCGCCCCATTCTGCTCATCGTCGGATTGCTCTCGACGTAGTACCAGACAACACCCATCGCCTGTTCGAACGCCCATGCCTTGCCGCGCTCCCATTCCGGATCGTCACAGCCCAGTGTCCGCCGGAGTACTTCCCGCGGGCCTCGCTGCAACAGGTGCCAGGCACTGACCAGATCCAGCGCGGGGTCGGCCGGCCCGAAGCCGCCCGTGTCGAGTACGCCGCTGAGCCGGCCTTCCGCGACCAGTACATTGCCGGGAATCAGGTCACCATGGCTCATCACGTCGCCACCCGCGCGGGGCAACTCCCGAAAGTGGCTCCACATGTGGCGCAGTCGGGGCACGTCGAGCAGCCCCTCACTCTCCTCGAAGCACTTCGCCATCCAACCGTCGTGGTGAGCGAGAACGCCGCCACGATTGTCCCCGCTGAAGACCCGCCCCCGCGTCTCGGCGTCCCGCAGGACTGCGATGAAGGCCGCAAGGTCCTCGGCGAAAGCGTCCGAGCCACTCGGGTCGGCGTCGGAGGCGACCGTTCCCGGCAGCCATGTCTGCACCGACCACGGCATGGGGTAGCCCGCTCCGGGCTTTCCCAAGGCGACGGGTTCCGGCACGGGGAACCGAGACACCTGTGCCAGCTCCGCGCTCGCCCGGGCTTCCTGTTCCAGAACCGCCAGTGCCTCGGCAGCATCGGCCGGACGCAGGGGGAAACGGGCGGAGAGGTTGTTCCCGATGCGGAAGATGGCGTGGACCGTCCCGGTCGACGACAGGGGTCGGATCGCCTCGCCGCTCCACTGCGGGAACTGTTCCCGGATCAAGGTCGCGACGATTTCGGTGGTCACGTCCACCTGGTCATCGTGCATGCTCATCAGTACGGGCCTTTCCCCTGGGCCCATGCGAAACGCCGCAAGCAGACCGGATCAACTGAGACGACTGCCAGTATTCATGCGCCAGAGTCTGGATCAACTGAGTTTCTTCGCGGGCCAGTTGTCGTAAGCGGGGCCGTCACCTACTTGGTGCGTGCGGTGAGGCGCTTCACCGTCTGTTCAGCCTCGCGCGCTTCTTGGCGGGCCGTTGCGTGTGCATCAGCGGCCGCGCGGCTGCGTTCCTCGGCCTCCTGCTGTTCCCGGTCGGCCCGCTGGAGCTCCTGACGTGCCTGCTGCAGCTGCTGCTCGGCGGCGGACACCTGCTGCCGGGCCTCGTCGTGCCGGTCGCGTGCCCGCTGCCGTGCCGCCTCGGCATCGGCCTCTTCGGTACGCGCCTCCCGCAACCGCCGCGCGGTCTCCTCGGCTGCTGCCCGGGCCTGATCGAGTCGTTCCATGCTCTGGCGGCGCCGCTCGGCGAGTTCGTCCTTCGCCCGCGTCCGCGCCGACGACTGTGCAGCCGTCTCCCGGCGCGGCTTGCGCTCAGAGCCGGTCGGCGGGGCGGTGCCGGGGAAGTCCGACGGCGGCGTGAGAGCGCCCTCCAGGCGGCCGCCGGCCCACCGGTCGGCTGCGTCCGGATCGGTGAGCACGGCGCGCAGGGTGGATTCGACATCCTGCCGGGCCGGGTCCGACAGCCGGTGCCCGGCCTCCTGGGCGAGCTGCGCCGCCTGCTGGGACAGGGCAGCCACGATGCGCCGTCGCTGCTCGGACAGCTCATTGATCGCTGCGGCGTCCAGGGTGCGGTACGCCTCCCGCAGAGCCTGCCCCAGCTCCAGGAACCGCCGGCTCTCCTGCGGCTGGGAGCGCAGCAGGAGGTTCGCGGCCCAGGCCGCCAGGGTGGGCCGGCGGGCGGCATGGATCCGGCGGGCGTCGTCGGCGCGGCCGGCTGCCTTGGCCGCGACGGCCAGTTCCTCACGGCGGGCGACGAAGTCCGCCGGGGGCGTGGTGTAGAGCTCGTCGAGAACCGCTTCCACAGCGCGTTCCGCGCCACTCTTCGCCCCTTTGCGCCTACTCAGGGCACACATGCCTCTGGCTCGCCTTCGTGCCGCGCGATCAGATCCGAGTCGGTGACATCCCGTTCGTGCGAGCCGGTCAGGCGGGTGCTCCGCAGGAACCGGGTCGGGTCGTGGAGCCTGTACGTGGTTCCGGAGTTCCGGTCGTCGACGCGCATCAGCCGGCCGCCTGTCTCAGGGGCGGGACGATGATCGCTCGGCGCTCGGACACGGCACCAGCCTCGCCCGCGACGGGTGATCCCGCATCTCGGTCAGGCCGTGCCGCCCGGAGGGGACGCGGCCAGACGGTCGCCGGATGACCGGATACCGGGGTGGTCTGCCGCCGTGAGCCTGTCGGCCCGCCGCACGACCGGTGCGGGCGTCACCGCCATCGCGGGCTGGTTGCGATGGCCCGGAGTTGGGCCATTGTCAGGGTCGGTGTGGTCCGGGTCGAGGGGGCGTTCTGGCTCTGCGCCTGCCACTGCATGATGGTGACGTAGAGCCCGTCGGGACGCAGGACGGGACTGGATCAGGGTGCCGTCGGCGAGGGGGGTCGCACCGACGAAGACATGGTCGCGGACGGCGCTGGTGGAGGTCAGCCGGGAGACGTGCACCTCGAGCAGCGACCTGCCGTGGCCGTCGTCCACCCACAGCTGTCCGGGCTGTCGGCCGCCGGGTGGGTTCGAAGGGGCCAGGCCGGTCGGTAGCAGTGAGGGTGGCAAGGGTGCGGTCGGCCGGCAGTGCGCCGGTGAAGGTTGCCTTCGGGGTGGCGGAGGCTGTGGCCGAGGCCGTCGGAGTTGCGAGTGTGCGGTCGTTCGCCCGTCGGACAGCAGTCCGGGAACGATCACCGCGCCGAACCCGACGAGCGAGAGTGCGGCCGCTCCGCTCACGGCGACGGCTGTGGCGCGGCGGCGGCGCCTGCGGCGGCCGTTGCGGACTCCGCCCTGCACGAGGGAATCGGTAGCGGGCGGCTCGAAGGGCAGGAAGGTGGTGCGGAGGGCTTCGGTGAAGTCTTCTTCGATGGGCATGGCGGGTCACCGCGTTTCGGGGTCGGTGAGGAGGTGGAGGTGGGGCGCCGTGGGACCGGGGTCAGGGACTGACGAGCTCGGACAGGTCGTGGCCCAGCAGGTCCCGGATCCGGGTGAGCGCGCGCATGCTCTGGTTGCGTACCGCGCCCGGCCGGACCTGAAGGATCGCTGCGGTCCTCCCGGTAACGCAGGAGCAGTACGGCCCGGTCCCGGGCGGAGAGCCGGCCCAGGGCGTCGAGCAACGTGAGGCGCAGTGTGGCGTCGTGCTCGGTGGCGGCAGGACAGGTAGGTCCGTACGAGGACGGTGTGGGTGTAGGCCGCTGGGTCCTCGACCTGCGCGATCTTGCGCCAGTTGGCATACATCCGGCCCAGCGTGTCTTGCAGGTGCACGTCACCGCTGGTGAGTACGCACGCTGAGCGGAACAGAGGTGCGGATCGCGCGGCGGCGCACGCCATGAATTCCTCTTCGTACCGGCGCTTCACCCGAGTTCCTGTTCGTCGTCCACATTCTGAAGACGCTGTGGCCGCAGAGTTACGTCCCACCTGCAGAGGCAGAAGATCTTTGCCGGAGTGCTTCAGTCAAATATGGCTGTAGCAGGTGGAGTTGGCGGTGTTCGCGGGTTACGTCGACCACTCTGGAGCCGCGCCGTAGGGTGTCCCACATGAGCATCGACGAGGTCTCGCTGCGGCCCGTGGCCGAGGACGACCTGGCGGTCATGGAACACTTCCTCACCGACCCGGAGACCGCGGCGCCCTTCCAGTGGTTCGGCTGGTGGGACACCGGGCGGTGGCGTCGCCTCTGGGCGGAGAACGGGCTGCTCGGCGACGACGGCGGTCATCTGATGGTGGTGAGCGGCACGGAGCGGCTGGGGTTCGTCGCCTGGCGGAAGGTCAAGACGACTTCGGCCAGCTTGTACTGGAACATGGGCATCGGCCTGCTGACGGAGGCGCGCGGACGCGGCGTCGGGACCGAGGCGCAACGGCAGCTGGCCCGCTACCTCTTCGCGCATACAGCGGTTGTGCGGATCGAGGCGGACACCGAAGTGGGGAACATCGCCGAGCAACGCGCTCTGGAAAAGGCCGGGTTCACCCGCGAGGGCGTCCTTCGCAGCGTCGTCTTCCGCGACGGGCAGTGGCGTGACTGCGTGCGCTACAGCATCCTGCGGGGCGACCTGGTCTGAGGATGCGCACCCGATGTCGGTCGTGCTCGGCAAGGACAGGCCCGGAGCGCTTTGGCCCCGGACCTGCCCCGGACGGACGACCTCTCTGTCTGACCGGCCCTGTGACGGGTCAGGAAATGTTCCACTGCTGACTGGTCGCGCCGGTGCCCGTCTCCTGGTCAACCGCCGCGCCCTGGGTGGTCGACCCCGCGACGCCGATGTGCAGGTCGCTGCCCACCCCGGCGAGCATGTACGTGCTGCCGGTGTAGCTGCCGACCAGATCGAGGAACCACTGCTGGTTGGTTCCGCCGTTGCACGTCCACTGCTGCAGCTGTGTGCCGCTGGTGGTCGACTGGTTCGGCACGTCCAGGCACAGGCCGCTCTTCACGCTCTTCAGCGTGTAGACGTTGTCCGCCGTCTTCGTCAGGGTCCACTGCTGGTTGGCGCCACCGTTGGACGCCCACTGGATGATCTTGGCGCCGTTCGTCGTGGAGCCGCTCGACACGTCGATGAGCAGGGAGCTGTTGACGTTCTTCAGGGTGTGGGCGCCCTCCGACGGAAGCCCGCTGCCGGCGGTCCAGGTTCCGGCCGCGGCGTCGAGGGACCAGGTGGGGTACTGGCCGACGTTCACGGTCGTGCCCCTGATGGTGATGGGCAGCCAGATCAGCTTCGACGCGCCCAGGTTGGAGGTGTCCCAGCGGTCGCCGGCGTAGATGTACGTGGTGCCGGCAGAGCCCTGGACGGTGATGACGTTCGCCGTCTGGCTGCCGTAGGTGTGGGTTCCGGGGGCGGCGAAGTTCCGGAAGGCCGACCAGGGGCCGCTCAGTGAGGTGGCGGTGGCGTAGATGTTGTCGTTCAGGCTCCAGCCCGTCAGGTGGGAGCCGAACACGTAGTAGGTGCCGTCCTTCTTGATCATGGCCGGTGCCTCGACGCTGCCGCTGCCGCTGCTGCCGAGCACGGCCACCGAGCTGTCGACGGACAGGTAGTCGGCGGACAGTTTGTCGATGCGCAGGCCGTTGTTGCGGTCCTCGCTGAGCAGGTAGGCGGTGCCGTCGGTGTCCTGGAACAGGCCGAGGTCACGGCTGAGGTTGCCCAGTGGCCGGAAGCTGCCCCGGTAGGTGTAGGGGCCGCACGGCGTGCTGCTGGTGGCCACACCGACCTTGGCTTCGGAGTAGTCCGTGCGGTCGATGTGCATGTACATCACGTACGTGCTGGTCGACGCGTTGTAGATGACCTTCGGCCGTTCCACGACCCGGCTCGGTCCCAGGTCCCCGTCGGCCTGCCTGCTCAGAGCCTGGCCCTGATAGGTCCAGTTGGCGAGGTCGGTCGAGGTGTAACAGGTGATGTCCTGGAAGGACGTGTCCGCCGAGGTCTCGCCGGTCTTGTCCTCACCGAAGCCGTACCAGGTGCTGCCCACCTTGATGATGCCGAGCCCGTGCAACTGGAGGGTGTTGCCGCTCTGGTCGGTGCGTGCGGCACCCGTGGTGAACGACACCGTGGCGGCGTGTGCGTCGGTCGCCGGAAGCAGGAGGGCCGCGACGCCGGCGAAGAGCGTCAGAATTGCAGTGGCGGCTCGGCGCCATCGGCCTGTCGGCCGATGAGGTGTTCCCTTGGGCATGCGTTTGCCTCTCCGATCCGAGCAGGCGGGTCCCTGCCGCCTGGCGGTGATCAATGAGAGGGGCGGCGGCCCCGTGACGTCAATGAGTGCGATCGATTTTGTTTGTTTTTGACTGTCGCACCCTCTGTCCGATATTTCGGCCATCCGTCCTGCCTGCGGAGGGGCTTGCCATTTCGTGCGCCGGCGCGCTATGACTTCGCCACGGTCGGAATCTGTCACTTGGTGGTCGGGTGTGTTTGAGAATGTCCTCGCGGGCCGTGACGCGGCTCGCGCCGGCCCTGCTCGGGGCCCGGGTCACACGAACTCCGTGACCGGGGCCCCGAGATCAGCTACCGGGAAAGATGCCGACCGCCGCTAGTTGCGGTACCGGAACACGATCCGGCCGCGCGTCAGGTCGTACGGCGGGAGTTCTACCAGCACCCGGTCCTCCAGCATGATCTTGATGTAGTTCTTGCGGATCTTCCCGCTGATGTGCGCGAGGACGTGGTGGCCGTTCTGGAGCTCCACGGTGAACATGGCGCTCCGCAGGCACTCGACGACCTTGCCCTCGACCTCGATGACGTTCTTGTGTTTCGTCATCGCACCAGCTCCAGGTTGCTGCTCATCGGCCGGGAGCCGATGCCCTCGAAGAGGGCCGTGGCGGCTTGGTTGGGCTCCTGGACTTCGGTCCAGGCCGCGGTGAACCCGGAGCGGTGCAGCGTCGACAGCGCGTGGGCCAGCAGCGCCCGCGCGATGCCGCGGCGCTGCTCGCCGGCCCGGACCGCGACCAGCCCGATACGTGGCCGGATCGCCGTCACCACCCGGATCAGCCCCAGGTAGCGGTCGGGTGCCGCGGCCACCGCGTACTTCGACGGGTCGACGATGGTGTCGCCTTCGTGACGGGCAATCACCTCCGCGGGCATCGACTGCCACCCGACGGTCGCCTCGACTTCGTCGCGGATCGCGCGGTCCACCGCACGCAGCAGACTCTCGTCGGCCTGACCGGCGGGAACGATCGTCACGCCCGCCGGTGGCAGGACCGCGTCGAGCCCTGTGACCTGTGGGTCGGTCGGAACGGCGTACTCCCACTCGCGGCGCCGGATGGTGAAACCGGCCCGCCGCCAGGCGGCCGTCAGCTCGGCATCGGCTTCGTCGACCACCGTGTGCAGCGGCGCCGGCAGTTCCGCCAGCATCGCTTCGGCGAGCCGGTCGAAGACGGCGCCGTGCCAGGCGTCGATGCTGACGTACAAGCGCCCGTCCGGCCGGTGCTGCGCATGCCCGCGGCCGACCACCAGGTCGTCATCCAGTGCATGCCATTGCCTGTCCGCGACGCGCGTGACCGTCACCGCGTTCTCGCTCAGGCCAGAGGTGAAAGGCTTTGTGTTCATCGGAGTCTCCCTCCAGGAGTGCCTCGATCTCAGGCGCTCCTGGCGACACCGAACGTCAGCCGCCGGACCGTGACGGGTTGAGGGAGCACCCACGGGTAACTGTGTTCACGGGGGCTCACCTCCATACGACGACTTCACGGTCCGACAGGAAAGTAGCAGCGGGGCACCGCCCGGCCCAAACTCTTTTTTCCGCAAGGCGATCGCGGCTCGGCCGGAGTGTCGCGGTCGGACTCCCGGGAAGCGCCGAGGGGGACAGCGGGCCGTCAGGGGTTGTCCGTACCTGCCGCTGCCACGGCTTCCGCCGCCGCCCGCCGCAGCTCGCGGGTCGTGATCCAGCGGTTTTTTCCGCCGGCCAGATTCGCCACGGAGTGGCCCACCCATTCCGGGTCGCCGAGGAGCTGCGGCTTTCCCTCGGCGATGAGGTGCCGCAGCAGATACTCCAGCCTCAGGACGTCTATGGCCCGGTACGGGCGCGCGTGCTGGTCGAAGCGCAGTTGGTGGTCCTCGTAAGGGTGGCGCAGCGTCATGTGCATCCAGCCGCCGCCGCGCCCGGCGACCATGCCCTTGACCGTGTACCTGCCCCTGCTGCTCGAGGCCCAGGAGTGCTTGCCCCAGGTGATCCAGATGCCCGTCATGATCCTGGACCAGGGGATCAGCCGGCCCCCGGAATCCGGCTCATGCTGGTAGAGCCCGTCCGGACGCAACTCGACCCAGTGAGTGCCCGCTCGCGTGGCGTCCCCGATTCCCCAATGTCCGTCGACCAGTTCCAGCGGACCGAAGAATGCACCGTCCCTCACCATGCACTCATTGAATCACCTATACCCGAACTGCTGCGCTATTTCTGTCCCTTGCTGCCCGCCCGTGCCGTGCCCCAACTCCGCGCTGCACAGCCCCACTTCGACGTGATCGCATGGTGATCAACTAGTCCGTCCAGTCAGGTCAGTGACACGGGGAAGAGTTGGAAGGCCGACGGCGATGTGCTCCTGCCGGCCGTGTGCCGGGTGGACGAACCAGGTGTCGTCGGCGAGGTGGTCCTCACCCTGCGCAGTGCTGCCGCCCGGCAGGCCGAGATCGGCTGGATCTTTACCGCGCAGCATGCCGGACGGGCTACGCCTCCGAAGCGGCGCGTGCTCCGGTCTCCGTGGCCTTCGACCGATTGCTGGTCCATCGGGTCTTCGCCCGCCTAGATGTCCTCAACACCGCATCGGTGCGGGTGTGCGAGCGTCTGGGGATGCGTCGCGATGCCCATCTGGTCGACAACGACCTCGACGGAGACCGTTGGGGCAGCGAGTACATCTACGCGATGCTCCCGCACGAGTTGACGGACGGAACTCCGCTGGTCGACAGAGGGAATTGGGCGCGGGCCCGCCTGCTCGACCGGCACCCGCATCCCTGCCCCGCCCTGCCTCGATGACCGAGTCGTCGCCTGGACGAGGCCGTCCCGTACGCCTACCCGCGTCGGCGCGGTCCCTCGGTCGCTATTCGGCCGGCTCGCGGCGGGCGGTGGCGAATCGGCGCTGGTAGGCGGCGGGGCTGATGGACAACTCCCGTCCGAAGACGCGGCGCAGGCTCTCGTAGCTCGGGAAGCCGGCCATGGCTGCCGCCTGGGTGGCGGTGTGCCCCTGGTCGAGGAGCGACTTCGCGATGTCGAAGCGGATCGACTCGACGTACCGGGCGGGCGTGGTGCCCAGTTCCTCCCGGAACAGCCTGGTGAGGTGGCGCGTACTGACGTTGAGTCGTCCGGCGATGCGGGCCAGGGAGTAGTCGTCGGAGGGATCCGCGGTGACCAGGTCGACGATCCTGCGCAGGGCGGGGGAGCGGGGTGGTGAGCCTCGCAGGGGTGCGGAGAACTGTGACTGGCCGCCCGCTCGCTGGAGGTAGACCACCAGGGAGCGGGCCACCTCCCGGCTGGTCTCGGGACCGTGGTCCTCCTCGACGAGAGCGAGGGCGAGGTCGATGCCCGCGGTGACTCCCGCCGATGTGTAGATCGTGCCGTCGCGCACATAGATGGCGTCCGGCTCGACGCGGGCCTTCGGATGCCGGCTGGCGAGTTCGTCGGCGATCTTCCAGTGCGTGGTCGCTCGTCTGCCGTCCAGGAGACCCGTCGCGCCGAGGACGAAGGCGCCGGAGCACACGGAGGCGACCCGGCCGGCACGGGCTGCCAGGTTTCCGGTCGCCTCGGCCAGGTCCCGCGTGACGGGGGTCCTGGGGTAGATGTCCCCGCCCGGCACCAGGAGCGTGTCGGCATCGGCCTGCGTGGCGGCGCTGCCGTCGACGGCGATCCGCATGCCGATCGAGGAGGTGACGTGGGCGCCCGTCGTCGACAGCAGGGTGATCCGGTAGTCGGCGCCGAGCAGGTTCGCCTCCCCGAACACCTCGGCCGGGCCGGCGACGTCCAGCATCTTGACGCCGTCGTAGACGAGGATCGCCACCCGGTGCGGACCGGAGCTCACGGGCCCACCCTGGGATGACCGTATTCGAGTGGTTCATGGCCGGACCGAGGCGGCGGCGCAGGACGCGCGGGCGGCACTGTGGACGACGGGCGCACGGCCCACTCGCAGGACATCGCATCGGAAAGCGCGGACATCATGACCGACATCATCGCAGGGGTGGAAATACCCGGGACCCCGGCTGTCGCCGAGGCCACGGAGTTTCTCCGGGAGAGGACGAATCCCCTGTTCTTCCACCACTCCCGGCGGGTATTTCTCTTCGGTTCCCTCCACGCGCGTGCCAGGGACCTGAGGCCCGATCCCGAGTTGCTCTACATCTCGGCGATGTTCCATGACGTGGGCCTTTTGATCCCGTTCCGCGACACACAGCAGCGCTTCGAGCTGGACGGCGCCGACCACGCGCACAAGTTCCTGCTGGCACGCGGCTTCTCCCAAAACGCCGCCGAGGTGGCCTGGAGGGCGATCGCCCTGCACACGACACCGGGAATTCCTGGCCGGATGGACCCCGAGGTCGCCGCCACGAACTACGGCGTGCTGACCGACGCGGTCGGCTGGGGCCTGGACGGGCTGGAGCGTGACCAGACGGACGAGATCGTCGCCGTTCATCCGCGCGACGATTTCAAGAAGGAATTCCTCCAGGCATTCGTCGACGGCCTCAAAGACCGACCGGACACCACCTACGGCACCGTCAACGCGGACATCCTGGAACACTTCGTTCCCGGATTTCGCCGTACGTCCATGGTGGAGCGCGTGCTGAATGCTCCCTGGCCACGGTGACTGGGTGGCCGCCCCTACCTCACACCCCGAACCAAGAAAGGAATACTCGTGCGAGCCATCACTGTCCGGGATCGGGAGGCAGGCCTCACGGGGCTGACCCTCGAGGAGCTTCCCCATCCTCACGCCGCCGAGAACGACGTCATCCTGCGGGTGCACGCAGCGGGCTTCACCCGAGGCGAGCTCGACTGGCCCGCCACCTGGACCGACCGCGCCGGCCGTGACCGTACCCCGAGTGTGCCCGGCCACGAGGTCTCGGGGGTGGTGACGGAACTCGGATACGGAACGACCGGCCTCACCGTCGGCCAGCGGGTCTTCGGACTGGCCGACTGGACCCGTGACGGCTCGCTCGCCGAGTACGTCGCCGTGGAAGCCCGAAACCTCGCTCCGCTCCCCGCCGACGTCGACCACACGGTGGCCGCCGCACTGCCGATCTCCGGATTGACCGCCTGGCAGGGCCTGTTCGACCACGCCCGTCTCACCACCGGCCAGACCGTCCTGATCCACGGTGCCGCCGGAGGCGTTGGCTCGCTCGCCGTCCAGCTCGCTCACGAGGCGGGCGCCCGCGTGGTCGGCACGGGCCGCTCCGCCGACCGGGACACCGTCCTCGACCTGGGCGCGCACGCCTTCCTCGACCTGGAGGCCGACCGTTGGGAGGACACCGGCCAGGTGGACGTCGTGTTCGACGTCATCGGCGGCGAGGTCCTCGACCGCTCGGCCGCCCTCGTGCGACCCGGGGGCACACTCGTCAGCGTCGCTCACCAGCCCACTGTGCGCCCCGCCGACGGTCGAGCCGTGTTCTTCGTGGTCGAACCCGACCGCGCACGCCTCACCGACCTCGCCCGGCGCCTGCGGGACGGTCGGCTGCGGGTACGTGTCGGCGCGGTGCGGCCGCTGGCCGAGGCGGCCGCCGCCTTCGCCTCACGACAGCGCGTCCCCGGCCGTACGATCATCCGCGTTGCCGAGGACTGAGGGCGACCGGGCGGGTCGACCGCGCACCCTGGCGTGTTGTGCCTGGTCGGGTGTCTGCAGGGAACGGCCGGGACTGCGGTTCCCGGCCGTCTGCTTCCCGGCCTCCGTGATCACGGAGGCCGGGAAGCAGTGTCGTCGTACACGAGAAGGCCGTCGCCGCGAAGGCGCACGCCCTGTGTCGGGGTGTGAGGGGTGAGGCGCCCGTCGTGCATCAGATGGTGCACGAGCATGCCGCGTGCCAGGACGGCGAAGTCGGCGATGAGACGGCGGTGGCATCGCCACCACACCGCTTCACTGCACATCACTGCGGTGCGCCGTTCGGCTGCTTCGCCCACGACTCGATCCATGGCGGTGACGAACTCCGGGCTGCGGGTGTGAGCGGCGTAGCCGCGGAACGAGACGTTGCGCCATACCGTGTCGGGCGAGTCCGGTGACGGTTTCCTGAAGCCGCCGAGGCGCTTCTCCCACCGGTAGGCGATGCCCTCCTCGGGCAGCCACCGGGCCAGGCGCTCCCGTGACAGATCCGGGTCGCGACGGCTGCCGGGGGCGGTTCTGACGTCGACGACAGCGGCGACGCCGGCTTCTCGGAGGAGACGTGCCAGCGTTCCCCGCTCCGCGGTGCTGTGGCCGAAGGTGACCAAGTGGAGTCGCGGCGCCCAGAACCCGTCCGGAGGGGTCGTCCGGTCGAGGTCCATACCTCAAGTGCAGCAGCTCCTGACCCCGACCCGCATCATGTCGCGGCGGATCCTGATGGCCCCAGCTGCGTGGGACAGCTGATCACAGGGTCGAGGCCATGAACGAGCCGAAGACGAACGTGTCCGGCGAGCTCACGTCGGGGCTGAGGGGCACGCGGCCCAGAGGGTGGGGGACCGCGACACCGGCGGGCCCGAGTGGGCTCAGCCGTTCGAGTGGTGGCGTGCCGAGGGCGTGCGGCCTCGGCGCCTCAGTGGGACGTATGACTTCCGAACGCTGGTCCGTGCGAAGAGACTCCCTGCCCTGTTCCTCGTTCCCACTCGCAGACCAAGGTGCAAGGAGCAGCGTGACAGACGCCCGACAAGGAAGGGACAAGGTGATCGAGGCTCAGTCCGAAAGGGACCCGCACGCGTCGCTCCAGTACAGGGACGGAGTGGCCCCCGATCTCCGTCGTCGCGGGATCAACCCGGATTTCTGGTATCCGGTCGCGGTGTCCCGGAGCGTGGCGAGGAAGAAGACGTTCGCTGCCCGATTCGCGGGGGAGCGGATCGCGTTGTACCGCAGTGAAAGCGGGACGGTCTTCGCTCTGGAGGACCGTTGTGCCCACCGCCAGGTGCCCCTGAGCATGGGGGTCGTGGAGGGCGAGGTGCTGCGCTGCTGCTATCACGCGTGGGCCTACCGGGGGAACGGTCGCATCTCGCAGATCCCGTATCTTCCCAAGGGAGTGGACCGGCCGCCGCGGGGCGTGCGCGCTTATCCGGTCCGGGAAGCCTACGGCCTCGTCTTCGTCTTTCCCGGCGATGCCGAGAAGGCCGCCGCGACGCCGCTGCCTGACCTGCCCGAGTTCGGTTCGGCCCGGCACCGGACCATGACGTTCTCGCGTACCGTGCGGTGCCACTACTCGTTCATGCACGAGAACCTGCTCGACATGAACCACCAGTTCCTGCACCGGGGCGTCCTCGGCAGGATCCAGCCCGAACTCCTGGGATTCGACACGGGTCCGGACTTCGTGGAGGCGCGGTACCTGTTCGTTCCCGCGGGCGGCAAGAAGGACCGCGGCGCGGCTCTGCTGTCCGCCGAAGGGGTGAGCGGCGGTTCGTCGCCCGACGTCATCACCGTCCGTACCCAGTACCCGTACCAGACCCTGCAAGCGGTGCCCGAGAAGGCCGAGCTGCCGGCCTTCTCCCTGTGGGCCGCCTACGTGCCGCAGGACGCGGAACAGCGCGTCAACCACACCTTCGGACTGCTCATGATCGCGAAGCCGCCGATCCCGGGAGCCCTTCATGCCGCCTGGCCGTTCATCCGGAGGTTCACCGAGCGGGTGTTCGCGGAGGACCGGATGGCCGTCGAGGCCGAGCAGCGGGCCTGGGACGAGCAGGGCGAGGACCGGAACCAGGAGGTGTTCCCGCTGATCCTGCATGTCCGCGACGTACTGCGCACCAACGGCGTCCCCCTCAGCCCCACCATGACCTCGTCCGGTGCCGGCCCCTGCGGAGGCAGCGCGGTGTGTACACCCTGACGCCGGAGCACGTCGGGCCGTACCGCTTCCGTCAGCCCACCCGGTAGGGCCCCGCACGCTCGGAGTTGAGGGTGAGGCCGAGGCCCGGCGTGCCGTCGGAGCCCGGGAAGACGGCGCCGCCGTCGGGGGCGAGGACGCCGTCGAAGAGGAGCCGCTCGATGCGGACGTGGTCGTGGAACCATTCCAGGTGGCGCAGGTTGGGCACGGCGGCCGCGGCGTGCGCGTGGGCGTGCGGGGCGCAGTGCCCTGAGATCTCGAGACCATGGGCCTGGGCGAGCGCGGCGGCACGCAGCCAGACGGTGATGCCGCCGCAGCGGGTGACGTCGGCCTGGAGACAGTCCACGGCTCCGGCGGCGAGCATGTGCTCGAAGTAGGGCAGGGTGTAGCCGTACTCGCCGGCCGCCACGTCGAGGGTGACCTGGCCGCGGATCGCGGCCAGGGACGCCAGGTGGTCGGAGGAGACGGGCTCCTCGAACCAGGTCACGCCCTCGTCTGCGAGCGCCCGGCTCATCCGGACGGCCTGCTTGGCGACATATCCGCCGTTGGCGTCGACGTACAGGGCGGTGGCGTCGCCGATCACGGCGCGGGCCTTGGCGACACGCCGCCGGTCGCGTTCCTCGCAACGGCCCCACGACTCCGCGATCTTGATTTTCACGCGGGGGATGCCGTCGGTCTCGACCCAGCCGCGCAGTTGACGCTCCTGCTGGTCGTCGTCATAGGTGGTGAAGCCGCCGCTGCCGTAGACGGGCACGTCCTCGCGGGCCGCGCCCAGCAGGTGGAGGAGGGGCAGATCGAGCAGGCGCGCTTTCAGGTCCCACAGGGCGATGTCCACGGCTGCGATCGCCTGCGCGGCGACGCCGGGCAGTCCCGCGTTGCGTACCGCGCGCTGCATGGCCTCGTTCATGCGCGGCACGTCGAGCGCGGGCAGGCCGGTGACCACGTCGGCGAGCAGGTCCTCGATGACGCGCGCGGTGGCTGCGGGGGCGTAGGTGTAGCCGAGGCCGGTGACGTCCCCGCAGCGGACGGTGGCCAGGACGAGGGTGGTGCTGTCCCAGCCGAGGGTGCCGTCCGCCTCGGGGGCGTCGGTGGGCACGGTGAACACGGCGGTATCCACCCCTGCCACGACCGGGGAGTGGTTCACGTGCCGTCCTCGGTGCCGGGCTTGTCCTCGCGGCGGCGGTGACCGGGCAGGAACTCCTGCACCTTGGCCTTGAAGCCCTGACGGACCATGCCCGCGCGGTCGCTGTCCCCCTTGAGGATCGAGGTCGCGGCGGCCTCGATCTGGTCGAGGGTCGCGTGCGGGGGGATCGGCGGGACGGCCGGGTCGGTCACGAAGTCCAGCACACAGGGCCGGTCGGCGGCCAGCGCCGTCTCCCAGGCGCCCCGGACGTCCTGCGGCTTCTCGACGCGCAGCCCGTCGAGGCCGGCCATGCGGGCGAACTCGGCGTACGGGAAGTCGGGCAGCGACTGCGAGGCCTCGAACTGGGGGGCGCCCTCCATGGCGCGCATCTCCCAGGTGACCTGGTTGAGGTCCCGGTTGTTGAGGACGGCCACGATCAGCCGCGGGTCCTCCCACTCCCGGTAGTACTTGGCGATGGTGATCAGCTCGGCCATGCCGTTCATCTGCATCGCCCCGTCCCCGACGAGGGCGATCGCCGGGCGGTCGCCGTGCGCGAACTTCGCACCGATGGCGTAGGGCACGCCCGGCCCCATGGTGGCGAGCGTGCCAGACAGCGAGCCGCGCATGGCGCCGCGCAGCTTCAGGTGCCGGGCGTACCAGTTGGCGGCCGAGCCGGAGTCGGAGGACAGGATCACGTTCTCCGGCAGCAGGTCGCTCAGCGCGTGGACGACGTACTCGGGGTTGACCGGGTCGGCGTCCACCGCGGCGCGCCGCTGCATGACCTCCCACCAGCGGGCGGTGTCCTTCTCGATCTTCTTGCGCCACCCGTTGTCCTTGGCCGCGTCGAGCATCGGCAGCAGCCGGGTCAGCGTCTGGCGGGCGTCGCCGACCAGGTTGACCTCGAACGGGTAGCGCATACCGACCATGTGCGGGTCGATGTCGATCTGCACCGCCCGCGCCTGACCGAATTCGGGCAGGAACTGGGTGTAGGGGAAGGACGAGCCGATGACCAGGAGGGTGTCGCAGCCGGTCATCAGCTCGTACGACGGCCTTGTGCCCAGCAGGCCGATGGAACCGGTGACGTACGGCAGGTCGTCGTCGAGGGCGTCCTTGCCCAGCAGCGCCTTCGCCACCCCGGCGCCGAGCCGGTCGGCGAGCGCCATGACCTCCTGACGCGCCCCGCGGGCGCCCTGTCCGACCAGGATCGCGACCTTCTCGCCCGCGTTGAGCACCTCGGCGGCCCGGATGAGGTCCTCGTCGCTCGGCACCGGCGCGTACTGCGGCATGCCGAGACTGGAGGGGACCATCTTGAAGGCGTGCCCGGGCGGCGAGTAGTCCAGTTCCTGCACGTCGGCGGGGATGATCACAGCGGTGACCGAACGGCGGGCCATGGCGGTGCGCATCGCCCGGTCCAGCACGTTGGGCAGCTGTTCCGGGACGGTGACCATCTCGCAGAAGTCGGAGGCCACGTCCTTGTACAGGCTCAAGAGGTCGATCTCCTGCTGGTAGGAGCCGCCCATCGCACTGCGGTTGGTCTGCCCGACGATCGCGACGACGGGCACGTGGTCGAGCTTGGCGTCGTAGAGCCCGTTGAGCAGGTGGATGGCGCCGGGCCCGGAGGTGGCGGCGCACACCCCGACCTTGCCGGAGAACTTGGCGTAGCCGACCGCTTCGAAGGCGGCCATCTCCTCGTGGCGGGCCTGGACGAAGCGGGGGTTGTCGTCGGCGCGGCCCCAGGCGGCGAGCAGACCGTTGATGCCGTCGCCGGGGTAGGCGAAGACGTGCTCGACTCCCCACTCGCGCAGACGCTCGAGAATGTGGTCGGAGACCTTCTTCGACATGTTCGAAGACCTTTCCGGGGGTGCTGGTGACGGGTGGCTACGGGCGGCGAAGCGCGCGTACGACCGTTCGGCCCGCCGCGGCGGCGGCAGCGGTCGCGGTGACGGCGGCGGCCGTGGTGGTCGCCCAACGGGCCGTGCGGGAGGGCTGGTCCGGGCGCTGGGCCAGGCGTTCGGGGTGTTCGGCGGGCAGGGTGCCGTCCAGGCCGAGGGCCAGGACCTCGGCCAGGTGCAGGGCCCGCCGTCCGGTGCCGCCCTGCTCGATCTGGGTCCGGCAGCTGAAGCCGTCGGCGAGGACGAGGCTGTCGGGGGCCGCGCCGCGGACGGCGGGCAGGACACCTTGTTCGGCGACGGCCATGGAGACCTCGTGGTGCCCGCGTTCGAAGCCGAAGTTGCCGGCCAGGCCGCAGCAGCCCTCGTCCAGGACCTCGGCGTCGAGGTGGGCGCGGCGCATCAGTTCGCGGTCGGCGTCGAACTTCATGACGGCGTGCTGATGGCAGTGCGTCTGCACGGTCGCCTGCCGGGCGAGCCGCGGCGGCTGCCAGCCTTCCGGCGCGTGGTGGACGAGGTGTTCGGCGAAGGTGCGGACCTGTCCCGCCAACCGCTGCACGTCCTGGTCGGCGGGCATCAGCTCGGGGGCGTCGGAACGGAAGACGGCCGTGCAGGACGGTTCGAGGCCGATGATCGGGGTGCCCGCCTCCAGGTAGGGACGCAGGACGTCCAGGGTGCGGCGCAGCACCTTCTGCGCCAGCGGCAGCTGACCGGTGGAGATCCAGGTCAGGCCGCAGCACACGGGTTCGGTGGGTACGGCGACACGGAAACCGGCGTCCTCCAGGACCCGTACGGCCGAGACGGCGATCGAGGGATGGAAGTAGGTGCTGAAGGTGTCCGGCCACAGCACGACGGTGTGCGGGTCGGCCGGGTCGGGCTCGTCGAGGTCGTGGGCCTGCCACCACTGCAGGAAGGACTGCTCGGCGAACACGGGGGCCGAGCGGGCTTCGGCGACGCCGGCCAGGCGCTTGCCCGCCCGTGCCAGACCGGGCGCGTGCAGGGCGCTGTTGAGCAGCCTGGGGGCGAGGCGGGACAGGCGCGCCCAGACCGGGAGCCAGCCCATGGAGTAGTGGGCGGCGGGGCGCAGGCGGCCCTCGTAGTGGTGGGAGAGGAACTCCGCCTTGAGCGTGGCCATGTCGACGCCGGTGGGGCAGTCCGACTTGCAGCCCTTGCAGGCCAGGCACAGATCGAGTGCGTCGTGCACCTCGGTGGAGCGCCAGCCGTCCTTGACGGCCGAGTCGGCGTGGCCGTCGAGCATCTCGAAGAGCAGCCGGGCCCGGCCGCGAGTGGAGTGTTCCTCCTCCATGGTGGCCCGGTAGGAGGGGCACATGACGCCGCCGGAGTGGCCGCGGCAGTTGCCGATACCGACGCAGCGCATCACCGCGCGGTTGAAGGAATGATCGTCCTCGGGGAAGTCGAAGTGCGTCGCCGGGGTGCTCGGGCGCCAGGTGGGACCGAGGCGCAGCTGGCCGTCGACGGGGTTGGGGTGGACGATCTTGCCGGGGTTCATCCGGTTGCGGGGGTCGAACAGTGCCTTCAGCTCGCCGAACGCGGTCACGAGCCGTTCGCCGAACATGCGGATGAGCAGTTCGCCGCGGGACTGCCCGTCGCCGTGCTCTCCAGAAAGGGAGCCGCCGTAGGAGGTGACGAGGTCGGCGGCGCGCTCCAGGAAGCGGCGGAAGTCGGCCACGCCCTCGGCGGTCTTGAGCCCGAACGGGATGCGGGTGTGGACACAGCCCTGCCCGAAGTGCCCGTACAGGGACGGGTGGTCGTAGTCGAACTCCTCGAACAGCCTCTTCAGGTCCCGCAGATAGTCACCGAGCCGTTCGGGCGGAACGGCCGAGTCCTCCCAGCCCTCCCACGTCTCCCGGTCGTCCGGCGGGCGCGCGGTGACGCCGAGCCCGGCCTCGCGCGCCCTGAGCATCCTCTGCTCGCGCTCGGGATCGTCGGAGAAGGCGACGGTGGTGTCCTTCTCGGTGCGGCCGACGGCGCGCAGCAGCGCGTGCGCCTGCTCGTCGACCTCCTCCTGGCTGTCGCCGCCGAACTGCAGCATCAGCCAGCTGTCGCCCTCCGGCAGGGCGTCGAGGGACTCCAGGTAGGCGCCCTCCTCACGCATCAGCTGGGCCATGCGCCCGTCCAGGGCCTCCAGTTGGCCGGGCTCGCAGTGCTCCAGCAGGTGGGTGACGTCGTCGGCGGCCGCGCAGATGTCGTCGTAGCCGAGGACCAAGAGCGACTGGTACGCGGGCACCGGCACCAGGTCGAGCTCGGCGTGCAGCACGGTCACCAGAGTGCCCTCGCTTCCCACGAGCGCCCTGGCGACGTCGAAGCCGTTCTCCGGCAGCAACGAGTCGAGGTTGTAGCCGGAGACCCGGCGGGGGATCTTCGGGTAGCCGCGCCGGATGTCGGCGAGGTACTCCGTGACGAGGCGGTCCATGCCGTCGTACAGCTCGGCGCGACGGCCGCCCTCCGCGGCGATCCGGGCGCGCTCGGCCTGGGACGTCGGGCCGACCCACATCCGGGTGCCGTCGTAGGTGAGCACTTCCAGGCGGCGCACGTTGTCGACGGTCTTGCCGTACGCCTGTGCGGAGGAGCCGCACGAGTTGTTGCCGATCATGCCGCCCAGGGCGCAGTGGCTGTGCGTCGACGGCTTCGGCCCGAACTGGAGCCGGTGACCGGACAGACGCCGGTTGAGGACGTCCAGGACGATGCCCGGCTCGACCACGCAGGTCCGTGCGTCGGGATCGACGGAGACCAGCCGGTGGCAGTACTTGCTCCAGTCGATCACCACGGCCGCGTTCGTCGTCTGGCCCGCCAGGCTGGTGCCACCACCCCGCGACAGCAGCGGGACGCCGAAGCGGGCGCACACCTGGACGGCCTGTGCCCCGGCCTCCACCGAACGGGGCACCACGACGCCGATCGGCACCTGGCGGTAGTTGGAACCATCGGTCGCGTACGCGCCTCTGCTGCCGGCGTCGAACCTGACCTCGGCGTCCACCGCCTCGCGCAGCGCCGCTTCCAACCGGGGCACATCCAGCCCGGAGACGTCGACGGGGGAGCGAGTCATCAGACGAAGCCGCCTTTCTGAGCCATTTGCCGTGCGCGACGCTGCTCCCGGGTACCCAACCTTGCAGAGTGCAAGAGTGCCTTTTCGGGGGGAACGCGTGCGGGGCCCGGCGTTCACGAGTGCCCTTCGATGTGATCACCAGCCTGCCCGGCCGCGGCATCGTCTTCGATCATGGGCGCTTTCGGATGCCGCCGCGAGCGAGACGCGGGGGCCGGTGCCGAGACAGGTCATGGAATCCGCTCGTGCCGGACAGCACCCGGCCGATGACGGCGTCCCCGATCCCGGCACCGGCCAGGAGGTGTCCCAGTCCAGGGGTGCCGCTGAACAGGTGAATGCCGGTGCCCTGGACCATGCTGGGGGGTTCGGGCGCGCCGGCGCCGGCGCCGGGGCTATGGAGCGATGGGCGACCGGACATCCGGGTCAGGCGGTTCTGCCCTCGGATGGCCGGCGGTGCCCCTGGGGTGTGTCCGGCGGAGCCGGGTCGAGAGGGTCGTCGATGAGGCCACCGACGCGCCGGACTTCCTCGAAAGGGTCCACGGCCATTTCGCCGGCCGCCTCGGTCAGCGCCTTCAGGGCGGGAACGAGTGCTGTGCGCGCTTCGTGGGGCAGTCGCCGCACGAGGGCGCGGATCTCGGCGCGCCGGTGTGCCAGGACGCGCTCCACCAGCTCCCGCCCAGTAGGCGTCAGGGTGAGGACGACCTCGCGCCGGTTGTCGGGATTGGTCTTGCGGTCCATGTGGCCGGCGGCTTCCAGACGCTCGACCATGCGCAGGGCCGTCGAGGGATTGACCCCCAAGGTCGCGGCCATGGCGGCGAGTTTCACGGGCCCGCACGCATCCAGCACGACCAGGGCCCGCAATTGGGGCAGGGTGAGGGGCTCGTCGGCCGACGCGAGAGCCCGTGCGGAAATCGCCACGAGCAGCCTGGACGCCGCCATGACCGAGAGGGTCACTTCCTCGGCCTCCCGGTCCAGCTCCACATGAGAGCGCGGCTCTGCAGCGGGGTCGAGCCGATGGGGTTCGTGCTGCGTCATCCTGTCCGTTCCACCTCTCCGCCCGGTGACCTGGCGGTCCCCGCGACTGCATCCGGACCTTCGATCATTGCAGAAGGCAAGGTTAGGTCGGGGGACCGGAGGTCAGGACGGTGTGGGGGCAGGCGGCGCGGCGGCCTCCCAGGCGAATCCGTCCGGGTCGGTGAAGGTGTCGGCGGTGCTGCCGAGGACGACGCGGTGCGAGCCGGTGCCGTCGGCGGGGACGCCGAGGTCCTTGGCCAGGGCGCGGCGCTTGTACAGCGCCAGCTTGACGGGACTGGACGGACCGGCGGCGAACTCGGCGTACTTGCCGCCGAAGCTCTTGGCCACGGTCAGACCCCGGCCCACGTAGAACTGCCTGGTGGCCTTCACGTCCTCGACACCGAGCAGCAGGACGACCTCGTCGATCTCGCGGGTCGCGGGGCCGGTGTCCTTCTTCGCCGAGGTCGCGATCTTCCAGATCGTTCCGTCGGGGGCCTGGACGACGCCGCCGTACCCCCACAGCGACTTCGCCGCGGGCTTCAGCACCGTGGCGCCGGCGTTCACGGCCGCGGCGACGAAGCCGTCGACGGTGGCCGGTCCGGACACCGTGAGCGCCAGGGTGAAGCCGCGAAAACCGGTCGAGGGCGCCCCGGACGCCCGCAGGCGAATGTACGGGTCCACGCCGAAGGCGCCGTAGAAGCGGCGGGCGGCCTCGGGGTCGGCCACCTCAAGGGTGACGGACGCGAGGCTCGTGCGGGCTGTGGTGGAAGTAGTGGTTGCCATGGCCATCACGCTAGGGAGTGGACGGCGGCCTTGGCTTCTCGAATCCTGACCGGTCTCGGGGTCTTGATCGCCGCCCCCGCTGCACCGCCGCCTCCCTGCGCACTGGAAACCTGAACACGCACCGGACGGGTAGAAGGGGTAACTGGCGCCCCCGCGCACGGTGTTGGGCGTGTCGCCTGCGACCGCGGGCCGGAGTCCGTTGGAGGCTGAAAGCATGACCGACCCGACTCAGGACTCCCGCTTTCTCCAGGGCCCCTACCCCGCCGTCGCGGCCATGCGGTCCAGATGCCCCGTGCAGTCCATGCCCACGGAGTCGGGCGGGCGCCCCAGCTACCTCGTCACCGGTTACGCGGAAGCCAGGGAGGCGCTGTGCGATCCTCGGCTCTCGAAGGACACGGCCGCCTTCTTCGCGGGCAAGGAGTCACGGCGTCGTCTGCACCCCGCGGTGGCGCACACCATGCTGGCCAGTGATCCGCCCCGGCACACCCGGCTGCGCAGGCTGGTGACCAAGGCGTTCACGGCCGGGGCCGTCGCACAGCTGCGTCCGTTCATCGCGCGGGTCACCGAGGAACTGCTGGACCGATGGCCGGTCGGTGAGCGATTCGACTTCGTGACCGCGCTGGCGGTGCCGCTGCCGGTCATCGTGATCTGCCAGCTGCTCGGAGTCCCGCAGCAGGACCGGCCCGACGTCCAGCGCTGGTCCGCAGAGCTGTTCGCGGCAGGCAGGCCCGACGTCATCGACGCGGCCTCGCACTCCCTGGCCGAGTACATGACGGGGCTCGTCGCAGCCAAGCGCCTGGACCCCGGTGACTGTCTCCTCGACCGGCTCATCGCGGCTCGCGACGGAGACGAGCGTCTGAGCGAGGAGGAACTGGTCTCCCTGGCGGTGCTGCTGCTCGTGGCCGGGCACGAGACCACCACCAACTTCCTCGGCAACGCCACCCTGGCACTACTGCAGCGCCCAGCCGAACTGGATCGTCTTCGCCGGAATCCGGACGACGTCCCGGCCGCGCTGGACGAGTTGCTCCGGTTCGATTCGCCCGTCAGTACAGCCACCTTCCGGTTCACGACGGAGGCGGTCACCCTCGGCGGTGTCGACATTCCGCGTGGGATCCCGGTACTGGTCGCTCTTGGCGCGGCCAACCGCGACCCCGCGCGCTTCCCGGCACCGGACCTGCTCGACCTGGACCGGGACGCCGCTGCTCATCTCGGCTTCGGCCACGGCATCCACCGCTGTGTCGGCGCGCCCCTGGCCAAGGCCGAGGCGGAGATCGCCCTGCGAGCGGTACTGACCCGGTTCCCCGGCATCCGGCTCGCCGTACCGTCCGATCGGCTGGACTGGCGGCGCACTCGTCTCGTGCGCGGGCTCGCCGCCCTTCCCGTCACGGTGTAGCCGGGCGGTGCACAGGAGCCAGGTCTCAGGATGAACGGCCCGACAGCTCAGGGCAGCCCGTCTGCGGCCGTCAGAGACCCTGCCGTTTGCCGGTCCGGCAACTTTGCGTGCGGATCGGCGCAGGTCCGAGCACCATCGACAACGCGCCCGAGCGGGGCGGCGCGGCACAACGAGCAGCGGGAGGCAACCGGTGTCAGGACACCACGAGCACGGTCGAAGCAGCGAGCACGACGAGCAGGCGGTGGCCGCGATGTTCGAGCCTGCGGGTTGGGACGAGCGGTACACGGGACAGGAGCGGTACTGGAGCGGCGAGCCCAATCCGCAGCTCGTGGCCACCGCCGGTGCGCTCACCCCCGGCACCGCGCTGGACGTCGGCTGCGGCGAGGGAGGCGACGTGGTCTGGCTGGCCGGGCAGGGCTGGCGCGTGACCGGCGCCGACTTCTCGGCCGAGGGTCTGGCCCGTGCCGCCCGCCACGCCGAGCAGGCCGGCGTGGCCGACCTGGTCGACTGGTGGCAGGTGGACGCCAGGACCTTCGATGCCGGAGACCGCTCGTACGACCTGGTCACCAGTCACTATCTGCACGCCCCGGACGGCGGCATGGTCGACGTGACCCGCCGCCTCGCCGCGGCCGTCGCCCCCGGCGGGTTGCTGCTGGTGGTCGGGCATGCGCCGTCCCATGAGTTCACACAACTCTCCGAGAGCCGCCGCAAGGCGATGTTCCTGGCCGCGGAACTCCTCCTGGGCCTGCCGGACGGCTTCGAGCCCGTCGTCGTGGAGCAGCGCACTCGCACGCTCAATCGGGACGGCGGCCCGGTCGAGGCCGAGGACTCGGTCCTGCTGGCCCGCCGCGCGGAGCGCTGAACACCCACCGAGGCATCGCGGCGCGGGCAGCGCCTCCGCGCCCGCCGGAGCAGTCGCCGGAGCAGTCGCGGGAGCGGTCACCGGTGCCGGAGTCCTGGGGAGGCCGCCGTACGAGAGCGCGGCCTGCCGGGGACCCCGGCAGTTCGGCTCAGCGGACGCGGATGAAGACCACGTCGTAACCGCTGTTCGTGGCACGGGACTTGACGTAGACGCCGTCGTTGCTGCCGTTGGGGTTGGTCGTGTTGCCCTCGACGGTGGTGAAGGACGACCCGGACACCGTCCGCACGAAGCCGATGTGCTCGTGGCCGCCGGTGAAGTCGTTTCCGCCGTCCCAGTCGAAGGCCACGATGTCACCCGGCTGAGGGCTGGTGGTCACGGAGAGGTGGTAGGCGCCGGCCCGCGCCTGCTTGACCCAGCCCGAGACATAGGTGTTCCGGTACGAGGTGGCGCCGGTCTGCTTGGCCACCCAGCTCACGAAGGTCGCGCACCAGGCGTAGTTGCTGGTGGACAGCGAAAGACCCACGGCCGAGCCGTAGCTGTTCGCGCGGGCGCTGCCCTCGACCGTGCCGGCCTCGGCCGCCGCCACGTCGAGCATCTTCGCGTAACCGCCACCGGGCGGAGGCGACGACGGAGCGGTCACCGCGCCGTACAGGGCAGCCTTCGTGTTCGGCCCCACATGGCCGTCGACCGACAGGCCCTTCTCGGCCTGGAAGTCCCGGACGGCACTGTCGGTGAGCGGACCGAAGTCGCCGTCGACGGCGAGGTCGGCGCCATGGTGGTTGAGCAGGCTCTGCAACTCGGTGACACAGCCGCTGCGCTGGCCCTGCAGGACCTCGTTCGGGCATGAGGTGGAGTTCAGGTTGATCGGCGCGGGTGCGCCGTTGCCACCCCCACCGCCGATGTTCGAGTACAGGGCGGCCTTGGTGTTCGGGCCGACCTGGCCATCGGCGCTGAGGCCGCTCGCCGACTGGAACGCCTTCACGGCCGTGAGCGTCTGCGGGCCGAAGCTGCCGTCGACGTCGAGACTCTGCCCCTTGCCGTTCAGCAGGGACTGCAGCGTGGCGACGCAACCGCCGCTCTGCCCCTCCACGATGTTCTCCGGGCACGACGCCGACCTCAGGTCCAGGCCCGTCGACGGTGACTCGTCGGTGTCGTACAGCGCTCGCTTGGTGTTGGTGCCGACCTGGCCGTCGGCCGTGAGTCCCTGGGCGGACTGGAAGCTGCGGACGGCACTGGCGGTCCCGGCGCCGAAGTCGCCGTCCACGTCGACCGTGTAGCCGTGGTGGATGAGCAGCCGCTGGAGTTCGGTGACGCATCCGCCCTTGGCGCCCTGGACGATGTTCGCGGGGCAGGAGGAGGAGTTGAGATTGATGGGGGCGGGCGCGGAGCCGCCGGTCGCGTACAGCTTGCTCTTGGTCGCGGGGCCCACCCGCCCGTCCACGGCGATCGCTGTGGCGGCCTGGTACTCACGGACCGCGTAGAGCGTGGCCGACCCGAACTGACCGTCCACCGACAGACCGGCGCCGTGCGCGTTGAGCAGGTTCTGCAGCTCCGTCACACAGCCGCTCGTCTGGCCCTGCACGATCTCGTTGGGGCAGGACGCGGAGGTCAGCCTGACCGGGGCGGGCGCGGCCGACGCCGGGCCGGCACCGAGCACGATGCCGGCCGAGACCATCGCCGCGGTGGCGGCGAAGGTTCCGACGCGGATCCGCCAGGACGGCCCGGTGCGGTGCGCGGTGGGGTGCGGTGGGTTCTTGTCTTCGGCGCGAACGGTGAACGCGAGTCTTCCCATGGCGGCGATGTTCTCCTTCTCGAGACGGGCGTGGGACGTGGCGGGGAGGGACGCCGAGGAACCGCGCCTCTCGACGCGCCGCTGTTCCCAGGGGTTCGGAGCGGTTGCGGACCGGGGAGCGAGAACACGCATCCGCGGCCCGTCCCTGCGGGCAAGGACGGGCCGCGGTCGCTCACTCGGCGGTCAGCCCGGTCGTTCGACGATCAGCCCGGACGGGCGGGTCGTGGCGTCGGGCAGGTCGTACGGTCGTACCGGTCAGGCGGGTCGTACCGGTCAGGCGGCGAAGCGCTTGAACGCCGCCCGGGTGCCCGCCCCGGCGATGCCGTCGATGTCACCGGTGTAGCCGTAGTCGTCCTTCAGTAGACGCTGCAACGCCTTGATGGTGTTGGGGCCCGGGTCCCCGTCGATGTCGCCGGTGTAGCCCCAGTACTTCGCCAGGCAGCGCTGGAACGCCTTCCAGCTGTTGGTGCCCAGCTGGCCGTCGATGGCCCCCGTGTAGCCCCAGTAGTCCGCGAGGAAGTCCTGGACGTTCTTGGCCTCGGCCGTGGTCAGACCGAAGTTCTGCGTCGCGGCCACGGCGGCGGGCTGGGCGGCCACCGAGGTGTGCGCGGTGCCCGTGGTCGCCGCGAAGCTGGTGCCCGCGGTCGCCACACTGCCGGCCGCGAGGCCGACAACGGCGATGACACCGGCGATGGTCCTGCCCAGAGCGTTCGGTCGCATGCGTTCCTCTTTCGTTTGTGGGGTCGGCACCTGTCACGCCGAGCGGGCCAGGTGGCGAGACCAAGGTGCCGGGCGCCCGGGCACGGCGGCCACGGGTGCGGCCCAGGTGGCGGTCTTGCGGGACGACCACCCTGCTGACCTGCGACGACAGCAGCCGGTGGGACGGTGATGTGGGACGCCTGTGACAGATGTGGTGGGCTCATGCAGAATGCGCAGCAACGGAGGGGACCGCTGTTCACGCACACGACCACGCAGACGACCGCTTTGGGGGAAACATGCCGCGCTCCAGGACGCTGCCCGCGGAACTCGACCCCAGCGCACGACAGTTGGTGACCCGCCTACGTCTGCTGAAGGACCACAGCGAACTGACGATGCGACAGCTCGCGACCAAGACGGGCTACAGCGCCAAGTCATGGGAGCGCTATCTGGGAGGCATGTCGCTGCCACCGCGGGAGGCGGTGGAGACACTGGCCCGGATCACCGGCACCGACCCCGTCCCCCTGCTGGCGCTGCACGAGATCGCCGCCGACTTCCGGGACGGCCGCCGCGCGAGGCCCGCCGTACAGCGGAAGGACGAGCAGCGCGAGCGGGACCAGGAGCAACCGGCACGTCCGACGACCCCGCACACCACGCCACCGGCCGCCTCCACCGCGCCTACGTCGCCCCGGCCCTCCGAACCGGCCCCCGGTCGCATTCCGCACCTCGCCCTCATCGCCGGCCTCGCCGCCCTGGCCGTAGCCCTTTCGGCGGTGCTGCTGCTGGTGCTGCGCCTCGACGACGGTGGGAGCCAGGCAGTCGTCACCGGCCCGCCCCGCACCACCGCGGCCTCCCCGCCGCCCTCCTACACCTGCCGCATCACACGGGTCGGCGGCCGCTGGTCGGCGGGCATCAACAAGGGCCGCGACACCGAGATCGGCTACGGCGCCGGAGGGGCAGACGTCGCCGAGGCGCAGTGCCTGCTGCGCCGGGCAGGCATCTCACCCGGCGGGATCGACGGGATGTTCGGCCCGCTGACGCTGCGGGCGGTCAAGACGTTCCAGGCTCGCGCGGGTCTCACCGTCGACGGCATGCTGGGGCCGCGCTCGTGGAAAGCGTTGCGCGGATGACACCCGGCGCACCCTCACCGCCGGGCGCCCGACTGGCTGCCGTACTCCGGCAGTTGCGGCAGCGCACCGGGCTGAGCCTCGCGCAGCTCGCGAACGCGACCACATACAGCAAGTCGTCCTGGGAGCGCTACCTCAACGGCAGGAGCCTGCCACCGCGCAGCGCGGTCAACGAGCTGTGCCGTCTCGCTGACGAACCCGCCGGCCATGCGCTGGCCCTCCTGGACATCGCCCGCACGGACCGCACGGACCGGACGGAAGGTGCCGGGCCGACACGGGGGGCCTCGGACCGACAGCGCACGATCACCGGGACGGACGCACCGGCCACGGGCTTCGCCGTTGTCCCAACCGACGCGGACACCGGTACCGGCACGGGCGCCAACACCGCCGCCGCCACCGGCCCGAGTGAGACGTTGCCGAGCGGCACCGACCATACGCGCGCGGTCCCGACCGGCCACCGGCGCGCGAACATCGTCACCGCCCTCCTGTCGACCTGTGCCGTCGTCCTCGGGGTGCTGGTACTCACCCACCTTCCCCCGGCGCACCGAGAGGAGGCGGCACCGTCCCCCGGGCCCGCCGCGGTCACCGGGGTGCTCTGTCGGCACGCGGCCTGCCAGGACAAGGACCCGATCGCGACGCGATGCGGTGCCGCGCCGCTGACTCTGGCCGAGCACGAGACCGCCACCGGTGCCTGGATCCAGATCCGCTACAGCCAGGAATGCGGGACGAGTTGGGTCCGGATGTGGGGTGCCGTCGTGAAGGACCGTGTCGAGATGCGGGTGGGAGGCCGACACGGTTCCCTGCACAGTGCCCGGGTCGCCACCCGCGACGAGGCGGACACCTACGTCCACACCCTCATGGGCGTGGCCGGCCCCGGAACGCCCGTGCAGGCCTGCTTCAGCCCCGCGGCCGGCGGCGAGAAGGAATGCGTCACGGCCCGTACGTGACCCTGGCCCCGGCCGCCGGGTCAGACGACGTAGGTGTGGGTGGTGCGGCCGAGCGCGGTGGCTCGCGGTCAGTCCGCGCAGCACAGGACGGCGGTGTCGCATCGCAGGGCATCACTGGCCCCTGACCGTCTGCCGCACACGCACCGCCAGTCGCGGGGGAGCGCAGTGAGCCCTGTCTCACCTGGGCTGCGCTTCTTGGCTATGCAACTCGTTGCATAGCAAGATCGCGGCATGGCGCTCGAGCACGCGATCCTCGTCTCCCTGCTGGAGAAGCCGGGCTCCGGCTATGAACTGGCCCGGCGGTTCGAACGGTCCATCGGATACTTCTGGACCGCCACCCACCAGCAGATCTACCGCGTTCTCAGGCGCATGGAGAGCGATGGCCTGCTCGCCGTCCGTGAGATGCCGCAGCAGAGTCGACCGGACAAGAAGGAGTACTCCGTCGTAGGCCCTGGCCGCGCCGCCCTCTCCCAGTGGCTGCACGAATCGATCCAGCCCGAGAGCATGCGGCACGACCTCGCCGTGAAGATCCGCGGTGCGGCCTTCGACGACCCGTCCGTGCTGGTCCGCGAGGTCGAACGGCACCGTCAGATCCACAGCGACCGGCTCGCGCACTATCTCGCGGGGGAGCAGCGCGACTTCACCGGCCCTGCGGCCCCCGCCCCGCTCGACGCCGCTGAGGAGCTCCAGCACGTCGTGCTGCGCGGCGGCATCGCGTACGAGCGGATGACGATCGCCTGGCTCGACGACGTGCTCGCCACCCTCCGGCGGCTGGCCACCTCACAGCCGCACGCCTGAACCGCCGCCCGACGCCGCCCGCGCTCCGCGCCCTCCAGCTCTGCCCCAGACCCGACCCCTTCACCCTCAACCCCCGGAAGGCGGACCTCCATGGCCGACCCCCTCCTCCTCAACCCGCGTACGTACGACCCCGCGCACTTCGACCCCGAGACCCGCAGGTTGCTTCGTGCCACCGTCGACTGGTTCGAGGACCGCGGCAAGCGCAGGCTCATCGAGGACTACCGTTCGCGCGCCTGGCTGGCCGACTTCCTCGCGTTCGCAGCCAAGGAAGGGCTGTTCGCCACCTTCCTAACCCCGGCCTCCGCCGGCGGAGGCGAGGACCAGCGCTGGGACACGGCCCGGATCGCGGCCCTCAACGAGATCTTCGGGTTCTACGGTCTCGACTACTGGTACGCATGGCAGGTGACCATCCTCGGTCTCGGGCCGGTCTGGCAGAGCGACAACGCGACCGCCCGCACCCGTGCGGCGCAACTCCTGTCCCAGGGCGAGGTGTTCGCCTTCGGGCTCTCCGAGAAGCCCCATGGCGCCGACATCTACTCCACCGACATGCTCCTGACACCGGACGCCGACGGTGGCTTCAGGGCGACCGGCTCCAAGTACTACATCGGCAACGGCAACGCGGCCGGGCTCGTCTCGGTCTTCGGCCGGCGCACCGACATCGAGGGCCCGGACGGCTACGTCTTCTTCGCCGCCGACAGCCGCCACCCGGCGTATCACCTCGTGAAGAACGTCGTCGACTCCTCCAAGTACGTCAGCGAGTTCCGCCTCGAGGACTACCCCGTTGGCCCGGACGACGTCCTGCACACCGGCCGCGCCGCCTTCGACGCCGCTCTGAACACCGTCAACGTCGGCAAGTTCAACCTCTGCACCGCGACGATCGGCATCTGCGAGCACGCGATGTACGAGGCGGTGACCCACGCGCATCAGCGCATCCTGTACGGCCGCCCCGTCACCGCCTTCCCGCACGTGCGCCGGGAGCTCACCGACGCGTACGTCCGCCTCGTCGGCATGAAGTTGTTCAGCGACCGCGCCGTCGACTACTTCCGCTCCGCCTCTTCGAACGACCGCCGCTATCTGCTGTTCAACCCGATGACGAAGATGAAGGTGACCACGGAAGGCGAGAAGGTCATCGACCTCATGTGGGACGTGATCGCCGCCAAGGGCTTCGAGAAGGACACCTACTTCGCCCAGGCCGCCGTCGAGATCCGGGGGCTGCCCAAGCTCGAGGGCACGGTGCACGTCAACCTCGCGCTGATCCTCAAGTTCATGCGCAACCACCTCCTGAACCCGGCCGAGTTCGAGCCCGTACCGACCCGCCTCGACGCGGCCGACGACACGTTCCTCTTCGAGCAGGGGCCGGCCCGCGGCCTCGGCTCCGTGCGCTTCCACGACTGGCGCCCCGCCTACGACGCGTACGCCGCGGTGCCGAACGTCGCCCGCTTCCGGGAACAGGCCGACGCCCTGTGCGAGTTCGTCACCAGCGCGGCCCCCGACGAGGAGCAGAGCCGCGACCTCGATCTGCTGCTCGCCGTCGGCCAGTTGTTCGCGCTGGTGGTGCACGCTCAGCTGATCCTGGAGCAGGCCCGTCTGACGGCCCTCGACGAGGATGTGCTCGACGAGCTGTTCGCCGTCCTCGTCCGCGACTTCTCCGCCTTCGCCGTCGAACTGCACGGCAAGGACTCCGCCACCGAGGATCAGCAGCGCTGGGCACTCGCTGCCGTCCGGCGTCCCGTCGTCGACGAAGCGCGTTCGGGTCGCGTCTGGCGGCGCGTGGAGGCACTGTCCGGGGCGTACGAGATGGCGCAGTGACAGCCCAGCCAAGGGGCTCCTCGACCTGCGCCGGTCAGGGCCACCGGGAGCAGTGACGCCTGTACCGTGGTCTGCCCGCCCGGCGCGCCCTGCCGAGCGCAGGGCCACGGTACGTCGCGCCGGCGGCGCCGGTGGCGGGTGTGCACCAACCGATACACCGCAGAACGCGACGCCCGCTTCACCGGTCCTCGCCGCTCCCGGCAGGCGGTACATCGCCGTAGGGCGGCGGGGCCTCACCCGCCGTCGTCACCTCGAAGGTGTTGAGGAAGTCGCAGATCAGCTGGTAGAAGCCGACGGTGATGACGAGATCGGCGAGCTGGTTCACCGTCAGGAACGCCTGCAGTTCCTTGCGTTCGGTGTCGTCGAGGGAGTGCCGGGCGAGCAGTCGGTCGGTGGCGGTGAGGACGGCCCCCTCGGCCGCGGACAGCCCCTCGGGGGAACCGGTCGCGGCGGCGGCGATCGCCTCCTCACCGAGTCCGACGAGACGGGCGATGTTCTCGTGGTGGTGGATCTCGTACGTCGCCCGGTAGACGTGGCCGACCCGGACGATGGCGAGTTCGCGCAAGGGGTCGGGCAGCGAGTTGCGCCGCAGGACGGCGTCCCCCAGCGCCAGCACACCGGGTGCCAGCGTGGGGGAGTGCATCATCATCCGGAAGACGTTGAGCGAACCGCGGGCGGTCACCTCGTCCTGCAGCTCCGCGGGCAGTGCGGAAAGGTCCGGGTACTCCATGTCGGCTCCGTTCGCTGGGCGTTGGACTGCACAGCACGGAAATCCCCACGGAGCCGGCGTCGGACACCACATGGCGTGAAGTGATGGCGGCCGACGCTTCGGCGTCGTCGGTCAGGAGCTCCACTTCACCTTGAAGACCCACACATGCTGTCCCGCCTTGCGGGCTGCCGCGGGGACGTCGATCACCAACGCTCCCTTGTTGACGATCCAGTTCAGGGGTCGGTCGTGACCGAGCATGGTCACCGTGTCCCCGCTGCGGATCGGTACCGGTGCCTCGACGGTGAGCCGTGAGCCCGGCTGTGCCAGCGAGTGGATGTAGAAGGCGCGGTTCGGGCTGATGGTGAAGCGGAGGTCCTCACCCAGTTCCGCCATCTTCGACCAGTACGTCGTGTCGTATATGGCCTCGCCGTTCGTCCGCAGCCACTGACCCGTCTCACGCAGCCGCGTCTGCATGATCTCCGGGATGGTGCCGTCGGCGCGTGGGCCGATGTCGAGCAGGAAGTTGCCGTTCTTGGAGACGATGTCCACCAGGCTCTGCACGACCTGTTCCGTCGTCATGTAGGAGCCGTCGGGGGTCGCCCGGTTGTAGCCGTAGCTGAAGGGGTCCAGGCCGCGGCTGGACTCCCACTTGGCGATCACGGTGTTGTCGTACGTCGTGTACTCGGGCGTGGTGAAGTCGTGGAAGGCGATCCCGGAGCGGTTGTTGACGGTGACGTCGATGGGGCGGGCCCGGTTCTTGGCGTGGTTGAAGTACTCGGCGAGCACGTGCACGCTGTCGTTGGCGCCGCCGATGTCACACCAGATCAGCTCCGGGTCGTAACCGTGGATCAGCTCCAGCATCTGCGGGGCCTGGTAGTCCTTCACGAAGTCCTTGCCCGCGCTGTATCCGGTGTAGGGCACCGGGTCGAGGGTGTACGGGTTGCGCGGGGCGTGACCCATCCACGGGTTGTCCGGGTTGAACCACTCGGGCATCGAGAAGTAGAGGCCGCGGTGGAGTTCGGGCGTGTAGCGCCGGGACGCCTCGAACAACTCCTTGACCAGGTCCCGCTTCGGGCCCATCTTCACGGCGTTGCGGTCCGAGACCTTGGTGTCCCAGAGGGCGAATCCCTCGTGGTGCTTGGAGGTCAGCACGTGGTACTGGGCACCGGCGTCCCGGAACAGTTCGACCCAGGCTCGGGGGTCGAACTTCTTCGCGGTGAACATGGGGATGAAGTCGTCGTACGCGAAGTCCTCGCCGTACGTCCGCCGGTGGTAGGCGTAGGTGTCGTTGGCGGGGTCCTGCATCTGGTCCCAGTACCACTCGGCGTACTGCTTTCCGACCGGCGCCCAGGAGGGCACCGAGTACACGCCCCAGTGGATGAAGATGCCGAACTTGGCGCTGTGGAACCAGTACGGCGCCTGGTGACCGGAGAGGGACGCCTCGGTCGGCTGGTAGTCGGCGACGCCCAGGGACAGTCGGCTGCGCTGCGTGGCGGCCGTGGCGCCACGGCCGGTGACCGTCACCACGCCGTCCTGGGACGTGCCCGGTGCCGTCCCCGCGCGGTTGCGGATTCCGATGCGGACGCGAGCCTGCTCGCCGGGGTCGAGGCGGCGGACGGTGGCGGGTTCCACGGTCCGGGCGCCCGGGACGTCCACGTGCACCGACACGTGGTCGCCGGCCAGCACGGTGGCGGTGCCCGCGTTGACGACGGTTGCCTCGACGCTCTGGGCGCCGGTGGACGTCAGGAGCGAGTTCGTGGAACGGGCGTCGCGCAGGACCAGTGCGCGTCCCTGGGCGACCGGCTGGAGGGAGAGCGCGAACACGTGCAGCGAGGTCTGGTTCGCCTCGGGTGCGTGGGTGACCGGCAGGGTGACGGCGATCGCCTCGCGCTGCGGATCGACCCACAGCTCCGACGTGCCGATGCCGACGCTGTGTGCGTCCTTCGCGCCGTCCGGGCCGTAGCGGTACGACGCCGACAGTGAGCCGCCCGCCGCGTACCAGTCGGCTCCGGTGAGGCCGCCTGTCGTGGTCGAACCGTCCGCGTAGTGCACCGTCGCCTTGCCCGAGGCGTTGCCGTAACTCCCCGAGGTGAGGAAGTAGGCCGCCAGGTAGCGGCCCTTGGGCAGGTCGATGCGCTGCCCGAGCGCGACGACGTTGTTCTTGGCGCCTGCGGCCGAGGACGGGAAGACGAAGGGAACGCCGTCCACCACCACCTGGCCCGCCGGGAGTTCCTCGCCCGGGAACGTGTAGCCGGACCCGTCGTAGTCACCGCCTCGCGCGGAGGCGGTGTCGATGCCGTCGTTGTCGTACAGGCCGTCGAGCGGGACGGGGACCGGAGCGGGCACGGCCGCCCACGTTCCGCGCTGCTGTTCGGCTTCCTGGGCAGCTCGGGCGTCGGTCGGGGAGGCGAAGGAAAGGGCGGCCGAGGCAGCAACACCCGCCGTGACGCCGAGGACATGACGTCTTGGATACGTACTCATGGCGGCTCCCAGTCATCGGATGTCTTGATGATTGGGGAGGCGCAGGGGAGTGTCAATGGGGCGGACATGGAGGGGAGTTGAATCAGAGGTCGGATGGCTGCAGGTGTCCGGGAGTCCGGCCGACGGGAAGGGGCAGCGCCGACGCCGTCAGGAAAGCGGCTCGGGACGGTAGGTACTTCGCGGCCATTTGCTGAGCCGACCTGGGTAAGGCTGATGCGGCCTCAATGCCTGAGCAGCCACAGGACCCGGTCCCAGGACAGAAGGTGGTACACGAGCAGCGCGACCGCGAGCAGCATGGCGGGAGTGCGGGATCCCGCCGCGTACAAGGCCGCCGCACCGCCGAAGAACACAGCCAATTCCAGCAGGAACCGCAGGGGGCCAGGGGTCGCGATCACCGTCTTCCCGGACCGGGACGCGTCATCCGGAGTGGCGAACGCCCCCCACAGCACGGCCACGACCAGGGGTACGGCGATCACGGAGACATACCGCAGGGGTGCGGGTGCGGTGGCCCATGCCCAGAGGCCGAAGCACGCCAGGGCCACCAGTTCCAACACGAACCGCACCCCGAGAGCCCAGGGCCGAAAGCCGTACCCGGACGACATGAGCGCAATCCCTCCCGTCGTGGCTTCAGCGTGATCACATGCTGCCGCACGAGGCTCAGGAAGCCTAGTAACTGTCGTAGCCGGGCTTGCCGTTCGGCCGGTAGACGCCGACGATCGTGCCGCTCTTCGTCGTCGAGACGCTGACCGGTTCCAGCGCGGTGGGGATCGCTCCGTCGGCGAACAGCCGCTTGCCGGTGCCGATGATCACCGGATGGATCGTCAGCCGGTATTCGTCGACCAGGCCGTGCCGCACGAGGGTCTGGGCGAAGTCGCCGCTGCCGACGACGTTGATGTCGCCTCCGTCGGACGCTTTCAGCGTGCGCACGGCATCGACGATGTCGCCCTCCAGCAGGGTGGAGTTCTGCCACTCGACGGACGTCAGGGTTCGGGACGCCACGTACTTGTGCATGCTGTTCATCCGATCGGTGAACGGGTTGTCGGGATCGGCGGTCGGCCAGTACGACGCGAAGATCTCGTACGTCTTGCGGCCGAGCAGCATCGCGTCGGAGGGCTCGTACCAGCCGGCGATGGCCGCACCGACCTCGTCGTCGGACACCGGCTTCTGCCAGCCGCCGTGCTCGAAGCCGCTCTCGGCGTCCTCGTCCGGACCACCCGGCGCCTGCATGACGCCGTCCAGTGTCAGGAACGTGCAGACAATGATCTTGCGCATGGTGCGCTCCCTTCGTCGAGAGGTAGACGGCACGACCACCGAAAACTCATCGGCGGGGTTCGCGGAGGGGGATCGCCGGGTGAGTCGCCTTCGGCTGTGGCAACCGGCCAGTGGCCGCAGGATCGGTCACATGGTGTGCCCACGCCGGCCAGGTCTGCCTCCGGGACACGCGGCGGTGCGGACGGTCGGGCCTGATCCACGGAATCCGCTGCCCGCCACCGTCGGCCACGGCCGCACCGTCGTCATGCGCGACGCCGGTTGCCGGGTGCACCGGCTGATCGGCGTGAACGTCGCGGCCCGGCTGACCTCAGCCGCGGGAGCCGGGTCTTCTCGGGTGCGTACGGCCCCGCCGGACCGCCTCTCCAGAGGTGGCGGGGGACGCCACCGCCCGGAGGGAAGCGGGGGCATCGCGCCGCGCTGGTCGGCGTTCCGCCGCCGACCCGGCGGAACCCGCCCCTCGTACGGACTTCCGCATTATCCTGGCGACGCTTTGACAGCGTTGTCCGCAAACCTCGCCTTCTCGGGGGACCGTGTGCCAGTTCACGAACAGCCGCCCGGGGGACCGGACTTGGACGAGCTGCGCCGGAGGACCGTAGCCACGGCCCCGCAACGCGAGGCGGGGATGGTCGTCTGCGAGAACCTGGTGCGGATCTACCAGACCGAGGGCGTCGAGGTACAGGCTCTCCAGGGCCTCGACCTGACCGTGGCACAGGGCGAGATGATCGCGGTGATCGGGGCCTCCGGCTCCGGTAAATCCACCCTGCTGCACATACTCTCCGGCCAGGACGTGCCCACCGCGGGGGCCGCTGAGGTCGCTGGACACGACCTGTTGGCGATGAAGCGCCGCGAGCGGCTCAGCTACCGGCGCGGCACCGTGGGCTTCGTCTGGCAGCAGACCTCCCGCAACCTGCTGCCCTACCTCTCGGCGGCCGAGAACGTGATGCTTCCGATGACGTACATCGGGATCAAGCGCTCCCGGCGCCGGGCCCGGGCGGAGGAACTGCTCGACCTGCTGTCCGTCGGCCACTGCCGGGACCGCACCCCCGACACGCTCTCCGGCGGCGAGCAGCAGCGGGTGGCCATCGCCGTCGCCAACGCCAACGAGCCGCGGGTGCTGTTCGCCGACGAACCCACAGGCGAACTCGACACCGCCACCAGCGACGAGGTCTTCGCGGCGCTGCGCCAAGCCAATGAGGAACTGGGCGTCACCGTGATGGTGGTCACCCACGACGCGCTGGTGGCCGAGCAGGTGCAGCGCACCGTAGGGATCCGCAACGGCCGCACCTCGACCGAGGTGCTGCGCCGGGTCGCCGCAGGCGAGGACGGGGTCCAGGTGCTCACCGCTGAGGAGTACGCGGTACTGGACGCCAGCGGCCGGCTGCAGCTGCCGGGCGAGTTCACCGAGCGCCTGCACCTGCGCAAGCGGGTGCGCCTGGTGCTGGAGAGCGACCACGTCGGTGTGTGGCCCGACGAGGCCGCGCGCCGGGCGAGGTCCGAGGCGCAGGACGCGGCGAGCGGCGGCCCGAAGCGCTGAGTGCGCTGAGAGCGCTCAGAGGGAGAGCCTTCAGGAGAGGCGCAGTACGCCTGCCAGTCCGCGCCTGCGGGCGAGGACGGTCTCGGTGACCGCGGCGGCCAGGATCAGCGCCGTCACGCCGGCGATGAGGGCGATCGTCAGTGAGTAGTCGGTGCGCAGCGCGGGTTGGGCCGGGCCGCCGGTGAACTGTCGCAGGTCCAGTGTCCGCGTCATGAGCCGCGGTTCGAGCAGCCCGAGCACCGTGCCGCCCACCGCTGAGGCGACCGCCAGCGGCAGCAGTTGCAGGAAGTGCAGCGCCCCGGCTTCCTTGCCGTCGAGTCCGAGCGTGCGCAGGAACGAGGTGGTGCGGCTGCGCTCGTGCGAGGTGAGGGTCAGTTCCAGGATGAGCGCGAGCAGGCCCGACAGGGCGGCCAGGAGGGAGCTGGTGGTGTAGAGGGTGCCGAGTCCCCGCGTCAGACCGTCCGCGCGCAGAGCGCTCAGCGTCTGGGAGCGGACGTGGATCCGCGCCGTCGGCCCGAGGGCCCTGGCCGCCGCCGACCGCAGTGCCGCCGGTCCGGGGTCGGCAGGGCCGTCACCCTTGAGGAGCAGGACGGTGCTTCCCGAGGATTGTCGGGGGATCAGTTGCTCGGCTGCGACGGTGGTGATCAGCATCGGCGTCCCGGCAGTGATCTGCGCCGTGACCGGGCCGAGAAGAGGGTCCCGCAGCTCCGCGGCGGTGAGGGTGCCGACCGGCTTGAAGGTCAGGTCTTTCGGTGGCTGCCCGTTGGGCACGATCGTGGAGGTGAAGCCGCCGGTGCGCTCGCTCGCCCGCAGGCCGGGCGAGACGAGGGACGGTAGCGGGGCGCTCGCGTCGGCTCGGGTTCCCTTCGGGGTGGGCAGCCGGGACAGCAGGGCGCCGGCCAGGGCCGACTTCGGGGCGACGGCGACCAGTTGCCGGGGATCCACCGTGATCACGGCGACCGGCGAGATCACCGTGCCGTCGGTCTGTCCCACCAGCTGGAGGGTGTACAGGTGCTGGAGGGCGGTCCGTGTTCCGGTGGTGTCGGCCCCGGGCGCGGGGGTTACGGTCCCGGCCACGTTCGCGCTCGCGTCGGCTCCGGCGGTCCAGGCCGCACCCGTGGCCACCCCGACGTCGATCGTCCGTTGCACGAGGCCGCCGAACACGGCCGTCCCCAGGGTCAGCACCAGGACGAACAGGGCCAGCCCGGTCGCCGGGGCGTCGTGGGCGGCCCGGGCTGCCCCGATGAAGGCCACCGTTCCGCGGCCGCGCCGGGTCCGCCGCAGCACCGGGCGCAGGACGAGCGGGTAACCGCGCAGCAGGATGAGTACGACGGTCAGCGCCACCAGCACCGGCACCGCGCCCAGGATCCCGTCGGGGCCCTGGGTGCGCAGCGCGACCACGCCCGCCGCCGTCGTGACCAGCACCGTCAGCTCCAGGACCACGCGTCGGCCGACGGCGATGTTCCGGCGTGAGCGCCGTAGCCGGCCGGGTCTGCGGGGCTCGCGGACCGCGAGCCAGGTCATCAGCGGCACTGTCAGCGCCACCACCGCGGCGGCGAGGGCGGCGGTCATCGGCTGCGGCGATCCTGAGGTGCCGGTGGGAGCGAGGGTCTTTCCAGCCGCCCAGCCGAGCAGGGCGGCGGCCATCACCACCGGCCAGGCCACCGCGGAGCGCAGCAGCACCAGCCGCGCGGTGGACGCGCCCCGTGCGCGCTGCAACCGCAGGTGTGCCTGCCTACGGCGCAACAGCAGCCGTACCGCGACGATGACGGTGGCCAGCGCGACCGCGGCCAGCGCGTCGACCGCGAACGTACCCAGTTCCCTGGCCTGTTGGTCCTGGGAGGCGAAGGCGGCGAGCAGCGGCGTCAGGGAGTCGGTCACCAGCAGGGGACCGGTGGCCTGGCCGCCGATGTGGCAGCTGAGGTCGCTGGTGATCGGGTCGACTCCCTGGCACAGGGCGTCGCTGAGGTCCGCGCTGTAGTGGGACAGCGGCCCGGTCAGTGCGCGGGCACGGTCGAGTGCCGCCCCGGACAGGTCGGCGCGCAGCTGCCAGGTCACCCGCGGGCCGCCCACCCCGGCGCCGGCCAGCAGGTCGGCGGCGTCGCGCCCGACGAGGCCGCGGACGGCGAGCACCGTGCCTGCGGAGTGCTCGGCCGGGTAGCGTGACGGCTGGTCCAGCGTCTCCCGGCCGGTCCAGAAGTCATCGGTCCCGGCCGTTGCGCGGAAGATCCCGCTCACCCGCAGTTGTGCCCGGGGCGGGGCATCTTGTACCCCGAGCGTCTTGGTGAACTCCAGGGTCAGCAGGCTGCCCGCGCGGACACCGAGGGCCTGCGCTGTGGTCTGCGACAGCCCGATCTGGGGCGCGCTGCCGGGCGGCGTGTGGTCGGCCGGCGCGTGGCCGCTGACGTAGTGCAGGTGGGCCCGCGCGGACGGCAGATAATTGGCGGTCAGCTGGGTGCTGGTGTCGGCAGGCCCCGGCGGCTGCGGTGAGATCAGGGACGCCTGGCCGTAGTCGTAGCTGCCGCCCGTGATGGTCAGATGCCGCGCGGCGGGCCCGCTGAGCTGCTCGGTGAGGGTGCGGCCGGCGTCGAGCAGGGAGGCCGCGTCCAGGGCGGGCGGCACGGTGTCGAAGACCTGGGGTGTGGTGCTCAGGCTGATCAGGGGCCCCTGGGCCTGCGCGGCGCCGACCCGCTGCCGTAGGGCCCGGTCCTCCTGGCCGCCGGCGAAGGCGGGGACCCAGGCGCAGAGCGCCGTCAGGACCAGGACCACCACCGCCAAACAGACCAGCAGCGGAAGGTCGCCGCGGGTCTCCTTGCGTATCAGGCGCCGCGTCACCGCCGCGCCAGTGCCCACGGGTCGCGTCACCGTCCGCTCTCTCCGGTCGTGTCCGGCCGCCCGGTTCAACGGTCCTCCCCCGCTCGCAGCACACGTACCAGGTCCACCCGGGCCAGCAGCCGGGCCAGGGCCAGCACCACCGCGCTGATGGCCCAAGCGGTCGCCACCGCGGTCAGCGCCACGACACCCCAGGGGATGACCAGCGGCAGCGGCGGATAGGGGGCCTGTCCGCTGTCGTCCACGGTGACCAGGGGCAGCACGGCCGATGCCAGGGCCACGCCCATGAGCGCCCCCGGGACGACCGCGAACAGCGACAGACTCAGCTGCTCGGCGCCCAGCAGCGCGGACAGGCTTCCGGCACGGACGCCGATCGCCCGCAGCAGGGCGAACTCCTTGCGTCGCTGCCGGGTGGAGACCACCGCGTGCACGGTGAAGGCGATGACCGCGAAACCTGGGGCCAGATACCGGACCAGTTCCAGTACCCGGCGCAGCCCGCTGCGGAACGGGTCGTCCCGCAACGATGCGGCGGTGCGTGCCGTGGTGGTGACGCGCCCCAGCGCGGGCTGCGCCTCGGCGGCGGCGGCCGTACGCGCGCTGTCGGTGCTGCTGAGCCGCCAGAACGCGGGATCCTCGGGGTCGGCACCGGCCCGGGTCAGGGCGGTGGCGAGTTGGCGCTGGTCGGCGATCAGATGCCCCTGTCCGCGGCCCAGTCCGGGCAGCGCGTCGACTCGGCCCACCACCGTGGCGGTGACCCGGGCGCCGCCCAGCTCCAGCGTGGTGGTGCTGCCCACGCCCAGGCGCGCCTCGTTCAGCGCCGAGGCGTCGGCGCGCACGGGCAGCGGTGCCGGCCGGCCGGTCGGGCCCGCTACGAGTCGCACCCGGCTGGCGGGCCGGGTGTCGTAGTCGCTGTCGGACAGGCCACCGAGGGCGTCTTCGGTGGCCTGGGAGGCCCGGATGCCGGTGCTGATGGTCGTCTGGAGGACTTCGGAGCCGCCGGGAACGACGGAGCACACTCCGGGGGTGCCGGGATCGTAGACGCCGGTCAGCTTTCCTTCGCACGCGCCCGCGGTGGAGTCGGCGGCGTGGTCCGTGCCGTTGGCCCAGACCTGCCCGGCGGGGAGCCGAGTGGCCCAGGTGTCCGCCGGGCCGCGCGCGCCCACCCGGAGCAGTTCCAGGTCCAGCCGCGCGGGACGCACCTTCGGCTGCGGCAGGACGCCGACGGCGGTCACCGTCAGCGGATACTCCCGGGGGTGACCGCCGCTCAGCGCCACGTCGAGTGGGACCACGACGGTGTGCCTGGTTCCGTCGGCGGCGGGCAGGCGGGTCGTCGCCGTGCTGACGAGGCCGGACGCGTCCTGCACGGTCAGTTCCAGGCTCGGCGCCGCCCGGCTGCCGTCGCTGCTCAGCCGCTCGTCCAGCAGCAGCGCGGTCGGACGCCCGGGGAGCCGTATCCCGAAGGCGGCCGGTGACGGGGTGCGGGGAGCGGGTCCGCCGATCGTGCCGGCCAGGTCCGCGTTGGCGCCGCCGGGCAGGGTCACGATCGACTGCGTCACCGGTGCCACGGCGGTCACCGCCGGCAGCGCGCGATAGGCGGCGCCCAGTACGGAGGAGGGATAACTGTCGGCCGCGGACGGAGAGATCCGCACGTCCGCGCCGACCGTGAACGCGGCCTCCTCGGACGCCAGTCCGTGCAGGCAGGCCAGCGCGGTGGTGGCGAAAGCGCTCACCGAGACGGCCAGGCACATCAGCACCACCGGCCCGGCGTTGCGCGCGGCCCGTCGGCTCAACTGCCAGCCGGCCAGGGCGAGGACGAGGCCCCGGCTGCGACGGGCGAACACGTCCAGCAGCCGGGACGTCAGCGGCAGCAGTCGTAGCAGCAGGAGCGCGGCGGCGCCGGCCACCAGGGCGGGCACCAGGACCAGCACCGGGTCCGCGGACGCGCTGCCGGTGCCCAGACCGGCGATCAGCGAGTGGTGCCGCCGCAGTTCCAGATACCCCAGGGCCGCGACGGCCAGCAACGCCAGGTCGGCGCCCAGCCGCTGCGCGGCGGCGGCCCGCGCGCCTCGGGTCGGCCTCGACCGCGCCGACGGCAGCACGGGCAGCAGCACCGCCGCCGCGTGCACCAGCAGGGTCAGACCCACCGCCGCCCACGCGCCGGTGCCCCGGCCACCGGGGTGCAGCAGCTCGGCCAGGAAGGGCGCGGCGACGGCGGCCGGAACGCCGGTGAGCGCCCACTCGGCCGCCGCACCGCGCAGCAACCGCAGGGTGCCGGCGCCTCTGGCCCGTTGGAGTGCCAGCTCACCGTGCCGACGCACCGTCAACTGACGCGCGGCCAGCACCAGGGTCGCCAGGGCGAGGGCGGCCAGCATCACGCTCGGCAGGTACAGCGAGGACCGGGCCGCCACCATCGGCACGGACAGGTCGTCGATCGCGCCCGGCAGACCGGAGCTCACTGTCAGGTCGTCGAGCGACGGCTCCCGCCCGCCGAACACGGAGATGCGGCTCTGGCTGCCGGAGAAAGCGCGCAGTCGGTCGTGCAGGTCGGGGAGGCTGCCCGCGTCGATACGGGAGAAGTCGGGCTGCACACTCCAGTGGGCGGTCAGCTGCCCGTTCAGGACGGCGCTTCCGTTGAGAGCGGACGCCGACACCACCAGCAGGCGCTGGTCGGCGGTCTGCCCCGGGGCCAGGTCGCCGGCCATCGCGGGCCAGAACCCGACGGCGCCGCTCGCCCGGAAGACGCCGGTGATCCGCAGCGTCATGGCGCGCCCGAAGGCGTCCTGCACCTGAAGGCTGGAGCCGGGTTTCACCACCAGACGCCTGGCGAGCGCGTCGGGCACCGCGGCGTCGACCGGGGCGGTGGACCCGGTGGCGACCCGGACCTCGGGGAGTGAGGTGAACGCGCCGGCCGGGGCGTCGGCCGTGTCGGCGGGCCACCGCCCGGATAACAGCCGCCCGAACCTGCCCCCGTCCTGCACCGCGACCGGGTGCAGCCCGCTGCCCCCGGGACCGCTCGGCGGGTCCGCCCCGTCGACCCCGGTCACGGATACCGGCGACGTGCCCACCAGCCCCACATAGGTCCGCTGCGGCACCCCGGCGAACACCCGCTCGGCGGCGGCCCGGACATCTCGATCGGCGGCGGCCATGCCTCCGGCTCGGAAGGACGCGCTGACGTTCACCTGCGCGTCGAGGTCGGCGGCCAGCCGCCGCACGGCCCCGGCCTGCACGGAATTCCCTGCCAGCGCCGCGAGCGCGGCAAGCGACGTCGCACAGAGCAGCACGGTCACCGTGACAGCGGCCAGCACCAGACCATGCTGCGTGGCCCGCCTGGCCACGACGGGTAGCCGTCGGCGGGCCGGGCGTGGAGTCTCCGGGCGTTGCCGCGGCGAAGACGTGAAGGCCGTGGCGACCACATGAACCCCCGCAGAATCGAACATGTGACGGTGACGGCGCGCCACAGTCCTACCAGGCATCCTCCCAACGGCACAAGAATTGCTGATCCGTCGTGGCCGCCGGTGACCTGTCGGTACCCCCCGGCAAGAAGGCGCTCCCCGGTGCGAAATACTCTCCCGATGAGTGCACGCACAACCCCGATCAGCCAGCCGATCACGATACGGAGGGCAGTCGCGCGGGATGCCAAGCGGCTCACGCGGATCGTGCGTGGCTCGTCCGCCTACGAGGGGAAGTACGCGGGCGCAGTTGCGGGCTACCGGGTCGGTCCTGATTACCTTGCGGCCCACCGCGTCTTTGTGGCCGTCGGTGCCGACGAGCACGGAGGCCGGGTCCTCGGGTTCTACTCGCTCGTCCTCGCCCCACCGGAGCTCGACCTGCTGTTCGTCGCCGACGACGTGCAAGGACGGGGTATCGGACGGCTGCTCGTCGCGCACATGCAGTCCGAGGCCCGTGCCGCCGGGGTCGACCGTCTCAGGGTCGTGTCGCACGTTTCCGCCGAGGACTTCTACCACCGTGTCGGTGCGGTGCGTACCGGGACCGTCTTCGCGAACCCGCCCGCCGTGCCGTGGGACCGTCCCGAGTTCGAGTTTCGCATTTCTTCGGGATGACGTGGTGTGCTGGTCGGCGGGGCACTGGTCTCGCTTGCGTGGTGGCCGGCGTGCGCTCCGCGTGGGCGTGCGCTTCTTCTGCCCTGGCGTGCTGATCGCCTGCGCCAGCGGCTTTCCCCCTGTGAATTCCGCACCTCCGGGGCTCCTGCGCCGGGGCGTCGGGGGTACACCGAGGCCCGCCCACCCGTCCTGGCCGAGGTCGCCGAAGCGGCCCGCACGACCGGCTGGCCATCGGCGGCGGCTTCACGATCGGCCGGGGCAAGGCGATCGCCCTGACCTCCGGCCTGCCCGTGATCAGTGTGCCGACGACCTACGCGGGCTCGGAGAGGACACCTGTGCGGGACCTGACCGAGTGCGGGCGCAAACGCACCGGCCGGGACCGGGGGCGGCCGTCCTCCGCCTCCTGACCGGCTCTGGCGTCGGGTTCTGCTGTCTGCTGTCTGCTGTCAGTTGTCTCGGCCGCGGCCGGAGAGCATGTCGCGTACGCGGTCGACCATGCCCGCACCCGGCGCGAGGAGCTTGTTGGCCGGCGGTGTGTCGGGCGCTGAGGGGTGCGGGCGGGTCGGGGCCGTCTTCTTGGCCGAGCGCACCTTCTCGCCCAGTTCCTCAAGGGCTTCGGGGGAGCACACGTCGGCAAGGAGCGGGAAGAGATGTCCTTCTTCGTCGGCTACGTGCGCGGTCACCGAGGTTTTCAGCTGCGTCACGAGCGAGTCGAACCTGACGTCGCCGGGCTCGCACTTTTCGAGCTCCTTGAGCATCCGCTCCACTTCGGCGTGGTCGGCGATCTCCTTGTCGGCGAGGTCGTCGCCGCCGTCGACGTAGCGGCGCACCGTGGGGTAAAGGTATTGCTCTTCGGCGACCGAGTGGCGGACCAGCTCCATCGTGAGCTGGTCGGCGAGACGGCGTCGGTTCTTGTCGTCTGCGGGCAGCGCTTGGATCTGCGCGAAGAGCTCGTCGACCTCGCGGTGGTCGGTGGTCAGTTCACTGATGACATTGCCGCCGTGTCCCATGGCTACTGTGTTCCTTTTCTCGGATTTTCCGGTGCTCTGCCAGGCTGCGGCATACGGAGCGCCCGCGCCCGTTCTGGTAGCCAGCGAGAGGACGAGATCTGCGCGGCGGTCGAGTCGCCGTGGCCTGATTTCTGCGGTTGTCCGCCACATGTCGCATTGCAGAATGCGGAAAGGGGAGCTACACCTTGGATTCCCTCGCAGAGGAAGGATGGGAGCCTACGATGCTGTCGCATTCACTGGAACAGGGTGTGCTCGTCATCGTCGTGCATGACGACCCCGGCATCGGCGGGCGGGCCGCCCTCCTCGCGGAGATCAGCGGCCTGGTGCACGCCCACAAGTCGGCACCCGTGGTCCTGGTTCTTGACGAACCTGCCGCATCCGGTGCAGCGGTGAGCGCCGTTCTGCGCGCCCACCGGATGTGCAGCGACCTCGGCGTGTTCATGTCCGTCGCCACCCCCAGCTTCCCCGCACGGCGCCTGCTCGAGGTGAACGCCGATACAACCGGCATCCGCCTGGCCATCCATGCCAGCGCCGAGACGGCCGTCAGCATCGCCGCCGCTTTCGCCACAGCCGCATGACGCAGCTGGTCGTCAGCTCGCTGGTCACCAACGCGGTGAAGTACGCACCCGGGCCCCTCATGCTCGATCCCTACGAGGACGCCGGGAACGTGTCCCGGGCAACGTCGACACCGACCTCCAGCAAGGTGACCGCCCCGATGATCACCTCGCGGACTCTGTGTGGGCATCGGGCTCGCGGGTAGCCGGTGAGCGTGACCGAATCCGCCATCGCCATCCTCGACATTGACGGCACGCTCATCGACTCCAACTACCAGCATGCGCTCGCCTGGTACCGGGCCCTGCGCTCGGTGGGCGAGACCTTTCCGGTGTGGCGGCTGCACCGGCTGATCGGGATGGGCGGGGACCACGTGGTCACCGCTGTCGGAGGCGAGGACCTGGAGCGCCGGGTGGGCGATGTGGCCCGGGAGCAGCAGGGCAAGGAGGTCGACGCGCTGCTGGAGGAGATGGCGCTCCTGCCCGGTGCGCGCGATCTGCTCGTGGCCATCAAGGAACGCGGTCATCGGCTGGTCCTGGCCAGCTCCGGCCAGCAGCGCCACGTGGACGTCTTTCTGGACAAGCTGGACGCCCGCGACATCGTCGACGACTGGACCACCAGCGCCGACGTCGAGTCCTCCAAGCCCACGCCGGACCTGCTCCAGGTGGCGCTCAAGAAGCTGGGCGCGCCGCCCGACGCGTCGAGTGTGATGGTCGGCGACTCCGTATGGGATGTTGAGGCGGCGAAGAGAGCAGGGATGCCGGCGATCGTCGTCCGTTCCGGCGGCTTCGGGGACGACGAGCTGCAGAAGGCCGGCGCCATCGCCCTCTACGACACCCCCGGCGACCTCGCGAAAGCGCTGAACGACACCCCACTCGCCTGACACCTCCGCCGCCGCCGAACCCGCGCCCGGATGAGGCACGCCGGGTCCGGTCGTGCGGTTCGAACGTCCACCGCCCCACCCCCGAGGGAGCACCGCGACCCATGACCGCCAACGAGACAGACCCCACCACGGCGACGAAGAGCACCCGCCCCGAAGCACCCGCCGAAGCCACGAGCGACGCCCCCACCGGCAGCCCCTTCCAGCCGCACCCCACCCTCCCCGAAGGGATGGGAGATCTCGACCGGCGCGCGATCGACACCGTGCGTGTGCTGGCGATGGACGCCGTGCAGAAGACCGGCAACGGCCACCCCGGCACCGCCATGAGCATGGCTCCCACGGCCTACCTGCTGTTCCAGAAGTGGCTGCGCCACGACCCGGGCGACCCGAACTGGGTCGGCCGTGACCGCTTCGTGCTGTCGATGGGGCACTCCAGCCTCACCTTGTACATCCAGCTCTTTCTCTCCGGCTACGGCCTGGAGATCTCGGATCTGGAGGCGCTGCGGACCTGGGGCTCTCTGACTCCTGGCCATCCCGAGGTCAATCACACGCCGGGGGTGGAGACGACGACCGGTCCGCTGGGCCAGGGCGTCGGCAACGCCGTCGGTATGGCGATGGCCGCCCGCCGTGAGCGCGGCCTGCTCGACCCCTCCGCCCCCGAAGGCGAGAGCGTCTTCGACCACGTCATCTGGGCGTTCGCCTCCGACGGCGACCTCGAGGAGGGCGTCAGCGGCGAGGCGTCGTCCCTGGCCGGTACTCAGGAGCTGGGGAACCTGGTCCTGGTCTACGACGACAACAGGATCTCGATCGAGGACAACACGGACGTCGCGTTCACCGAGGATGTCGGTAAGAGGTACGAGGCCTACGGCTGGCATGTGCAGCACGTCGACGACGGCGAGGACCTGGCTGCGGTCGACCGCGCGCTGGCCGCCGCCCGGGCCGAGACCGGCCGCCCGTCGCTGATCGTGCTGCGGACGATCATCGGCTGGCCCGCGCCGAACAAGCAGAACACCGGCGCGGCACACGGGTCGGCGCTGGGCGAGGACGAGGTCCGGGCGACCAAGGACATCCTCGGCTTCCACCCCGACAAGACGTTCGAGGTCGCCCCGGAGGTGCTCGAACACGCCCGCCGGGTCGCCCAGCGGGGCGAACAGGCGCACGCGAAGTGGCAGCAGCGCTTCGACGCCTGGCGCGCCGACAACCCCGACGGCGTCGCGCTGCTGGAGCGGCTGTCCACCCGCCGGCTGCCGCAGGGCTGGGCGGACGACCTGCCGACCTGGGACGCCGATCCGAAGGGTCTGGCCACCCGGAAGGCCTCCGGCGAGGTCCTCGCCGCCCTGTACCCGGTCCTGCCGGAGCTGTGGGGCGGTTCGGCCGACCTGGCGGAGAGCAACAACACTGCGGTCAAGGGAGAGGCATCCTTCCTGCCCACGGACCGGCAGACCAAGATGTGGTCGGGCGGCCCCTACGGGCGCACGCTGCACTTCGGAGTCCGTGAGCACGCCATGGGCGCGATCATGAACGGCATCGCGCTGCACGGCGGGACCCGCGTGTACGGCGGCACGTTCCTCACCTTCTCCGACTACATGCGCGGGGCGGTGCGGCTGGCCGCGCTCATGCAGCTCCCGGTCACGTACGTGTGGACGCACGACTCCATCGGCCTGGGCGAGGACGGCCCCACCCACCAGCCGATCGAGCACTACGCGGCGCTCAGGGCCATCCCCGGCCTGGACTTCGTCCGCCCGGCCGACGCCAACGAGACCGCGGTGGCCTGGCGCACCATCCTCGAGCACAACGACCGCCCGGCCGGGCTCGCGCTGTCCCGGCAGAACCTGCCCGTCTTCGACCGCACGGAGTTCGCCTCCGCCGAGGGCGTGGCCAGGGGCGGCTACGTGCTGGCCGAAGCCTCCAGCGGTACCCCCGAGGTCATCTTGATGGGGACCGGCTCCGAGGTGCAGATCGCCGTCGCAGCCCGCGAGACGCTGGAGGCCGACGGCATCGCGACGAGGGTCGTGTCACTGCCGTGCTGGGAGTGGTTCGCCGCCCAGGACCGGGCCTACCGGGAGCAGGTGCTGCCGCCCACGGTCCGCGCCCGGGTGAGCGTCGAGGCCGGCGTGCCCATGGGCTGGCGGGAGTACGTCGGTGACGCGGGCCGGATCGTCGGTCTGGACCACTACGGTGCCAGCGCCGCCTACACCGTGCTGTACGAGCAGTTCGGGCTCACCGCCGACGCGGTGGTCGCAGCGGCCCGGGAGAGCCTTGCCGCCGTCGAGGCGCCACCGGTGGCCCCCACCGGCCCGGACAGCACCGGCGTCCTGCACACCCCCACCGGCGATCGCTGAACCGCCGGCCCTCCTACGAGGATCAGGTGCACGCGATGGCCATCCGCAAGGTCAGCGTCTGAGAAGGCGCTGCGGACCAGCGCCGCCGCTGACGTCCGCGACGCCTGCGACCGACTCGCCCCGGTGGCACAGCGCACCGGCCCCGAAGGCCGGGTGTCGCGCTGTCCCCGGGGCGGCGCACGACACCGGCACGTGAGTCGCGGGTCGATCCGGACGCCGCCCGACTGGTCACCTCGTGGAGAACAGGCCGGGTTCCGGAGGCGAGGATCCTTCGGCGCCGACGCCGTTCGTGACCCGCAGGAACTCCAGCTTCTCCGCATCGACCGACCCCGCGGCCACCGTGTAGAGGACGAGACGGACGTCGCATCCCGGGACGGTGAGCACGTCGCAGTCGCACGTCACCTCGCCGACCTGGGGGTGCACGACGGTCTTGCGGGCGGAGACGTGCTGACCGACCGCACCCTCGTCCCACAGCCGGGCGAACTCCGCACTGGTGGAGCGCAGTTCCGCGACAAGGTCGATGAGTGCACTGTCGTGGGGGTAGTCGATGAGGGCCGTGCGCAGATCGGCGACGAGGGCGGGATTCAGGCCGTCGCCGTCCTGGATGACGGGCCAGGCCGCGAGCCCTCTGGGCCCTGAGGTGAAGACCGTCCGCACCAGGTTCCGCTCGCGGGGCGTCCGCGCGCTGGGGTCGCCTATGAGCGCTGCCCAGGCGGGAGTCCAGGACAGCAGAGTCCAGTCGGCACTGAACACGCCCACGGGGAACTCCCCGAGGCGAGCCAGCATCCGCTGGACCCCCGCCGGCACGTGCGTGGAGATCGTCCCGTCCTGGGGTGGGAGGAGACCGGCCAGCCGGTAGGCGTAATCGCGCTCCGCCGGCTGCAGTTGCAATGCCCTGGCAAGGCTCGCGACGACCTGGGCCGAAGGGCTCGTGGCCCGCCCCTGCTCAAGCCGCACCACATAGTCGACGGACAGCCCGGCGAGGTCGGCCAGTTCCTCACGTCGCAATCCCAGCGCACGCCGTCCGGGCCGCGACGTCCGTCCGACGTCGACGGGGGAAAGGCGGTCGCGCCAGCGCCGCAATGCCGTGCCAAGGGTCTCGTCCACCGGACCATTGTGTCCGCCGGAGGGCCGTCGTGCCTGGTACTGACAGTCCTACCGTCGCAGGGGGCACTGGTTGTCCTCTCGTCACCGGCCGAGAGTGAACGCATGACCACAACGTTCATCACAGGAGCCAACAAGTCCCTCGGGTACGAGACGGCCCGCCGACTGATCGAGGCCGGCCACACCGTCCTCGTCGGCGCTCGCGACACCGCGCGCGGCCAAGCGGCCGCCGACACACTCGGCGCCCGTTTCGTGCAGATCGACGTGACCGACGACGCGTCGGTGGCCGCGGCCGCCGCCGACATCGGGGGCCGCGAGGGCGGCATCGACGTCCTGATCAACAACGCGGGCGTCCTGGGATCGCACAGCCCCGCCGACCAGCTCACGGCCGCTGACGCGAGCGAGGTGTTCGAGGTCAATGTCGTGGGGATCGTCCGGGTGACGCACGCGTTCCTGCCCCTGCTGCGCAAGTCCGCGAACCCGGTCATCGTCAACGTGTCCAGCGGTATGGGGTCGTTCGCGGCCACTCATGACCCCGGGCGCGTCGAAAGCCGGGCCGTCGTGCCGCTCTACACCTCGTCCAAGGCGGCCGTGACCATGCTGACCACGCAGTACGCGAAGTCCTGGCCGGACGTGAAGGTGAACGCGGCCGACCCGGGCTACACCGCGACCGACTTCAACGGGCACAGCGGCCCGCAGACCGTGAGCGAGGGGACCGACGCGATCGTCGAACTCGCCACCATCGGCGCGGACGGCCCGACCGGAGTCTTCCGTGACCGCCACGGGGTGGTGGCCTGGTGATCCACCTCTGAACCCGGTGCGGACGCGGCACTCACGAGACCCGCGGAGTGCGGCCGCACGGCACCGGGGTCGCGATCCGGCTCCTCGCGAGGGCGCGCACGCCAGAATGGGGTGGGGTCGCGGCGGAGCGTGCGGCACTGTCCGACGATGGCCTGCCGTGCTGGTCGGCCCCGGTCCGGGGTGAGGGCCCGGGCCCGCCGTGGGGGAGGGGTGGTGCTGGTCCGCAGAGGTGCGTCAGGAGCATGAGCCAGGCGCACTTGAGCAGGGCTGCCAGTCAGGCCCACTGCACTCGGTGACCGCTGGTATCGGGTGGCCTGCGCGGCAGAGGCCCGCAAGGCCGCCCGGGCCGTCCCGAGCACCACGGCATGCCACGGCCTGCCACAGCCCGAGCCTGCGCCGGGCCGGGCTGCTCAGGACATCGCGGACCGTCGCTCGAACACCACCTCCCGGGCCGTCCCGAGCGCCGTCGCCACCGCGCCGAGGAGGACCGCGTCCTCGCCGAGCCGGCTGGGGGCGAGTTTCGGGCGCAATGGGGTCAGGGCTTTGAGGTTGTCCCGCACCGGCTTCAGGAGAAGGTCGACGCTGTGGCCGACTCCGCCGCCGAGGACCACGAGGTCCGGGTCGAGAACGGCGGCCGCCGCGGCCACCGTGTGGGCGATGCGCTCGCCTTCCAGCCGGACCGCCTGGACGGCGGCGTCGTTTCCTTGCCGAGCCGCGTCGAACACGGCCTTCGCGGTGAGCTGCCCCCGCATGCCGAACCGGCGCGCCGCCTCCACGACCGCCACGCCCGACACCGCGTCCTCGAGCCGCTCCGGCTTCTGCTGTCCGGGCCACGGCAGGAATCCGATCTCCCCGGCGAGCCCGTGCGCCCCCGTGAACAAACGCCCCTCGCTCACCACGCCCATGCCGAGACCGGTGCCGATGAGGATGTACGCGAACAGTCGGCTCCCTGCTCCCACGCCGTACGTGTACTCACCGAGGGCGGCGAGGTTGGCGTCGTTGTGCACCTCCAGCGGGATGCCCAGCTCCTCGCGCATCCGGTCGAAGAGGCCGGCACGCCCCCAGCCCGGCAGGTGCATCGCGTACCGCACCCGGCGGTGCTCCTCGTCGTACACACCCGGCGTGCCCACCACCGCGTGCACCACCTCGTCCGGCGCCATGCCCGAACGGTCGACGGCCTGCCGGGCCGTCGACACCACCAGGTCGGCCATCGCACCCGAGCTGCGGGCCTGGTTGCGCACGTCGGAACGGGCGACGACCGTGCCGTCCAGGTTGGCCACGGCGACCCGCAGCCAGCTCCGGCCGACGTCGATGCCGAGGACATGACCGGCCGCCGGATCGGGCGCGTACAGCACCGCCGTACGACCGCGTTCGGGCACGTGGGTGCCCACCTCGCGGACCAGTCCGGCCGACTCCAGTGCGGCGAGGGCGCTGGAGACGGTCGGTTTGGACAGGCCGCTCTCCCGGGCGAGCTGCGCCCGGGACGCGGGGCCGGCCGCACGCAGCCGCTCCAGCAGCAACCGCTCGTTGGTGCTGCGCAGCCGCTGCCGGTTCCAGGGCTGCTCTTGCTCTACGACGTCACCGGCGGCCATCGCACCATTCTCACGCACAGGGAGCCCCCTCTTGACGCATCAAGTAAGGCTCCTTAACTTTATCGGCCAAGACACCGGATACCGGCCCGCACGCCGCCCCTCACCCCCTTCGCGCCTCACCACCCCAGGAGCCTGCATGTCCGGTAGCCCGCCGCCCAGCGGTGGTTTCGTCCGTCGCGTCGGCCTGTTCCAGGCCACGGCCATCAACATGAGCCAGATGTGCGGCATCGGTCCGTTCGTCACGATCCCGCTGATGGTCGCCGCGTTCGGCGGCCCGCAGGCGGTGGTCGGATTCGTCGCGGGCGCGATCCTCGCGCTGGCCGACGGACTGGTGTGGGCCGAACTGGGCGCCGCGATGCCCGGCTCCGGCGGCAGTTACGTCTATCTGCGCCAGGCCTTCCAGTACCGCACCGGCCGGCTGATGCCGTTCCTGTTCGTCTGGACGGCGATGCTCTTCATCCCGCTGATCATGTCGACCGGCGTGGTCGGTTTCGTCCAGTACCTGGGCTACCTCGCCCCCGACCTGGGAAAGACCTCCGGCGACCTGGTCGGCCTGGGCGTCATCGCCCTGGTCGTGATCCTGCTGTGGCGGGGCATCGAGCACATCGCGCGCATCACGGCCGTGATGTGGGCGGTCATGATCACATCGGTGCTGCTGGTCATCCTGGCCGCGGCGACCGACTTCAGTACCCATCTCGCCTTCACCTACCCGGCGCACGCCTTCGACCTGGGCAGCAACACCTTCTGGATCGGCTTTGCGGGCGGCCTGACCATCGGCATCTACGACTACCTCGGCTACAACACCACCGCCTACATGGGCGCCGAGATCAAGGACCCGGGCCGCAACCTGCCCCGCTCGATCATCTTCTCCATCCTGGGCATCATGGCGATCTACCTGCTGTTGCAGATCGGCACGCTGGGCGTGATCGACTGGCATCGCATGACGGACGCGAAGGACATCGCCTCCACCTCGGTGGCCTCGGCGGTACTGGAGGAGACCTGGGGCAAGGGAGCCGCCGACACGGTCACCGTCCTCATCCTGATCACGGCCTTCGCCTCGGTCTTCACCGGCCTGCTCGGCGGCTCGCGCGTGCCCTACGACGCCGCCCGCGACCGGGTCTTCTTCCGCCCCTACGCCAAGCTCCATTCCAAGCATCGCTTCCCCACCCTCGGCCTCGCGACGATGGGCGTGATCACGGCGATCGGGTTCCTGATCGGCCGTCACACCGACCTGGCGACCCTGATCCAGCTCCTGACGACAGTGATGGTCATCGTCCAGGCGCTGGCCCAGATCGTGGCGCTGAGCGTGCTGCGCAGGCGACAGGCGACGCTGAAGCGGCCGTACCGGATGTGGCTCTACCCGGTGCCGAGCATCATCGCCTTCGCCGGCTGGTGCGTGATCTACGGTTACGCGGACAAGAACTCGCCGGGCCGCCACCCCATCGAGTGGTCGCTGGCCTGGCTGGCCCTCGGCTGCGTGGCGTACGTGCTGTGGGCACGCTTCGAGAAGGTGTGGCCGTTCGGCCCGAAGGAGATCACGGAGGAGTACCTGACGCCCGAGACAGCACGAGCGGAGCCGGCGGGCGCGTAACCTCGCCGACGTCTCCAGACGCCGACGTGCCGTGGCGGGAGACCTGCAGCGAGGTCTGGCTCATCCTGTCCGAGGCAGTCGGTCTCCGCGTCGTAGACAAGATCGACACCAGTCCCCGGCACCCGCGCTCCGAGGACGGCACCGATCCCCTCCCCACGGCACGAGACGCCGAGACCACGTCCCTCTGGCATCTGAGCGGCACGCCATGAGCGGCACCCGCACCGCCCACCGCATGGTGCCGTCCGGGGCGTAGACGCCTTGCTCGAGGGAGCTGGTCGGACGGGCGGGTAGCGGGGCGCGAGCCGGTGGACGTTCTCCCTGGCGCAGGCCAGGGCAGCGGGCTGATGCCGGTGGCCACGACACGCTGGATGCCGCGATAGGCCAGGACTGCGGCGAGGACGCCGGTTCCCGTGCCGAGGTCAAACGCCGTACCGGCATGACGATCTCGCCGGGAGCGGGGCCTCAGCTGTTCTGGATGTGCCGGGCCGCTGCCACGAGTTCGGCAGGAAGCGCGGGGCCGGCGCACGCGAGATCAATCAGCAGGTCGCGGTACGAGTCGTTCGGCAGGTTCGGCGCCAGCTCGACGAGTTCGCTCAGATCGGCAGGCGAGCCGGTCAGTCGTGCCCGGTAGGCAGCCCCGGCCGCGCGAAGTGAGAGCTCAGCCGGCTCGTACCTCATCCCCTGATCGACGAGCCGGACCGCAGAGGTGAAGTCGCCCTGCTCAGCATGCACATCGGCCAGGTCGAGACAGAGCGACCAGTTGGCCGGGTCCAGGGCAAGAGCACGCTCGAACGCCGCCACGGTCTGCTGAAGATCACCCAGCTTGCGCCACGTGCCCGCTCGCACGACTTCCGTCAGCATGATCCGTTCGACGGAGTCCGCCTGGTCGCAGAGGGCAAAGGCCGCATCGGTGAGACCGCATGTCCGCAGCAGGATCGCCATCTTGGCCAACGCGTCCGGCAATGGCTGGCGCGCGGCGACCACGTCGATGGCTCGGAACCAGGGCCGGAATCGTTCCCGCGTGCTTTCGTTGTCCACAACATGGCCATGGTCCATCGTCCGCATCGCGGCCTCGGCCAGCCAGTCGGCACCCACCGCACCGAGGAATTCAGCATCGCTGAACCAGGGGGCTTTGGCCCACGCGATGTCCGGTCGCGCACCCGTGACCGATCCGATCGCCAGCGCCGCGCTGTTCATGTCCCCTTCAAGGAAACTGAAGTACGACTGCGCCAGTACCGTCCTCAAGGAGTCGGCACCCCTGATGACCTCGGCGAGATCCGGCTGCTTGTCACTCCACAACTCGGCAAGCACCGCATACGGCTCGGGGTTCTCGGGCGCGGAGGCGATGGCACCCGCCAGGTGGTCCACGGCTGCTGATGGACTGCCCCCGCAGTGCACCATCACCCGGGCAAGACCTACTCCAGCTGCTACGGCCCGATTCGACATCGTCCGATGATATCCCTGGTCCGGCCGTCGGACCGCGGCGTCGGAACCGTCCTGAACAGATCCGTTCACCGGCCTGAGCCCGCGGCAGTTCGGCCCCCGCTGTTCGGGATCTCAAAGTCCGCTGCTCGCGCTCCGGCCGCGCGCTGATCGTGGTTGGCGCCCGGCGCCCACCAGCGACTACACGGTCGCCGAGTAGTCCCAGGATCAGCGGCTACACCAACCACTCTGCGTCGCGGTCGGCTGCACCATGACGATCGCGGACGGCGGCTACCCGGCACCGGCTTCGTGATGCCCCACCCCCGGGACGTCTATGCTCTGGGCTCGGTCCCGGCCCGCAGAAAACGACCCCAGATCTGGGCCTTGCGATAGGGGCCATCCCCGCTGCTGTCATGCTGCGGTGTGTCGAAGGCGACCCAGTACAGCAACTCACCCGGGAGCGCCTGGGCATGCTTGTTGGGTTCGGGTGCGGCCATCGCATCGATCGTTCCAGCAAACTCGACCTGCCAAGGACCGTCCCAGTCCTGCGCGCGAACGACCGTGACACGACTGCCCGGAGCCAGCGCTCCCGTCGGCCATGTCTGGCTCAAGGGACGGCCGAGGATGTGCTCGACCGCCTGGCGGTCCTCCACCTGCGCGGGAACAGGGCCCGAACTGTCTGTCATGCCGATCACTGTGCCCGCACCACTTCAGGATCGCCAGAGGATTAAGACCTGACAACGGCGGCCGGCCGTACGGAAGGTGCGGATCGGTGTCCAGCGCGGCGCTCACGCCTCCTCGCCGACGAAGATGGCGGCGCCCGGGCAGACGCTCGCGGCCTCGCGCACGGCGGCATGCTGCTCGGCAGCGGGCTCCGCGTCCAGCAGGATGACGATGCCGTCCTCATCGCGCTGGTCGAACACCTCGGGGGCGATGAGCACGCACTGGCCGGCGCCGCAGCACTTCTCCTCGTCGACGGTGATCTTCATGCTGGGTCCTCCTCAGGATCTGGTGGGGGCGGGGGATGAGGGGGGGCGAGCAGCAGTCGCCGTGATCGCGTCGGTGAGCAATGTCGCCGTGTGCTGCCACAACGACTGGAGTGCCCTAGGCCGGGGTTCGCTGCTGTTCGGTGCGGTGGTGGACGATCAGCAGCCGGGCTGGGTCGGATCGTTCGGGCGCGCACAGATCGCGGCAGGCGGTTCAGACGGAGGCGAGTTCGTCATCACCTGCGCTGCGAACGGGCATCGCCCGGCGTGATCGGCTCACGGGTCTCCGTGGTCCGCACGGTCTCGGTCCGCACGCTTGCGGCGCCCGCGGTCACCAGCGCACTGGAAGCTCACGCAGCGGTGTGGTGATGAGCCCATCGACGCGGCGCAGCTCCTGCGGGGCGACCGCGAGGGCGAGAGTGGGCAGACGGCGCAACAGCACGGTGAGCACGGTCTGCATCTCGGTACGGGCGAGGGGCTGGCCGAGGCAGGAGTGCGGGCCGGCTCCGAAGGCGAGGTGCGGGTTGGGGGTGCGGGCCAGATCCATCTCCTCGGCGCCCCCGAACGCGTCGGTGTCGCGGTTGGCCGCCGCCATGCTGAACACCACGGTGGTGCCCTGGGGGAGCACGGCGCCGCTGGGTACCTCGGTGTCCTCGTGGACGTAGCGGAGCATGCCGAAGCCCGTGTAGGGCTCGTAGCGCAGCACCTCCTCCACCGCGGAGCGGATGAGTGAGCGGTCCTGCAGGAGCTGTTCCCAGCGTTCGCGGTCGGCGAGCAGTACGGCCGCCATGGTCGTGATGAAACCAGCCGTGGTCTCGTGCCCGGCCAGCAACAACGCCTGGCCGGTGGCCGCGAGGGCCAGGTCGGACATCGGGCGCCCCTCCGTGTCGGTGGCCATGATCAGCTCGCTGATCAGGTCGTCCTGTGGGGCCCGCCGCTTCTCCGTGACCAGGCCGGCCATGTACGCGCCGAAGTCGCGGTGCGCCGCTTCCACCTCGGCGGCGGAGTACTTGGTGAGATTGAGGAAGGTGTCGGACCAGTTCTTGAAGTCGTCGCGGTCGCTCTCCGGGACGCCGAGCATGTCGCAGATGACGTACACCGGCAACGGGAACGCCAAGTGCCGGAGCAGGTCGGCCGGTTGGCCGTGGTCCAGCATGCCGTCGACGAGTTGGTCGGCCATCGCCTCGATCCTGGGCACCAGTGCCCGCATACGCTTAGCCGTGAACCACTTGCCGACCATGCGCCGCCAGCGGCCGTGTCCCTCGGCGTTGAGCGCCCTCGCCATCGGACTGTCGAAGATGCTTCCCGCCTCGGCGGTGATCCGGGCCGCGTCCGGTCGGGCCAGGCCCTCGCGGCTCAGCCGCGGATCGGACAGCGCGAGCCTGACGTCCCCGTAACGGGTGAGCAGCGTCGCCCGGTCACCGCTGGGCAGCGTCACGTGTGCGACGGGGCACTTCTGGCGCAGCTCCGGCCACTCCGTGGGCGGCTGAAGCGCCGCCGGGGCGGCGAGCGGATAGGGCAGCGACTGGTCCTTCTGGATCTCACTCACAAGGGCTCCTCGGTCCGTGCCTGGCCGACCGGCTCAGCCAATCCCAGGGTGAGATCTCATTCAAGCGACTGACTTACGAGGCGGCGTGAAATCTCCGGGGGTGAAGCGCGGCCGCTCCGCGCGTACTCCGTCTCTGAGCCGCGAGGACGCGGGCGTGGAAGCCCTGCTCGGGGGCGGGGCCGGCTCAAGGACAAGAACCGGTCCAGGCTCACCCCCGCCCGGCCCGCGCTCATGTGCTTCGCTCCCCGCGTCGGTGGGGATGGGGGGCGATGTTGGCTTGATCGATGGTGGTGCCATATGACGATCATCAGCATCAGGTCGCCGGGGTGTCCGGAGACCTGGCCTCCATGACGGCAAGGCCCGCCGGAGTGATGCCGACGGGCCATGCCAGAAGAAGGAACTGCGTTTGCTGCAAGGGGCTTCAGCTGATGAAGGAGCCCGGGGCGCAGGCGGACGAGGTCACCCAGGTGTGCGACTGGATGTTGTTGTTCATGTTCTCGTTGTTGGTGAAGTGGTTCCGGCTGAGGTCGTCCACGTACTTCTCGCCCGGCAGGAGGCAGCCGTACGAGGTGTCCCTGTAGTTGTCGAGCCAGTAGAAGGCCACGACGTCCTTGCCGCCGACGAAGCCGCTGTTCATCACGGACGAGGCGCTGTTCGCGTCGCTGCCCTGGAAGGGGCCGAGGTTGTCGCCCCATGAGGGGTCGCTGCCCGCGGTGACGCCGAGGAGTGCGCCGCCGCAGTCGGTGCCGTCCCAGGCGCGGACGTCGCCGTCGCGGCCGTGGGCGTTCCAGTTGGCGTTGCAGCCGGGGCCCGCGTGAGCGGTGGCCGGAATGGCGAGGCCGAGGGCCGCGAGGCCCAGGGTGGCGAGGGAGACGGTCAGCTTGCGCATGACGGATTCCTGTTCTGCTTGCGCCTCGTGGGAGGCGTGGATGGGATGGGTGGGGTGAGGGTCCGCGAGCGTCATCGCGGGGTCCGTCCGTGACGCGGGGCCACGGATGTCAGGGGCCGGCGCGTCACGGTTCAGGTGCGCGCCGGGACAGTGCGTTCGGCGACGGCCAGGGCGTGCCGCTGCATCCGAAGGTGGGCGTCGAGGGCGCGGCCGTACTTTCCGGCCAGTTCGCCGACGTAGTGGGCCTCGCGTCGCTCGCCGATCGCGCGCAGGGAGACGAAGCGGGCGCAGGTGGCGTCGGCGACCGCGATCCGGGTCTCGTTCGCGAAGGTCCTGGCCTCCTCGGCGCGGGTCTGCTCCGCGCTGTGCTCGCGCGTGGACTGGCGTGCCGCGTCGGGGTCGGGGAAAGGGTGGCCCGCCTTGTTCATGCAGTGCGACCAGGCGCGCACCGCGCTCGTGAACTCCTTGTCGTGCAGCAGCTTGTCCACGTACAGGGGGCGCAGGTTCCTGACAGTCACGTCGGAGCGGAACCACGCCGCCGGATCGCCGTACAGCATCTCCTCGGCCTGGCCGGCGCAGCCGCCGGACTGCTTGGAGATCGTGCCGCCGGACGGCGTCGGCGACTTCAGCACCACGGCGTCCCGGCCGCCGTCCATCGCGATGTCGAAGGCCTCCTGGCGCGAGCGGGAAAGGGACTTGCGGTAGGCGATGTTGGGGTTGTGCAGGCGGGTGCGGTCTTCCTTCGCCATGATCCGGCTGCCGTAGCCGTGGCGGTGCGCCCAGTCGACGTCGTCCTGCACGTAGCCGACCGGCCGGCTCTCCTCCAGGCCCAGTGGCTCTTCCTCCCAGTAGCGGAAACCCCGCTTCCTCATGCAGAGCGTGATCAGGTGCTGCTCGGCGTCGGAGATCCGCAGGTCCTGGGCGTAGGTGAGCTTCGTGGCGGCCGCAACGGCTTCGGCCTTCGCGGCCGGCGAGGTGCGGTGAGCAGCGTTGGTGCCAGCCGTGCAACCGGTCAGGACGAGCGAGGCCAGCGCGGCGATCGCGCCCACCGCGGCGGTCGCGCGTCGCGTACTGCGTCCACTCGGTACCACCGTCCGGCGTGGGGCGTCGGTGCGCTTCATCGGCATACTCCCGGGGCGAGGTCGAACTGGCTTGTTCTTACGTGCCGTTGACGCCCCGGAAGGCACGTTCGTATGCCCCTGGAACTGCGGTTTTTTTCTCGCGCCGACGGTCATACAAGGACGGCGCGCCAGCCGTCTTCTCTGCTCGGCCAGGAGGACTATGGACGCCCTGTTCGGCGCGTCCGCATGACTGCGTAGCGCCGGGTGCCGACCTCATGCCGTCGCCCTCGGAGCAGGCTCCGCCTCTATCGGGAGATAGAGCGCCGGATACACGCCGGCTTCGCGCCGCTGCTGATCTGCTGGGTGAGCTTGAGCAGTTCTTTTCGGTGCAGTGGCAGCGGTGGCGCTCCGGGTTGAAGCTACGACGCTTCGACCCATCCCAAATGGGCCGGCGCCGGTGGAGCCGGGGACCCCTTGCGGATGCCGTGCCCGGCGTGCGGGCCCAACTTGATGATCACGCGTGGGACCGGCCGGGAGAGGGGCGGTCGGCCTCGACCCGGGGCCGGTCGGCTCCTTGCACCGCGGGGTGTCGGCATGTTGAGCTCGGCACGTGTCCCGGAGTGAGGAGGACGCGATGCGACAGCCACAGCTCGACGAGAGCACAGTGACCGCGCTGGTCGCCGAGGCCACGACGGCTCCGTCCATGCACAATGCGCAGCCCTGGCACTTCCGCTACGAAACCGCCGAGCGCCGCCTCCTGCTGCGCGCCGACCCTGAGCGGGCCATGCCCGGCTCCGACCCCGACAACCGTGCGCTGCACATCGGCTGCGGCGCGGCCCTGTTCAACCTGCGCGTGGCCGCCGCCCACGCGGGCCTGAGCGCGCAGACGCGGCTTCTGCCCGAGCCGGGTGACCCGTTGCTGATGGCCGCCGTCCAGCTGGCCGACCCCGCCGGAGCACCCGAGGTGGAGGACGATCTCGTACGGCTGCACGCCGTGATCCGGGAGCGGCACACCAGCCGTCACCCGTTCGCGGAGAAGGACGTACCCGAAGACGTACGGGCCCGGTTGCAGCAGGCCGCGGCCGCGGAGGGCGCCGTGCTGGTCTTCCCTGGTCCCTGGCACGTCGAGACGGTGCTCGACCTCGTCCATGACGCGGAGAGCCGTGACGCGCTGGACGCCGACACGAGGAAGGACCTCGAGCGCTGGACCCGGCTCGGGTCAGAGGCGGACGTCGCCGTCGACGGCGTCCCCGAGTACGCGTTCGGGCCCCGCAAACGGGACGGCAAGGCTCCGCTGCGGGACTTCGCGGGACGCCGTACGGTGGCCGACCGCGGCAGCACCGTCTTCGAGTACACGCCTCAGCTGGCCCTGCTGAGCACCTCCGGCGAGGGGCCCGCCGACTGGCTGCGCGCCGGACAGGCCCTGGAGCGCGTCCTGCTCGAGGCCACCGAGGCCGACCTGGCCACCTCCCTGACCTCCCACCCGCTGGAAAGCACCGACCTGCGGCGCCTGGCTCGCGACCCGGTGCAGGGCATCGGCCAGGTGCAGATGGTGCTGCGCCTCGGCTACGGACCCCGCGGCCCGGCCACACCTCGCCGGTCCGTGGCCGACGTCCTCGACATCGTGTGACCGGACGGCGGACGAGCGGAGAGTTCGACGACGCGCTCGGTGTCGGGTGCGGCGTTCAGTCTTCGGTGAGGTCGGTGCCCTCGGCGCGGAGCACGTGCAGACGGCGCCGGTACTCCTCCTCGTCGACCTCGCCGCGCGCGAACCGTTCGGCGAGCAGCTGCTCGGGCGAGGCCGACTTGGGCGGTGCCCAGGGCGCGCGGTGCGGACCCGTCGGCTGCGGGCGGTCGAGGGCACGCAGGAGCAGCACGAAGGCGGCGATCAGCAGCCCCCAGAAGACGATCATGCCGAGGGACGCTCCGAACCACCCCCAGCCGCTCATGTGGCGGTCGTACCAGAACATCATGGGGATCACTTCCTGGCGTCGACGACCGGAGTCGGGATGCAGCTGCACCGGGATGCCCCGGCCACCACCACGGTCCCGCTGTCCGGCACGGTTGGGCAGGGGCCGGGTTGCCCATGGCGTGGGAAAGCGGTCCCGGCCGAGTCACCGGGAGCACGATCGGAGTCACTGGGAGCACGATCGTGGTCGTCGCCACCATCGAGGGCACCGCCCGTCCGCGAGACACCGCATCCTCGCCCCGTACAGGGCCGTGTCGATCCGGCCGCGCAGGCGTTGCCGTACCAGTCGGCGTTCGGCCGCCTTGAACGCTACGGGCGGTCACGATCAGCCTGAGCATCCGCAGCTGTGCGGGGCAAGGGCCGCTCGGGTCACCCCATGGGCCGAGTGGGATGTTCCGCTGCTCACTGCCGAGGACCGGCAGTTCGACGCGCTCGGCCGTGCGGACCACGTACTGGAGCGCCGTACCGAACAGCCAAGGCATGCCGCGAACGCCCTCCTGAGTGGCGTGTGGCGCACCGTGCAGGAGCCGCGGCCGACGTGTTCGAGAGCGGCGAATGCGAGATGACCTGCAAAACGGAGCGTCGTCCTGTTGACGCGGCCGCGTGCGCGGTGAGCGAGGACTCGGGGGTTGGGCATGTGCACCGGCCTCCCACCGGCGCAGAGGGCCCAGGTCCCACGCATTGGCCCGAACGGCCGGCCGGTCCCAGGACCAATGGGCCCGTCCGGGGACTTGTGGCCGCTCACCGCAGTCATGGCCGGGCAGAAGGATCGGTCACGGGTCGACCGATCCCCCAGCCGCCCGCACAAGGAGCACAGCGATGTCCAGAACCACAGGGTGCGGGACCGGGCCCGCTCCCCGGGCGGCACTGGGACTGCCCGCCGCGTCCGCCCTCGCGATCGGCAGCGTCATCGGCACCGGTGTGTTCGCCCTGCCGTCGGCGCTCGCACCGTACGGGGTCACAGTGGGCGCGCTGGTGTCGGCCGTGGCTTTCGGAGCGCTGTCGAAGCGCGTATCGGCGAGCGGCGGCCACGCCGTCTTCGTACGTGAGGCCTTCGGAGAGTTCGCGGGATTCCTGAACGCCTGGTCGTACGGGATCACTCGCCGCGTGGGCCGGCACGCCGCGATCGTCGTGGCCCGGCTCGGACATGCGGAAGTGGCTGTTGCCGTACCAGGTCAACGACAAGACGCCGGCGGCTGCACGGAGAACCGGCTGCACACCATCAAGGCCGTCCTCGTCGCCGCACTGGAGGACTGAACCATGCGCATCGTCATCGCCCTCGGCGGCAACGCCCTGCTGCACCGCGGCGAACGTCCCGACGCAGACGTCCAGCAGGCGAACATCGACCGGGTCACCACCGCGATCGCCGCCCTCGCCCATGAACACGAAGTCGTCCTCACCCACGGCAACGGGCCCCAGATCGGCCTGCTCGCGGTCGAGAGCGCCTCCGACCCCGCTCTGAGCGCCCCCTATCCGCTCGACCTGCTCGGCGCCCAGACCCAGGGCATGATCGGCTCCCTGCTGGTGCGTGCCCTGTACGACACGCTGCCCGGACACCGGATCGCCGCGCTGGTCACGCACACCCTCGTCCGGGCCGACGACCCCGCCTTCCGGCATCCCATGAAGTTCGTCGGCCAGGTCTATCCCCGAGCCACCGCCCGCTCCCTCGCCCGGGTGCGCGGCTGGCACATCGCCCAGGACACCGCCGGATGGCGGCGCGTCGTCGCCTCGCCCGCGCCCGAGCGGATCGTGGAGACCGAGACGATCCACGACCTGCTCAACATCGGCACGCTGGTGATCTGCGCCGGCGGCGGGGGCGTCCCCGTCATCGCAGACAAGGACACCGCTGCGCTGAGCGGAGTCGAGGCCGTCATCGACAAGGACCTGACCGCCGCGCTGCTCGCCGAGGACCTCAAGGCCGACTTCCTGCTCATCCTCACCGACGTCCCGAACATCTACGCCGACTACGGCACCCCCGAGCAGCGCCCCGTTCTCGACGCCACCCCCGCCGACCTGCGCCGCGGCTGCTTCCCCGCCGGTTCGATGGGCCCGAAGGCCGACGCGGCCGCCCGGTTCGTCGAACGCACCAGGGGCCTGGCCGCGATCGGCGCCCTCGACGCGGCGTACGAGATCGTGCACGGCAGGTCGGGCACGCTCGTCCGCCCGGAGATCCCGGCGGCCTGAGCGGCGCCCGGCACTCCGTACGGAGTGAGGGAGACCTCCCTCACATCGGCCCCGTGGGGCACGCGGTGCTGCAGCACGCTGTGGCGCCGGTCGCGGTGGTACCGCACGACTGAGTTCGGTGGGCGGAGGCGGGCCTGCTTGGCTCAGTGCCCTTTTTCTGGCGAATTGATGCTGGTTGATCTCAGAAGAAGCTGAGAATTTCCTGTGCCAGGCTGGCCCGCGCCTGATCGACATCTTCGTGGCCAACCTGCTGGAGGAGATCTACCCATGAGCCTGGTGAACGGCCTGCCTGCGCACGTTCTGCTCGTGCATTTCGTCGTCGTGCTCGTTCCCCTGACCGGGTTGGCACTCGCGGCGTGTGCGATCTGGCCGAGTGTGGCCCGGCGCATGGGTGTCGTGCTGCCGCTGCTCGCGCTGGTGACGCTGGTGAGCGTCCCGGTCACCACGGGGGCGGGGGAGTGGCTGGAGGAACACGTCGCCAGCGATGCGCTGGTGCGCCGGCACGCCGAGCTCGGCGACGGCCTGCTCCCGTGGGCCGGGGCCCTGTTCGTTCTGGCTGTCGTCGTCTGGTGGAGGGCCCGCCGCACCGCCGAGTCCGGAACCTCGCACGGCACGCGCCGGTCCGCCGCGCCGGTGCGCATCGCGGCGGCGGTTCTGTCGCTCGCCGTGGCCACCGGAGCGGTTGTGGACGTCTACCGCATAGGCGACTCAGGGGCGAAGGCCGCGTGGCACGACGGCTACTCCAAGACAGCATCAGGTGGCCACGGGGACGACGACTGAACTGCCGCGGTCCCGCCCCGAGGGTCGGGGCGGGCGGATGTGGGCAGGGCGCTCAGCGGGCGTCCTGCCTGTCCGCCTCGATCACATACGTCCCGTCGGTGGTTGGTCGCTTCAGCCTGTCCGCTTCACACCTCTGGCAGGCTGTCGATCGCCCCGGACGGGCGTTCGGCCGCGCACAGTCCGCACCGCTTGCAGTGGTCGAGGTCGATGGCGAACTCCTTGCCGGGGCCCAGCTTGTTGATCGCGTTGTCCGGGCAGACGCCGTAGCAGTCGTCACATTCGAAAGCAGTTGCCGCACGACATGCAGCGCCGGGCCCCTACGACAACGGGGTGAAGCCCGGCCAACACCTCCCCGCTTGGACGTCCCCACACCTTCCCGCGGACCACTGCACTGCAGCGTCCCCGGCGAAGGAGCCCAGCCGGGAGGGGGCCGCGTGGCCTCGACGGGGGGTCGAACGGCCCTTTGTTCCTGATCAGGCCTTCTCCGGCGGAGGAGCCCACCGGAACCCGGAATGGGGCCACTCGGCCCATGCCACAGCCGGGTCCGTGCCCGAGTCTGAAGGTGTCCCGAGATGAGCATGCTGCGCGACGCGAAACCCCTGGAGGACGCCATGCACGGCACTCCGCACCTCGTCAGCGATGTGATGACCCGCACCGTCGTCGCCCTAGGCCCCCGAGCGACGTTCAAGGACATCGTCAAGACCATGCAGCACTGGAAGGTCGGCGCCATGCCCGTGCTGGAGGGCGGCAGCCAGGTGATCGGGGTCGTCTCCGAGGCCGACCTGCTGCCCAAAGAGGAGTTCCGTGACGGCGACCCGGACCGCTACACCCAACTGCGCCGCCTGGCCGACCTGGTGAAGGCCGGCGCGGTGACCGCCGAGGAGCTGATGACCGCCCCGCCACTGACCGTCCCCGCGCACGCGTCCCTCGGACAGGCCGCGCGGATCATGGCGCTCCACAAGGTGAAACGCCTGCCCGTGGTCGACGACGAGGGCGGGTTGCAGGGCATCGTCAGCCGGTCCGACCTGCTGAAGGTCTTTCTGCGGGACGACGAGGACATCGCTGATGAGGTCCGCCGAGAGATCGTCGCCCCTCTCTTCCCCGCACCGCTCCTTCCGATCCGGGTGGAGGTCCACGACGGACTCGTGACGCTCACCGGAAGGATCGCCGACACCGGCCTCGTCCCCCTCACCACCCGCCTGGTACGGGCCGTCGAAGGCGTCGTGGACGTCGACTGCGCGCTCATGGGCCCGCACCGCAGACCCGACCTCGACCCGGATCTCCCGGACGGCGGGACGAGCACGCAGCCATCGGGAGTCGGCGGCGAGTCATGAGGGGGTGGTACCAACTGGCGTTCAGCGGGCGAACGTTGAACGCCAGGGCCCATCGGGTCCAGTAGGGCACCGGTCGGCCTGTGGCCAAGAAGAGGAGGGGAACGAGATGGCTGGCATGATCGAGCGACTGCCGGGCCGGCCGACCCTGCCCGACCTGTTCGGCTGGGTCGAGACCGGGTTCCCCGGGGCGCACACCGTCCCCGGGCTGCACGGCATCCGCATCGAGGAGCAGCTTGCGGAGGAGCGGTACGTGGTGCGGGCGGAGCTCCCGGGCATCGACCCGCGAAGGATGTCGAAATCACCGTCACGGAAGGCGTTCTGACCCTGCGGGCCGAGCGCAGTGAGGAGACGACGCAGAAGCACCACACGGAGTTCCGCTACGGCACCTTCGCCCGCTCCGTCCGGCTGCCCGTCGGCGCCAAGGGGGATGAGGCCACTGCTGATTACAAGGACGGTGTTCTGACCGTCACGATCCCGGTGCCCGAGACGAAGACGGGCACGAAGACCATTTCGGTGCGGCACGGCTGAGTGAGGGGAGCGCCCAGCCGTAGCCCACGTGCGCGGCCGGTACGCCGGCCGCGCACGCGCCTGTCCGGGCCAGGAACGGTGCAGCGCTTCGGACCCGGACCCGGTGCAGGGCCGACCGGGCCGTCGCGAGGTCCTTCGGCCCAGTGACCGGAACACTCCGCTCCGCCGAGTCTGGAGACACCCGCAGTGGAGGGAGAGGAACGATGACTGTCTCCACCCGCATCGCGATCATCGGTGTCGGCGATCCGAGCCGCCACGACGAAGGTGTCGCCCGAGCGGTGCTCTCCCGGTTGAGGGAACGAGCCGCCGAACGCCCTCTGCCCCCGGGCACGTTGCTCACCGAATGCGACCCCGACCCGGCCCGGGTGATCCGGCTGTGGGAGAACGCGGAGCTTGCCGTCGTGCTGGAGCCCGCCCATGCCCGTCCGAGCCATCCTGGCCGCATCTACCGCCTCGAACTCGGCGGCGCGGCGCTGCGGCGGGCCGGCACGATGCGTCCGTACGGCCTGGGGGAAGCCGTCAACCTGGCCCGGGCGCTCGGTCGGCTGCCCGGACACCTGGTGGCGTATGCCGTAGACGGCGCGGACACCTCGTTCGGCCGGGGGCTGTCCGAGCCCGTCGCCGCGACGGTCGGGCACCTGGCCGAATGCGTCGAGGCGGAGATCGTGCGCCACCGGGGCGCAGTGGCGCGGGACACGGCGGAAGGCGTCCGGCCATGAGCGGCGGGAAGGACCCCACCCGCTTCTCGCGGATCCTGATTGCGCGGTGCACGGCCCCGAGCCGTTTCCCCGCGTCTTTCCGGGTCCTTCCCGTCACCTACAGCACACCACGCGGGCCTCGACGGGGCCAGGGCCGAACGGCCCCGACCGCACCGCATCCGTAGATGCCGAGACCGTCATGACGGTGTACCCCCTCGTCATGACGACGGGCGGGGGCAGGAACGGACGGTCCGGACAAGGTCGTACGGTCATCGCGGTGTGCGGTCCGCGCGCAGGGCCAGGACGGGACAGGCGGCGACGGCTCGGCGGGCGTGGGCCTGCAGGTGTGCGGGGACGGTCGGCTGTCCCAGGACGGGGAAGCCCCATTCGTCGAGGTCGACGAGTTCGGGGAGGAGCTCGGCGCACAGGCCGTGGCCCGTGCACGCGATCCGGTCGATACGCAGGGTGCGGGTGCGGGTCATCGCCATGCCTCCGGGGGCTCGGCGGGTGGTACGGGGAGCAGGGGTGGCCGGTGGCCGGCCGGGCAGGCGCCGTGCGTGAGGTGGTGGTCGACGTCGTCGGCGAAGACACGCAGGGCGGAGGCGGCGAGTCGCGCGGCGCCGTCGGGGTGTCGGCAGGCCCCCCGGTCCGGCAGCAAACCGGTGCGCCGGCGCAGGCGGGACAGCAGGGCCGGTTCGGCCCGTCCGGCGGCCAGGGCGGCGAAGTCCTCGGCCACGGCGGGCAGTCCGAGACGGCAGGGGCCGCACTGACGCGCGCTGTGCGCCGCGAGGTAGGCGAGCACCCGTGCCGTCTCGGTCAGCCCGCAGGCGGCCCGGGGAAGGGCGACGATCACGCCCGCGCCCGGCGCGGCGCCCAGCTCGGCCAGGTCGTGCCGGGTGAGGGGGGTGTGCAGGTGCGTGGCCGGCAGCCAGGCGCCCGCGAAGCCACCGAGCAGCACTGCCCGCAATGGTTCCGTGGGCCCGCCGGCACCGTCCAGGAGCGCCGCGAGCGGAGTGCCGAGCGCGACCTCCAGGACCCCGGGAGCGGCCACGGCACCGGAGACGGTGACGAGTGTGGTGCCCGGCTCTTCGGGCGTCCCCGTCTGCCGGAACCAGTCCGGACCGTAGCGGGCGACCAAAGCCAGATGGGCGAGCGTCTCGGCGTTGTGGACGAGCGTGGGGAGCCGCGCGACACCGCGCTCGTGGCTGCGCGGCGGGTGGCCCAGCGGCCGGGCCTCGCCCCCGTTGAGCCAGCGCACCAGGGAGGTCGACTCGCTGGACACGTAGGCGTGCGGGAGGGCGTGCGGCAGCAGCGCCACGGCGTCGAGGCGGGCCCGTCTGCGGTCGTCCACGGCGGCGTTCAGCTGCCGGTACTGGGCGGGGCGACCGCGCGGCAGGCAGATGTGGACGGTGTCGGCGCCGACCGCCTCCGCGGCGAGGACGGCACCGTCCAGGACGAGGTGGGGTGCGACCGCGAGGAGGAACTGGTCCTTGCGGCTGGGCGGTTCGCTCTCCATGGCGTTGACGACGACCACGGCCCGACCCCGTCGCGCCGCCACCGCACGCAGCTTGGCGGCGGTGGGGAAGCCGGCGCCGCCGCGGCCGGTGAGCCCGGCCGCCTCCACGGCCCGCACCAGAGGCACCGCGTGGCGGTGGCCGCGCGCCACGGCGACCGGGGGAGGCCCGTACCGCCGTAGGTGCTCCCGCAGGTCGGCGGGCCTACCGGTGTCGTACCAGCCCGCCAGGAGCCGGGCGGTGGCGGACGCGCCCGTCGCGTTCGTGCCGTGCGCGTCGGAAGCCGTCGGAACCGAGGAGTTCATCGTCCACCCCCGAGATGGAGTGCGATCGTGGCGGCGGCACGCTGGGCCCAGCCGGGCTGCAGCGGCCCGGCGGCCAGGAACGCGGCAAGCAGCACCGGTACGGCGGCCGCGGTCACCGCGGCGACGAGGCGTCCCCCGACACGTCCCGGGCCGGACTTCGCCAGCCGCCACCACACCGCGCCGACCACGGACATGAGACAGCCCGCGTACAGCCACAGCTGCAGCGACAGCCGGGTGTCGGTGCCCGTCCCCACGCCGTGGAAGAGGGCGACCGGCCAGGCCGCGTACGCCAGCAGGTGCACGGCCTTCCAGCGGCGCGCCCCGATACGCGACCGCACCGCGCTGGTGACCAGGACCGCCAGCAGCAGATCGAGCGCGACCGTGCCCAGCCCGAGCCAGAGCGGACGGTACGACGCACCGAACGGAACCACGGTCACCGTCCATCCCAGATGGACGAACGGGTCGAGCACCGCGGTGACCACGTGCGCGATCAGGAACACCAGGGTCAGCACGGACAGGTTGCGGTGCAGCAGGCCGATCTCGAAACGGCCGATCCGCCGCGGAGCCGCGCGCCCTCCGGCGGCGATGCCGAGCACCACCGTGGCGGTGAGCAGCAGCAGCGCCAGGGTGCCGCCGGCCCGACTCGCGTACCAGAGGGGGCTGCCCGTCAGGGCCAGGGCCGTCATCGCGCACCTCCGGGGAGGGCATCGGACGGCCAGCCGCCGAGACGTACGACGCGGCCATCCGGGTCCACCAGGCGGGCGGGGAGACCGGTGCGGCGCAGCCAGTCCTCGGCCGAGTGGCCCAGCACGATCGCCGCTGTGCTGGCGGCGTTGGCGTCCACGCAGTCGGCTGCCGCCACGGTGACGGTGTGCCAGACGGGCGCGGCGGGCTCACCGGTCATCGGGTCCACGATGTGGTGCACGCTCCGTCCGGCCCGCCGCCAGGTGCGCACCCGGACACCGGAGGTCGCCAGCGCGCCGGTGGTCACCGCGACGGTCGGGCAATGGGCCCGCGCAGGCTGGGCGTGGTCGTCGGCGAGGGCGATCCGCCAGCCGCCGTCCGGCGGTGTCCCGGCCACCGCCAGATCGCCGCCCAGGTTGACCACCACACCGCAGCCGGCGGCGGCAGCGGCCCGGCGGGCGGCCCGGTCGGCGGTGAGGGCCTTGGCGGACGAGCCCAGGTCGAGGTAGGTGTCCACGGGCAGGCGCAGCCGCCGGTCGCGAGGATTCCAGACGATGCTGCGCCAGCCGGGCGCGGGTCGGAACACCGGCAGGGGGCGTACGTCGTCGGGTCGCAGGGAGGAGAAGGTGCGGTCGTAGCCGAGCGCGATCACCGCGCGGCCGACGGTGGGGTCCACGGCTCCGTCGGTGAGTTCGGCGGTGCGCAGCGCGGCCTCCAGTGCCTCGGCGAAGCGCTCGCCGACCGTCACCGCGGTGCCCGCGGCCAGGTTCACCCGGGTGAGCTCGGAGTCCGGCCGGAAGCGGCTGCACGTCGCGTCCACGGCGGCCAGCTCGGCCCGCAGGACCGCCTCCGCGGCAGGCAGGGCGGGCGGGTCGGTCACGAGCAGCGCGGCCGTGGTGCCGAGGGCGGGAAACACCGCCTCGGCGGGCGCCGGCACGGGGGACCGGGGTGCGGCTTGACTGGTCATGACGCCCCCGTCGTGGACTGGGGCTGCTGTGGGGTGGGGGTGGGCGGCTGCGCCGGAGCCCGCAGGGCCGGCTGGGTCGTGCGGGCTGCCCCCTCGCCTTCGTCGTCATCGCCTTCGTGGCTGCCGGAGTCGTCGCCGGTGGCGCCGTGGGTGGCTGTGGAGGAGGGGGCGACCGGGTTGTGTACGACCGGTGCCGCCGGGGTGGGTGGCGTCGGGCTTCCCGGCAGCAGGTGGGTGTAGACGGCTCCGAGGGCGGCGGTGCCGGCGAGGGCGGCGACGGCGATCCACCGGGTGAGGCCGCGGACCCGCGTCACGCCGCGATCGCGTGCGCGCGCCGCAGCACCGGGCGGGGCGGCGGGGTCGAAGTCGTGCGGCGGGAAGGACATGGCAGCGGCTCCTGGAGGATAGGCGGCCCGGGTTCGGCTGCGTGCATCTCCAGGCTGTGCGGCCGGCACCCGGGAACCTGCTCACCTCTTCTTCAGAACCGGTAAAGATCTCCGCCGCTCACGCACTGGCCGCCGGCACGGACGTCGCCCGTCGCCCGTGCTCACCTCGCGGCCACAGCGGCAGATCCAGTACGACGGTCAGCCCGCCCCCTGGAGTGTCCTCCAGATCCACGGTGCCGCCGTTGACGGTGACGAGCCGGTGGACGATGGCCAGCCCCAGCCCGGTGCCCCGGGCCTCCGGATTGCCGAACCGGTGGAACGCGGCTGCCTTGGCGTCGGTGTCCATGCCGGGACCGTCGTCCCTGACCCGCACCCTGGCGAAGCGGCCCGCCACCCCATGTCCGACCGTGACACTTCCGCCGTCGGGAACGGCGTCCACGGCGTTCGCAATCAGGTTGTCGAGGATCTGCTCCAGGTGTCCGCTGCCCAGCGAGGCGGTCAGGGCGGGTCCCGAGGGCGTGCTCAGCAGCACGTTGCGCTCCTCGGCCACGGGCGACCACGCGTCCACGCGTGCCGCCACCACCTCGTCGACCCGGACGGCGACCGGACGCGGGGTCGCCTGTTCGGCGCGTGCCACCGCCAGCAGCCCGTCGACCAGTCGGGACAGCCGGGCGATCTCCCCCTGAGCGGCGGCCAGTTGCTCCGCGGTGTCGCCCTCGGCTCCGGCCGCCAGGACGTCGAGCCGCAGTCGCAGGGCGGCCAACGGTGTGCGCAACTGGTGCGACACATCGGCGATCACGGCCCGGTGGCCGTGCACCAGAGCCTCCGTACGGCCCGCCATCGTGTTGAAGCTGGCGGCCAGTCGGCGCACCTCCGGTGGTCCCCCGTCGACGACCGCCCGCTCTCCGAGGGCACCCTCACCCAGCCGCTGGGCGGCGGAATCCAAGGTCGACAGAGGTCGGCTCACCCAGCGGGCCAGGCGCACGGACAGCAGCACGGACGCGGCGAGCCCCAGCAAGCCGATCCCGGCGGACCAGCCCCAGATCGCGGCGATCCGGGCATTCAAGGGCGCGGCGGAACGAGCCAGCACGACGGCACCCACGGGCTCTCGGACATCACCGGCAGGTTCCGCGGCGAGCAGGCGGCCCTCGTTCTCCGGCGGCACCGGCTCATGTCCGGCCAGCACCCGATCCACCAGCTCGCGCGCCTCCTCACCCTGAGCGGCCGAGCACTGCGTGCCAGCCACCAGCCGCGCGGACGCGTCGTACACGGCGGCGCAGTCGCCCGCCTCGGCCGCGGCGTGCAGCTCCTGACGCATGGCGGTGGCCGGCCGGTGATCGGAGAGATGTTCCTCGGCCGCCGCGGCGATCCCCCGGGTGGTCGCTTGCTGGTCGTCGCGGAAGGCCACGCGTTCCCGGGCCGTCATCAGCGCCCCGAGCGGTAGGACCGCCAGCACCAGCAGAACGGTGGTCAGCGCGAGGAGTGTCACGGTGATCCGGCGGGTCACGGCTGCTCCCGGAGCCCCTCGACCGCCCCGAGCCGGAACCCGTGCCCGTACACCGTCTCGATCAGCCCCGGCGCGCCGAGCTTCCGGCGCAGTGCCGCGACGTGCACGTCCAAGACCTTGGTCGGCCCGTACCAGTGGGCGTCCCAGGCCCGTTCCAGGATCTCCTGCCGGCTCACCACCCGTCCCGGATCGGCGGCCAGACACTCCAGGATGCAGAACTCCTTCGGCGTCAGAGAGACCGGGGCGCCGTCCACCGCGACCTGTCGGGTGCGCAGATCGACCGCCAGCGGCCCGTGCCGCAGGATCTCCGGTCCGGCCGGGCGCCGGCGGCGCAGCACGGCACGCATCCGGGCCAGCAGTTCGGCGAGGCCGAACGGCTTGACCAGGTAGTCGTCGGCGCCCTCGTCCAGGGCGACCACCCGGTCCGCCTCCTCACCCCGCGCTGTCACGGCGATGATCGCGGCGTCGGACCGGGCACGCAGGCGCCGGCACACCTCGACCCCGTCGATGTCGGGCAGCCCCAGATCGAGGAGGACGACGTCGCAGGACGCGGCCGCCAGGGCGGCCCGGCCGGTGCGGACGCCCTCGACCGCGTATCCGGCCTGCCGCAGACCGCGCACGAGGGACTCCGCGATGCCCCGCTCGTCCTCCACGACCAGGACTCGCGTCTCCTCGGACTCCCCTCGGGTCCGTCCGTTCATGGTTGCGATCCGCCTCCTGGACGGTCAGGTGCGCCGCGTCCGTGCGTGTTTCAGTGTGCGCCGCCCTCGAAGCCCGACGGCAGGGCCGTTCGACCCACACTTCACGAACGCAACTCGCTTCCGTCGATTCCGGCATCGTGTTACGGACCACCCGCCCGGGGAGGGCCGGACGGTGCGCGGATGCGCCCGTCCAGCCCATGGGGCAGCGATCGCAACGCACTGCGCCGCCGTCGCAAGCGCTGCGTCGCTCCGCCGCCGAGCGTCACTCGGCCGTTCTCGGCCCTCACTCTCTCGCCACCTTCAGAAGGTGACGCGGCAGAGCGAGGCGGGACGGGGCCGACCGGCTCATGCGGATCGCACGGACCCGGGACAAGCTGGAAGTGCGGGGCAAACCCGGCGGCGACTCGGATGCTCGGCTCTTGCCCGTCGACGGCGGTTGGCCGGGCCGGGACGCCGTAAGCGATCAGGAGAGTGAGGGGTGACATGAAAGGCTACGTGTTCCACGGCCCCGGGCAGGCCGCCTGGGAGGAGGTCCCCGACCCCGGTCTCCAGGAGGCCACCGACGCGATCGTGCGGGCCCACGCCGTCACCATCTGCGGGACGGACCTGCACATCCTCAAGGGCGACGTGCCCGAGGTCCGGCCCGGCACGATCCTGGGCCACGAGGCGGTGGGCGAGATCGTCGAGGTCGGCGCCGACGTGCGCACCGTGCGTCCCGGAGACCGGGTCCTGGTCTCCTGCATCAGCGCCTGCGGACGCTGCCGCTACTGCCGCGAGGCGATGTACGGCCAGTGCCGGGGCGGCGGGGGCTGGATCCTCGGCCACCTGACCAACGGCACCCAGGCCGAGTTCGTCCGGGTCCCCTACGCCGACCTCTCCGTGCATGCCCTTCCGAGCGCGGTGGACGACGAGGACGCCGTACTGCTCGCCGACATCTTCCCGACGGCCTACGAAGTGGGTGTGCTCAACGGTCAGGTGCGTCCCGGAGACACCGTCGCCGTGGTCGGGGCGGGGCCCATCGGCTTGGCCGCGATCGCCACGGCCCGGCTGTTCGCCCCCGAGCGCATCGTCGCCGTGGACCTTGCCGCGTCCCGCCTCGAGGCGGCGCGGAAACTGGGGGCCGAGGCGGTGGCCGACGCGAGCGAGGAGCCGGAGCAGCTGATCGCCGACCTCACCGACGGGCTCGGAGCCGACGTGGTCATCGAGGCGGTCGGCGTGCCGGAGAGCTTCGAACTGTGCACCCGCATGGTGCGGCCCGGCGGGCACGTGGCCAATGTCGGCGTGCACGGCAAGCCCGCGACCCTGCACCTGGAAGACCTGTGGATCAAGAACGTGACCATCACCACGGGGCTGGTGGACACCCACTCCACGCCCACCCTGCTGCGGATGGCGGCGTCCGGACGGCTGCCGACCTCGCAACTGGTCACCCACACCTTCCCGCTCGACCGCATGGAAGAGGCGTACGAGGTCTTCGCCCACGCGGCCGAGACCGGGGCGCTCAAGGTCGTCCTCGGCGGACCGCGGCGCGAGGTCGTCGCCGTCCACGCAGCATGACGGGCACCGGCGCCTTCATCCGGTGCCGAGCGGAACATGACGCGGCATGTGGGCCGAACGGCCCCGTCCGGGGCCGAACCACCCCTGCTGCAGCCCGGCTGCGGGTGCCACGGTGAAGGTGGGTCATGGGCTGAACAACCGTACAGACCGACGAAAGGCGGTGGGGACGATGGAGCTGCCCCTGATCGTGGGCGTCGACGGATCGGACGGGAGCCTCGCGGCGGTCGACTGGGCCGTGGACGAGGCGGCTCGGCACGGTCTGCCCTTGCGGCTGGTCTACGCCTCCCTGTGGGAACGCTACGAAGGTGCCGTTCCGTCGGAAAGCCTGGAACGCCCCTCCGAGCGGGTGATGGCGGAGCACGTCGTCGCCTCCGCGACGGAGCGCGCCCGTCGGCACAACCCGGAGATCAAGGTCACCGCCGAGGTGGTCCCCGAGGAAGCGGTGGCCGCGTTGCTCCGTGAAGGCCACAACGCGTCCGTCCTGGTGACGGGCTCACGCGGCCGTGGCGAGCTGGCGGGCTTGCTCCTCGGCTCCGTCGGACTGGCCGTGGCGGCCCGTGCCCACGGCCCCGTGGTCGTCGTCCGTGGCGACAAGGCCGGGCTCGAGGCCACTCACGAGCGGATCGTGCTCGGTGCGGGCGAGTCGGCGACCAGCGGTGAGGCAGTGCGGTTCGCCTTCCGTGAGGCCGAGGCGCGCGGGTGCACCCTGGACGTCGTACGGGCCTGGCGCTGCCCCGCGCACGAAGGTGCCGACCACCCACGGCTGGCCGAGGATCCGGCCCACCGCCATGAGGAGCGGGCGTCCGCTCTGCTCGACTCCTTGCTGGAGGACGCAGTCGCGGACCACCCGAAGGTCCGGCTGCGCCGCAGCACGGTCGAAGGACCGGCGCGCAAGGTCCTCCTGGCGCGGTCGGCCGCAGCGGACCTCCTGATCGTCGGAGCGCAGCGCCGTACCGGTCACGTCGGCCTCCAACTCGGCAGGGTGGCCCACACGTTGCTGCACCACTCCGACTGCCCGGTCGCGGTCGTGCCGCAGCAGGCATGACCGTGCGCCGTCCGCCGGCCCGCGCCACGTCCCGCAACGCGCTCGCACCGGTGTTGCGCGACGTGTGCGCCGTCGTCTTCGACACCGACGGAGTGATCACCGACTCGGCCCGGGTGCGTGCAGCGGCGTGGAAGACGGTCTTCGACGCCTGCCTGCACGCCCGTCCGACGCATGACCCGGACCGACGCCGCCGGCTCGACGTAGGGCACGACTGTCCGCGGAACGCATCGGCCTCCGCGTCCCGCTCGGACGACGGCGAGGCAGCCCGTCCGGGCCGGCCGGGCGAGCCGCGGCCTGGCCTCTTCCTGGTGGCGGGCCATTGCGGCGGAGTCGCCCTGGTGATCAGCGTGGAGCGTCCGGTCGGTCCAAGGGCCGGGGGCGGAGTGCTGCGGCACGTGCCCGACATCGTCGTACCCGACCGGGCAGAACCTGTCGCGCAAGGAGCGTCGAAGTGACCGGCTGGACCTGGGAGTACGAGGGCTACGTGCCCGCCGACGAACGCCTGAGGGAATCCCTCTGCACGGTGGGCAACGGCTACTTCGCCACGCGGGGCGCCTTGCCCGAGTGCGCCGCGGACGAGGTGCACTACCCAGGCACGTATGTGGCCGGCTGCTACAACCGACTCACCTCCGAAGTGGCGGGTCACCAGGTCGAGAACGAGGACATGGTCAACCTGCCGAACTGGCTCCCCCTGCGCTTCCGCCTCCCCGGGCAGCCGTGGGTCACCCCCGACACCGCGACCGTGCTCGAGCACCGCATGACCCTGCACCTGTCCGCCGGGCTGCTGGAGCGACGCACCCGCTACGACCTCGGTGAAGGACGGGTTCTGGCGGTCCGTCAGCAGCGCCTCGTGTATATGGCGGACCCCCATCTGGCCGCGCTGCGTACCGAGTTCACCGCCGAGGGCTTCTCCGGCGGGCTCGATGTCGAAGTGGCCCTCGACGGCGGGGTCACCAACTCCGGCGTGCCCCGCTACCGGGACCTGGACGGCGGCCACCTCACCCATGTGCACACCGGGACGGCCGCCCCCGACACCGTGTGGCTGCGCTGCCGCACCCGCACGTCGGACATCCGTATCGGCATGGCGGCTCGCCTCCGTGCCGATGAGCCGGCCACGGTCGGCCACGAAGTCCTTCGCGCGGTCCAGCGGTTGCGCCTGGAACTGGTGGCGGGGAGCACCGCCGTCGTCGACAAGACCGTCGCCCTGCACACCTCGCGCGACCCGGCGATCAGCGACCCGCTGTTCGCCGCCGTCGACCGGGTGACCCGGGCGCCGGCCTTCGACGAGATCCTGGAGACGCACCTCACGGCCTGGGACCAGCTCTGGCGTCGCGCGGACCTCCAGGTCGACGGCGAGGCGGGCCGCATCCTGCGGCTGCACCTCTTCCACGTCCTGCAGACGCTCTCCCCGCACACCGCCGACCTCGATGTCGGGGTGCCCGCCCGCGGCCTGCACGGCGAGGCCTACCGCGGACACGTCTTCTGGGACGAGCTGTTCGTCCTGCCCTATCTCAACCTGCACTTCCCCGAGGTGTCCCGCGCCCTGCTCCGCTACCGGCACCGCCGGCTCGAACAGGCCCGCACCGCTGCGTCGGAGTGGGGCCGCCGGGGTGCGCTGTATCCCTGGCAGAGTGGCAGCGACGGGCGCGAGGAGACCCAGCGACTGCACCTCAACCCGCGCTCGGGACGCTGGCTGCCCGACCACTCCCGGCTGCAGCACCACGTCGGATCGGCCATCGCCTACAACGTGTGGCAGTACTGCGAGGCGAGCGGCGACGCCGAGTTCCGGCACACCAAAGGCGCCGAGATGCTGCTGCAGATCGCCCGTTTCTGGGCCGACTCCGCGGTCTACGACGAGACCCTCGGACGGCACCGCATCACGGGCGTGGTCGGTCCCGACGAATACCACGACGCGTATCCCGGCGCGGCGGAACCCGGCCTGGACGACAACGCCTACACGAATGTCACGGCCGCCTGGGTGCTCGCCCGCACGCTGGAGCTGCTGGACTCCCTGCCCGAGCCCCGGCGGCGCGAACTCGTCGAGCGCGCGGGACTGGACGGCGGCGAACTCGAACAGTGGGAGGACGTGTCCCGCACCCTCCATGTGCCCTTCCACGACGACGTGATCAGCCAGTTCGAGGGCTACGGCGACCTCGCCGAGCTCGACTGGGACGGCTACCGGGAGCGGTACGGCGACATCAGGCGGCTCGACCGGATCCTGGAGGCGGAGGGCGACACCGTCAACCGCTACCGCGCCTCGAAGCAGGCCGACGTACTGATGCTGGGCTACCTCTTCTCACCGGCCGAACTGCAGGGCCTTTTCCGGCGCTTGGGGCTGCGGCTCGACGAGGACACCTGGCGGCGCACCGTTGACCACTATCTGCGGCGCACCAGTCACGGGTCCACACTCAGCGGTCTGGTCCACGGTTGGGTGCTGGCCCGCGCCCGGCGCGCGGAGGCATGGAAGTTCTGCCAGGAGGCCCTCCAGGGCGACATCGCCGACGTTCAGGGCGGCACCACCGGCGAGGGAATCCACCTGGGCGCCATGGCCGGCACCCTCGACCTCGTCCAGCGCGGGCTGACCGGCCTGGAGACGCGGAACGGAGCACTGTGGCTCGATCCCGTACCCCTCCCGGAGCTGTCCTCGTACGGCTTCGCCCTGCGCTACCAGGGCCACTGGGGAGTGCAACTCAGGCTGGAGCGCGGACTGCTGGAGATCGCGGTGCCCTCCTCCGACGGCTCACCGATCGACGTACGACTGCCGGACCGGGCGGTCTGCCTGCAACCGGGGGAGACGGGCCGACTGGTGCTCGGAGACTGACGGCGTAGCAGCGCGGCCCTCGTCATGGGGCCCGCAAGGACGACGTGGCCAGGTCCTCAACCGGTACGGCCGCGCACGCGGCGATCGCCCTGGCGGTGAACGAGGACGCCTTCGCCGCCGTCGACTCCGGGCCGCGCTGTGGCGGCAAACTCGTCCGTCGACCTGTTCACAGGCTCGCGGCGTGATCGAGGACGTAGGTCTGCAGATCGCGCGGCTGGCGCCGGCCCTGCCCGATGCCCCGGATCGCGGGGACGTCATCGACCGGATGCCCCGGGCCGGCTGGGCTTCGAGGGCCGATCGGCCCACCCGTAGCGCCCGGACAGCCCCTGTGGCCGCCGTCCGTTCCGCTGGAGGCTCGAAGGGTGAGGTGACCCGGAGGAGAGATCTGCGATGACGCACGAAGCACTCACCCGTCCCATGGTTCACGCCCTGCTCGCGGACGGCACCACCGTGTGCATCCGTCCCGTTCACCGGGGCGACCACGACCAGCTCCAAGGGCTGTACGAGGAGATGTCCCCGGAAAACCTCCGGCTGCGGTTCTTCGCCGTCAGCCGCCGCTCCGCCGAAATGGCGGCCGACCGGGCCTGCGGCACACCGCGGCCTGGATACCGCGCCCTGCTGGCCGAGACGAAGGGCCAGGTGATCGGGCTCGCCGAGTACGACACAGGCGGCACCGGCACCACGGCCGACATCTCCATCACGGTGGCCGACGGACTCCACCACCGCGGCGTCGGCACCCTCCTGGTCGAGCACCTGGTCTCCGCCGCCCGCGCCGAGGGCGTCACCGCCTTCACGGCCGATGCCCTCAGCGAGAACCGCGAGGTGCTGCGGCTCTTCGCCGACCTCGGCCTGCGCACGACCCGCCGCTTCGACGGCCCGGAGGTGCGCTGCACCATCGCCCTCGACGACAGCGACACCTACCTCACGGCCGTGGAGGAACGCGGCCGCGCCGCCGACGTGGCCAGCCTCGAACCGCTGCTGCGACCGAACGCAGTCGCTGTCCTCGGCGCCGGACGCAAACCCGCCTCGGTGGGCCGGGCGATCCTGCACCACCTGCAATCGGGCGGGTTCAACCGGCGTCTGTTCGCGGTGAACCCCGGCGCTTCCGCGATCCTCGGCGTGCCCTCCTACCCGTCGGTCGCCGCCCTGCCCGTGACACCCGACCTCGCGGTTCTCGCCGTGCCCGCCACCGCGATCCCGGAGACCGCCGAGGAGTGCGGCAAGGCAGGCGTACGCGCCCTCCTCGTCGTGACCGCGGGCCTCGACGCCGACCAGTCCCGGGCGCTGACGGCGACCTGCCGCTCGTACGGCATGCGCCTTGTCGGTCCCAACTGCCTCGGCATCTCCCACACCGACCCGGCCCTGTCCCTGGACGCCACCTTCGCCGCCGGCCACCCGCGCCCCGGAACCGCGGGCGTCGCCGTACAGTCCGGGGGCGTCGGCATCGCCCTGCTCGACGGGCTGTCCCGGCTCGGCATCGGCGTCTCCAGCTTCGTCTCCCTCGGTGACAAGTACGACGTCAGCGGCAACGACATGCTTCAGTGGTGGGAGAGCGACGGCCGCACCGATCTCGCCCTGCTGCACCTGGAGTCCTTCGGCAATCCGCGGGCCTTCTCCCGTACCGCCCGCCGCGTGACCCGCCGCATGCCGCTCCTGACCGTGGACGCGGGCCGCACCGACGCGGGACGGCGCGCCGCCGCCTCGCACACGGCGGCCGCCGCCACCCGCACCATGACCCGCGGTGCGCTGTTCACACAGGCAGGCATCACCGCCACCCGTTCGGTGGGCGAACTCCTGGAAGCCGCAGCCCTGTTGCACTCCCAGCGGCTGCCCGACGGCTCCCGGGTCGCGATCGTCACCAACGCGGGCGGAGCGGGCGTGCTCGCGGCGGACGCCTGTGCCGAGGCCGGGCTGACCCTGCCACCGCCCACCCCCGAACTGATCGACGACCTGCTCGCCGTCCTGCCCGACGGCGCCGCCGTCGGCAACCCGGTCGACGCGACCGCCGCCGTCACGGAGGAACAACTCACGGACTGCGTGGACCGGATCATGCGGCACAGCGGTGTCGACGCCGTGCTGGTGGCCCTGGTCCCCACGGCGCTCGCCGTGGCGACCGGCGACGACCTCGTCCGGGCCCTCACCCGGGCCCCGGCCCGGCGGACCAAGCCGATCGCCGTGATACGGCTCGAACAGGCCCTGCCCGTCGAACTCCTGCCGGCCGACGGCGGCACCGTCCCCTCGTACGCCGAACCCCAGGCGGCGGCGCGGGCGCTCGCCCACGCGAGCCGGCGCGCCGCCTGGCTGGCCCGGCCCGCGGGCACCGTCCCCAGCCTCGACGGGGTCGACACGGCGCGCGCCCACGCCGTCGTCGAGACCTACCTCGAGGCGCATCCGGACGGTGGCTGGCTCGACCCGCGTACCTGTGCCGAACTCCTCGGCTGCTACGGCATTCCGCAGTCGCCGTGGGCGTGGGCGGAGACCGAGGACGACGCAGTCCTCGCCGCCGACCGGCTGCGCGGCGCCGATGGCCGGGTGGTCATGAAGGGGCACTGGCCCGGTCTGCTGCACAAGACCGCCGAGCACGCCGTCCACCTCGACCTGCGCGGCGACGCCCAGATCCGGGCCGCCTTCCGGGACCTGGAGACCCGGTTCGCCGGCCTGCTGACGGGCGTGGTGCTGCAGCCGCTGGCCGACCGCGGCACCGAGCTGTTCGCGGGGGTCGTCCAGGACGAGGTCTTCGGGCCGCTCGTGCTCTTCGGCCTCGGCGGTACCGCCACCGAGCTGCTCGCCGATCACGCCGCCCGGCTCGCCCCGCTCACCGACAACGACGTGCACGACCTGATCACGGCCCCCCGCTGCGCCCCGCTCCTGTTCGGTGCGAACGGCGCGCGGCCCGTCGACCTCGCGCGCCTGGAACAGCTGCTGCTGCGGCTGTCCCGGATGGCGGCCGACCTGCCGCAACTGGCCGAGGCCGACTTCAACCCCGTCCTCGCGACGCCGGGCGGAGTCAGTGTGCTCGATGCGCGTGTGCGCCTGCTGCCGCGCAGGCCCCAGGACCCGTATCTGCGGCGACTTCGCTGAGGAGGCTGGACACATGAGGAGGCTAGGGACATGAAGCACAACAAGGTCGGCTCCGTGATGACCACGGAGGTGGTCCGCGCCATGTACGGAACCCCGTTCAAGGAGGTGGCGCGACTGCTCGGCGAGCATCACATCAGCGGACTCCCGGTGGTCGACGAGGACGAGAAGGTCATCGGCGTCATCTCCGAGACGGACCTGATGATCCGGCAGGCGGAGACGCCGGACCCGTACGAGCCGAAGAAGCACCACCGCCTCGCCTCGCTCACCCGCGAAGGCAGGACACGGGCCGTGAAGACCCGGGCCCGCACCGCCGGCCACCTGATGACCGAGCCACCCGTCACGGTGCACGCGGACAACAGCATCGTCGAGGCCGCCCGGACCATGGCTCAGCACCGCGTGGAGCGGCTGCCCGTCCTGGACGAGGAGAACCGGCTCGTCGGCATCGTCACCCGCCGCGACCTGCTGACGGTCTTCCTGCGACCGGACGCGGAGATCCGCACCGAGGTCGTCGAAGAGGTGCTGGTGCGCGCACTGTGGCTGCCGCCGCGCAGTATCGACGTCTCCGTGACCGAAGGCGTCGTCACGCTGACCGGCCACATGGAACGCAAGAGCGAGACGGAGATCGCCGTCTCCATGGTTCGCCAGATCGACGGGGTCGTCGCGGTGGTGGACAAGCTCACCTCCCGGATGGACGACTCCCATCTGCGGCCCGACAAGCCGGCATTCCACGGTGTCGCCGACGACTGGCTGCACAGGCCGTGAGGCGCACCAAGGGCTGGTCGCCCACGGGACGACGAACGGATCGACCGCGCAGATCCCCGAGAGCGTTGCCGAGAGCCTGCGCAAGGCGGGCCTCGCGGCCGAGGCGCCGGCGGCCGGATCCGTCTCGGACATGACGTGCTACGACGCGGTCGTGGTCGTCGGCGACAAGCCGCCTTCCTGTCGCCGCAACCGCCGCTGCCTGCGACGACGCCAGATGATCACTCGGACCCAGTGGTACTCGACCCACCGCAGATGGCTGCTCGGCCCACACAGGGTCATCAGCGGTGAGTTCGGAAGCGGGGAGCTGCGGGCGTCGTCCACGGACACGCCCTCGCACTTGGCAGGTCGTAGGGGCGGTCGAGTGAGTAATGAGCGCGACCCCTCGAGTCCTGCCTCATCCGCCCTGGGCACGCCGGCCCAACCAGATCCGCCGATCGTCTTCGCAGCCCGGAGCCGGGCGGATGTGACCCTTGCGGCGTCGCGAACGGGCGCCAGGAGGCCGGCGAGGCCGCTGTGCTCGGAGCAGGTCCGATCAGGCGGGACGGACGGCCCAAGTGCGCCAGCCCGGTGGAAGCGGATCCTGGAGGTGAAGGCTTCGCGAAAGGCGGGATGCATCATGTCGGTCACGTACGAGAGGCCCGGCCGCGCCGCGCTCCATCTGGCCCGCGCCGCATCCCTCGCGCCCTCGCCGCACCACAGCCAGCCCTGGTTCTTCCTGTTCGCCAGGGCGGCCGTCATAGCCTGCGGGGCGACACTGTTCAACGTGCGCCTCGCCGTGCGGCAGCTCGGCTTCCGGCCCGTGCTCGACCTCCTGCCGGCTCCAGGGGACGCCCACCACCAGGCCCACGCGCCCAGCACCGCCGAGGAGCCGCTTCCGGCCCGGGCGATCGCCCGTAGGCACACCCACCGGGGACGGTTCGGCGCCGAGCCGGTCGCGGACGCGCCCCTCGCCGAGCTGTACGAGCAGGCCCGGGCCGAGGGCGCCACTCTCCAGGTCGTCGACGACGCGGACCAGCCGGAGCTGGTCGCGGATCTGGTGCGCACCGCGAAGGACGCGCACCGAGCGGACATCCGGCACGTCACCGAACCGGCGCGCTGTGCCGGCCCTCACCGGGTGCCCGTCGATGCCTGTCGGCAGCACTCGGACGCGACTCTGTTGCCCGGCCGTAGCTACCTGTCCCTCACCCGGCGACACCTCGTCTCCGCCCGCGATCGCGGTGGGGGGACCGGGACCGTCGTGGTCCTGTCCACGCCCCACTGCCGCCGCCCGGACTGGCTGCGGGCCTGGCAGGCGCTGCAGCGTGTGCTGCTGTACGCGGCGGCGCACGACGTGATGGCCGCCTTCCCCACGCAGCCCCTGGAGCTCCCCGCCCCGCGTGCCCTCCGACGGACGGAATGCACTGCCGGCCGGTATCCGCAGCTGGCCCTGCGCCTCGGACACGTGTCGCCGCCGCAGCAGCAAGCGTGGTGTACACACCGACGCCCGCCCGCGCAGGTCCTCGTCCGCGAAGACGTCACGGCCCGGTGGTGACGATGATCCGGATCAGGAGGCGAAGGCAGGGTCAGGTTCGGTGGTGGCGTCTGCGCCGCAACCCGCTGCGGCGACGCAGCTACCTCGTGGAGGCCTGGCTGCGGCTGGCCACCGGGATCCTCGCGGTGACAGCCGCGATCGTCGCGGGTGTGCTGACCGCCCACGCCGTCGAAGGCGACCTCGACGGACTGCGCGCCGAGCGCCACGCCGTACCGGCGGTGGTCACCGAGGACGCGAAACGGAACATAAGTGTCGAGGGCACGGACAGTGACCGGGCGTGGGCCCACGTGCGGTGGAAGGCAGCGGACGGCACGCCCCGGACGGGAGTCGCGCGAGTCGACACCGCCAGCAGGATCGGCAGCACCACCCTTGTGTGGCTGGACGCCAAGGGCCGTCTCGTGCCCGAGCCCGCGACAGTCGACGAGGCGGAGTTGCAGGGCGCGGTGCTGGGCGCCGCGGCCGCCGTGAGCGCGGGCGCGTCGGTGATCCTCCTCGGCTGCCTCGCCTGCGCGGGCCTGGACCGGCGGCGGCAGGAGCAGTGGGACATGGAGTGGACCCTGATCGGCCCGCAGTGGGGCCGGAAGACCGGCTGACGCGAAGCCGGCCGCGCCCTGCGCGGACCGAGGCCCGCACGGCTCGTGCGGATCAGTGCACTCAGCAGATACGGGGGAGCTGTTCACCCAGAGGCATGTCCACGATGCGCCGCGCGCCGACCAGGGTCCGCACGGTCACCCGCCCGCCCGCTTCCGTCGGCAGCACTTCTCCGATCCGCACCGCCTGCGCACCCTCGGGCACCGACCGCAGCGCGGCCAGCGCCGCCTCGGCCGCCACCGCGTCGATGAAGGCGACCATGCAGCCTTCGTTGGCGACGACGAGCGGGTCCAGACCGAGCAGGTCGCAGGCGGCGGCGACAGGCGCGGGCACTGGAATCGCGCTCTCCGCGATCTCGACGGCGACGGCGGAGTCACGGGCGATCTCGTTGAGGGCGGCGGCGAGTCCGCCCCGGGTCGGATCCCGCAGCACGTGGACGGACGCCCCCAGCGGGGCCAGCACCTCCACCAGCCGGTGCAGCGGCCGGCTGTCCGAGGCGATGTCGCTCTCGAAGCCCAGGCCCTCCCGGGTGCTCAGCACGGTCGTGCCGTGCAGACCGATCGGCCCGGACAGCAGCACCGCGTCACCTGGGCGGGCCAGCGCGGCGGACGGGTGCAGCGCGCCGTGCCGCCGCCCGACTCCGGTGGTGTTGATGAACAGCCGGTCCGCGGCGCCGCGGTCCACGACCTTCGTGTCCCCGGTGACGACGGGCACGCCGACATCCTGCGCCGCCTTGCCCAACGACTCCACCACGGCCCGCAACTCGGCCAGCGGCAGGCCCTCCTCGACGATCAGGGAGACGGACAGGGCGAGCGGCGAGGCCCCCCGCATGGCGAGGTCGTTGACCGTGCCGTGGACGGCGAGGGAACCGATGTCCCCGCCGGGGAAGAACAGCGGGCTGACGACGAAGCTGTCGGTGCTGATCACCAGCTCCCGGTATCCGGGCAGCAGCGCCGCGTCCTCGAGCGGGCCCGTGGAGCCGCCGAAGGCGGGCAGCACCAGCGTGTCGAGCAGCTCCGCGGTCAGGCGGCCGCCGGCGCCGTGGCCCAGCAGGACGACCTCGTCCTCGTGAACGGGGGTGGGGCATTCGATGCTCATACCGTGCTCCTCGCAGCGACGCGTCCGGCCGCGTGGAAGGCGGCGCAGGTGCCCTCGGACGACACCATCGGCGCGCCCAGGGGGTGGCGGGGGGTGCAGCGGGTGCCGTACGCGGCGCAGTCGGTGGGCAGTCTCGCCCCCGTGAGGATGGCGCCCGCGATGCACTCCGGGTCCTCGACGGGGCACAGTCCGCCGACGTCGAAGCGACGGGCCGCGTCGAACTCCCGGTACTCCTCGGCCAGTTCGAGTCCGCTGTCGGGCAGCGCCCCGATGCCGCGCCAGGCCCGGTCGGTGACCCGGAAGACCGTGCGGACGGCGTCCTGGGCGTCGGTGTTGCCGGAGCGGCGCACAGCCCGTACGTACTGGTTCTCCACCTCGGCCCGGCCGGCCTCCAGTTGTCGTACGGCCATCAGGATGCCCTCCAGCAGGTCCAGGGGCTCGAAGCCGGTGACCACGATCGGCACCCGGTACCGGGCGGCGATCGGCTCGTACTCGGTCCAGCCCATCACCGCGCACACGTGCCCGGCCGCGAGAAAGGCCTGCACCTCGCAGTCGGCGTCGTCGAGCAGCGCGGTCATGGCGGGCGGTACGAGGACGTGGCTGACCAGCATCGAGAAGTTCGCCAGGCCGAGCCGGGCGGCGTGCAGCACGGCCATCGCGTTGGCCGGCGCGGTCGTCTCGAAGCCCACGGCGAGGAAGACCACCTGCCGGTCGGGGTGGTCGGCGGCCAGGCGCACGGCGTCCATCGGGGCGTACACCACGCGCACGTCCGCGCCGCGTGCCCGCAGCGACAGCAGGTCGGTGCCGGTGCCGGGCACGCGCAGCATGTCGCCGAAGCTGGTGAGGATCACGCCCGGCTCGGCGGCGATGGCCATGGCCCGGTCCAGGGTCTCCAGCGGGGTCACGCAGACCGGGCAGCCGGGGCCGTGGATCATCCGCATCGCGGCGGGCAGCAGCTCGTCGATGCCCTGGCGGACCAGGGTGTGGGTCTGGCCGCCGCACACCTCCATGATCCGCCAGGGCCGCGTGGCGGTCTGGCGCAGCTCGGCCAGGAGCCGCCGGGCGAGGACGGGATCGCGGTACTCGTCGAGGTACTTCATCGGCCCTCCGGGTGCGTCATCGGTGCGTGAGATCGAGCCGGATGTCGACGACCCCCTCCACCGCCCGTACGGCCCGGGCCACCACCGGCACGAGCATCCGGTCCGGCAGGGCCCCGCTCAGCGTGACCACGCCCTCGGACACACGCACCGTCAGGGGTGTCATGACCGGCAGGTGCCCCAGTACGCCGCGGCGGATCTCCGAGGCGATCTCCTCGTCGTCGCGGAGGAAGACCTTGAGCAGGTCACTGCGGCTGACCACACCCTGCAGCAGGCCGACCCCGTCCACGACGGGCAGTCGTTTGACGTGGCGGCGGGCCATGATGCGGGCGGCCTCGGCCAGTGAGGCGTCGGCGTGCACGGTCACGGCCGGGGCGCTCATCAGCTCGCCCGCGGTCACCCCGCCCGCCTTCCGGCGCGCGTCGGGATCGCCCTCGTCGGTGTCCCGGAACTCCTCCTTGGCCATCAGATCGGCCTCGGAGACCACTCCCACGACCCGGCCCTCGCCCACCAGGACCGGCAGGGCGCTGACCTTCCACTGGTCGAGCAGTTCGACGATCTCCTTGAAGGTCGCCTCGCTGCCGACGGCGATGACGGTGTGGGTCATCACGTCGCTCACGGTGTACGGAGATTCAGGCATCGCAGCCTCCCGAGATGTCCCCCGGGGTGTCTCCCGAGGTGCGGACGACGGTCAGGTCGAGGAAGTGGGTGGAACAGGAGATGCACGGGTCGTGGTTGCGGATCGCTCGCTCGCACAGCGCGGTCAACTCGGCGTCGTCCGGGTCGTGTTCGCTGATCGCGTGCTGGGTGAGCCGACGCAGGTCGTCCTCGATGGCACCCTGGTTCTGTGCCGTCGGCGGCACGAGCAGGGCGCTGGTCACCAGGCCGTCCGCGTCGAGTTCGTAGCGGTGGTAGAGCAGTCCGCGGGGCGCCTCGGTGGCGCCGTGGCCGACGCCCGCGACCGCCGGCACCTCGGTGTACGGGTGCGCGGGCGGCTCGTACGCGTCGATGATCCGCAGGGCCTCCTCGACGGCGTACACACTCTCCACCGCGCGCACCAGGATCGACCGGAACGGATTGCGGCACACCGCGCCCTCGCGCGGATCGCCCAGCCCGGCCTCGGCCGCCGCCTGCAGCGCCGCCGGCGACAGCCGTGCGCCGCCGATGGCGAACCGGGCGAGCGAGCCGGTGAGGTGCAGGCGTCCGTCGAGCCGCGAGTGAAGGGCGGTGGAGTGCGGCACGTGGGTCTCGGTGACGTGCTCGGTGAACTCCCGTACGGGGAAGGAGGTCCTGGTCCCGTCGGCGTGCAGCACGGTGGGCGTCCCGCCCTCGATGGCGTACGTGTCCGGGTCGGCCAGCGCGAGCAGGTCGGCCTCGACCCGGGCGTCCGGGAACTCGAAGCCGGCCACCCAGCGCACGGTCTCCCACGCATCGTCCAGCGCCTGCTTCAACTGCTCCCGCAGGGGCCTGAGTTCCGCGCGCGTCGGTACCCGGTGGAAGCCGCCCAGGCGCACGTTGACCGGGTGCACGGCCCGCCCGCCCAGCAGTTCCATCAGGGAGTTGCCGGCCTTCTTCAGCCGGAGCCCGCGTTCGACCTCCGCTCGGTGTGTGCGGGCCAGTTCGATCGCGCTCGCCCGGCCCAGGAAGTCCGGCGCGTGCAGCAGGTAGATGTGCAGCACCTGGCTCTCGATCCACTCCCCGCAGTAGAGCAGTCGGCGCAGGTCCCGGATCACCGGGTCGACCGTGACCCCGCACGCGTCCTCGATCGCCGCGCAGGCGCTCATCTGGTACGCCACCGGGCAGATCCCGCACACCCGCGCGGTGATGTCGGGCGGCTCGGTGTAGGAGCGGCCGCGCAGGAACGCCTCGAAGAAGCGCGGCGGTTCGTAGATCTCCAGCCGTGCGTCGGTCACCGTGCCGTCGTGCACGTGCAGGCGCAGCGCGCCCTCGCCCTCGACCCGGGACAGCGAGCCGACGTGCAGGACACGGGATCCGCGATGCGTCACTTGCCCAACTCCTCGTCGAAAGCAGCCGTGTTGAAGGTGTGCAGGAATCGCTCCACGTCGTCCTCGTCGAGACCGTCGCGGCGCAGCAGCGGGATCAGCGCGGGCAGGTTCACCGACCCGGACGGGCCGAAGCAGCCGAAGCAGCCACGGTGGTACGCCGGGCACAGTGCCCCGCAACCGGCGTGCGTGACCGGGCCGAGGCAGGGTGTGCCGTGGGCGACGGTGACGCAGACGGTGCCGCGTCGCTTGCACTCGAAGCACACGCTGTGGTTCGCGATGTCCGGTCTGCGTCCGGCGAGGAAGGCGGTGATGACCTCGATGAGCTGACGGCGGTCGATCGGGCAGCCGCGCAACTCGAAGTCGACGTCGACATGGGCCGATACGGGCGTGGAGGTGGCGAGGGTGGAGATGTACTCCGGGTGTGCGTAGACGGTGCGCCGGAACTCGTCGACGTCCGCGAAGTTCCTGAGAGCCTGGATGCCGCCGGCCGTGGCGCACGCCCCGATGGTCACCAGGTGCCGCGAGGCGGCGCGGATGGCCCGGATCCGCTCGGCGTCCTCGGGCGTGGTGATCGAGCCCTCGACCAGGGTGAGGTCGTAGGGCCCCGGCGACGCCGCGCTGGACGCCTCCAGGAAGTGCGCGATCCTCACCTGGCCCGTCAGCGCCAGGAGTTCGTCCTCGCAGTCCAGCAGGGTGAGCTGGCAGCCGTCGCAGGAGGCCAGCTTGAACACGGCGAGCGTCGGCAGCGTCCTGGTGGTTGGAATGGTGGTCGGCATGTCACAACTCCCTTACCAGCAGCAGCGGTTGGGCCTGTTTCCAGTCCACGATCGGACCCGCCTGGCACAACAGGAGAGGGCCGAGCTGGCAGTGACCGCAGTGCCCGGTGGCGCAGCGCATGTTGCGTTCCAGTGAGACCCGGATGTGCTCGTCAGGCACACCGCGTGCCGCGAGGTCGCGGGCGGTGGCGCGGATCATCGGCTCGGGCCCGCACACGTACGCCGTCGTGGTCGCCGGATCGAAGAGCGCCCGCCCCAGCAGTTGGGTGACCACGCCCACGTCGCCGCGCCAGCCCGGGTCGGGCTGATCGACCGTCACTCCGGTGTAGGCCGTGGCCCAGCTCTCCAGCTCCTTCCGGGCGATCAGATCGCCCGGCGTGCGCGCCCCGGCCAGGACGTTGACGCGGCGGTACGCCTCCGGCTCGGCCAGTGCGCCGAGGATCAACGGCCGCAGCGGGGCCAGACCGATGCCACCGGCCACCACGAGCACGTCCCGGCCGCGTGCCCGCTCCAGTCCCCAGGTGTTGCCGTACGGGCCGCGGAGGCCGACGACCTCACCGACCCGGACCGCGCACAGTCCCTCGGAGACGGCGCCCACCGACCGGATCGTGTGCGCGAGGCCGCCTGTTGCCTGCACGGAACTCACCGAGACGGGGATCTCGCCCCGACCGAAGGAGTGCACCATCGCGAACTGCCCCGGCGCGAAGTCGGGCATTGCCTCGCCGACCGGTTCGAGACGCAGGGTGACCGTGTCCGCGGTCTCCGGCCGGCGGTCGACCACGCGATGGGGGACCGGTACGGCGGTCATCGCGCTTCCTTCATCTCGTCGGTCCCGTACAGGTCGACCAGCCGGGCGCGGGCAGCGTTCAGCCGGTGGGCCAGCACCTGGCCGACCCAGTGCTCGAGACAGCGGCCGAACTCGGCATCGTCCAGGCACATCAGGCGCACGGCGACGGCGTCGAACTCGTAGGCCCGCACCGGTGTCATGGTCGTGGCGCCCAGCTGCCAGACGTACGGTGCGAACAACCAGGACCAGCCGACCAGGTCACCGACGCCCAGGGTCTCGATCACGGGCGGGCGACGGCCCGGCACGTGCATGTCGAGGGCGACCGTGCCGTCGCGGACGATCCAGAAACGGTCGGCGCGCTTGCCTTCCTCGAAGACGCGGGTGTCCTGCCGCCAGTCGACCTGGCGGGCGGTGCGCAGGAGCCGGTCGCGGTGCGCGGGCGGCAGCGCGTGCGCCATGCGCAGGGTGATCGAGGGGGTCATCGCTCCGTCTCCGTCTCCGACTCGTGTGCGGCGTGCAGCGCGGCGACTTCCTCCGTGATGTCGATGCCGGCCGGGCACCAGGCGATGCAGCGCCCGCAGCCGACGCATCCCGTCGTGTCGAACTGGTCGTGCCAGGTGGAGAGTTTGTGGGTGAGCCACTGCCGGTAGCGGCCGCGGGCCGACGCGCGGACCGGTCCGCCGTGCAGGTACGAGAAGTCCAGGTCGAAGCAGGAGTCCCAGTGCTGCCAGCGCTCGGCGTGGTCACCGGTCAGGTCGGTGACCTCCTCGGTGGTGGTGCAGAAGCAGGTCGGGCAGACCATCGTGCAGTTTCCGCAGGTCAGGCAGCGCCCGGCGACGTCGTTCCACCGCTCGGCGTCCAGGCTCGCGCTCATCAGGGCACGCAGGTCGACCGGGGGGAGCGAGCGGCCCATCCGATCACGGGCGCTGTCCACCGAGGCGCGGGCGGCGGCCTCGGTGACCCCGTCGGCGCCCCGGTGCGGCACCTGCTCCAGCAGCCGGGCGCCCTCCTCGCTTCCCACGCGCACGAGGAAGCGGTGCCCGCCCTCGTCGACCACCTCGGTGAGCGCGAGGTCGTAGCCGGGGTCGGCGGCGGGTCCGCCGCCGGTGGAGACGCAGAAGCAGGTGGCGCCGGGCTCGGTGCACTCGGCGGCGATCAGCAGCGCTCGCCGGCGCCGCTGCCCGTAGCCGGTGTCCTCGTGGCGGCCGCCGGTCAGGACGCGGTCCTGGATCGCGATGGCCCTGAGGTCGCAGGGGCGGACGCCGAGAAAGGCGTAGGCCGGAGTGTCCGGCTCGTGCGGGGTGAAGGAGACGTCGCCCTGCGGCGTCCGGTCGGCGCTCCACAGCAGTTCGCGCTGCGGGTGCAGGTACGACTTCCAGGACTGCGGGCCGGCACTGTGCGCGAAGGCGGCGCCGTCCGCACGGGGGACGAGCCGGTAACGCCCGGCGTCGAGCTCGACCCCCCACCCGTACGGCAGCGTGTGCCCCGAGGTCATCTCCGCCAGCACGATCGCCCCGTCGCGGACGGTCGGTCCTACGACGGTCCGTCCCTGCGCCACCAATGCCGAGACCAGAGCGTCCAGACCGTCCCGGTCGAGTACGGCCGGGGCTGCGGTGGCGGTCATGGCGGTCCTCCTTGTCCGGGGCGGAACGTGCCTGTCCAACGTCAGGTTCCGGCGGAAAGGGCTCCGGCAGCAGGGGCCGACCGGCCCTTGCACCGCGCCGACCGGATCTTCCTCCCGCCGAAGGGAGAGCGGGGCAACGACGGCGTGCGGTTCCGACGTGGCGCAGCACAGCGGCACTACGGCAGCGGTTCGCCCAGCTCGCCCTCCACCGCCCCCGTCATCGCCCGCAGCACGGCGAGGGTGCGGTGCGCCTCCGCCTCATCGACCTGGGTGATGGCGAAGCCGACATGCACGATGACGTACGACCCGACGTCTGCTTCCGGCGTGCAGCTCAGGCAGACCTCGCGCCGTATCCCGCCGAAATCCGCCGTGGCCATGCGCAGGCCGGCGTCGTCGTGGACCTCCACGACCCGCCCCGGAATGCCCAGGCACATACGCGTTCACCTCTCTCCGGCCAGCCGCGCCGCCGCGACCGCGGCCTGGCCGTAACTGATGCCGCCGTCTCCGACGGGGACCTGACCGCCCACGAGCACCCGCAGCCCCTGGGCGCGCAGTCGGCGTTTCACCTCGGTCAGCAGTCGGCGGTTGACGAAGCAGCCGCCGCCCAGACACACCGTGCGCGGCGCGCCCTCGGCCACGGCATGTGCGACGAGCTCGGCGGTGACGTTCGCGAGCGTCAGATGGAAGGCCGCGGCCAGCCGGGCCACCGGCTCACCGTCGAGCCGGCGCTCCAGCAGGTCGGTGAGCGTCGGCGCGGGGTCGTACACCCACAGGCCCTGCACCCGTACGACGCGATGGGCGAGGGCGGCGGCGTGTACGTCGCCCGCCGCCGCCTCGAGCAGGACGGCCGCCTCGCCCTCGTAACCGGCCCGGTCGCACAGGTCCAGCAGCGAGGCGACCGCGTCGAAGAGGCGGCCGGCACTCGAGGCCCGCGGGCAGTTGACGTCGCGCTCCACCATGGCGCGCACGGTGGCGAGCTCGGCCGGATCGAGCCGTTCCGTGAAGGGCCGGGTGAGCCAGGGGTAGGGGTGCGGTGAGCCCAGGGTCTCGCCGCCGAGGAGATGGCCGAGGGCCGTACGGCCGGGATGGCGTACCGCCGCGTCGCCGCCGGGTAGGGGCGCGGTCGCGAACCTGCCCACGCGGCGGTAGCCGCTCAGATCGGCGACGAGGATCTCGCCGCCCCACAGTGTGCCGTCGTCGCCCAGCCCGAGGCCGTCGTAGGCGACGCCGAGGAACCGCCCCCGCACCCCGTGCTCGGCCGCACAGGCCGCCACGTGCGCGTGATGGTGCTGGACGGGCATGCGCCGCAGCGCCTGCGCCCGCGCCCACTGTGTCGACAGATAGCCGGGGTGCAGGTCGTGGGCGAGGATGACCGGTTCGATGCCGGTGAGCTGCTTGAGATGTTCGTACGACGTCAGGAACGCGTCGTGGGTGGCGAGATCGGCCAGGTCGCCGGCGTGCGGACCGAGGTGGGCCCGGCCGTCCGCGGCCAGCGTGAACGTGTGCTTGAGCTGGGCTCCGGCCCCGGCGACGGGCTCCCGCACACCCAGGGGCAGCGGGGCGGGGGCCAGCCCGCGGGCTCGGCGGACGGTGATCCGGGTCCGGCCGGCGAACTGCACGACCGAGTCGTCGTAGCGGGAGCGGATCGGCCGGTCGTGGGTGAGGAAGCCGTCCGCGACCCCTTTCAGGGCGCGCCGGGCCTCGGCGTCGTCGACGGCGATGGGCTCGTCGCTGAGGTTGCCGCTGGTGACCACGAGGGGCCGGTCCACGTCGTCGAGGAGCAGCTGGTGCAGGCCTGTGGTGGGCAGGAACAGGCCTACCCGGGGCAGCCCGGGGTGCACCTCGTGGGCGAGCGGAGCGGCGCCCCGCCACCGGCGCCGGGCGAGCAGCACCACCGGGCGAGCCGGGGAAGTCAGCTCCTGCGACTCGGTGACACCGATCCGCGCGAACCCGGCGGCCGTGGCGAGGTTGCGGACCATGACGGCGAACGGCTTTGCCGGACGGTGCTTGCGGCGCCGCAGCTCCGACACGGCCACCGGGTCACCCGCGTCGCACACCAACTGGTAGCCGCCGAGGCCCTTCAGCGCGATGATCCCGCCCTCGGCGACGGTTTCGACCGCCGCCCGCAGCGCCTCCTCGCCGCGCAGCCCCGCCCAGGCCAGACGCGGTCCGCAGGCGGGGCAGGCGACGGGCTCGGCGTGGAAGCGCCGGTCGGCCGGATCGGCGTACTCCGCCGCGCAGTCCGCGCACAGCCGGAAGCGGTGCATGGTGGTCCGGACCCGGTCGTAGGGCAGGTCCTCGATGATCGTGGCCCGGGGCCCGCAGTCGGTGCAGTTGATGAACGGGTAACGGTGGCGGCGGTCGCGCGGATCGTGCAGCTCGGCCAGGCAGGTCGCGCAGATCGCCGCGTCGGGCGGGGTCTCGCGCGGCGCCGTGTCCGCGTCGGCGGGCGCGCTGTGCCGCACCTGGAAACCCCGGCCGTACGCGGGCTCCGGGGTGCCGCCGGTCAGCCGGACGCGGCGCACCCGGGCCAGGGTTGGCGCGTCGGTGCGCAGACGGACGGTGAACTCGTCGATCGCGCGGAGCGTCCCGGCGACCTCGCCCTCCACGTGTCCGTTCACGTTGGCGACCCAGCCGTCCAGGCCGAGGCCGGACGCGGTGCGGTAGACGAACGGCCGGAAGCCGACGCCTTGGACGATCCCCTCCACATGGAACCGCCGCACCGTCATGCCCGCCCCCTCGCGACCGTCTCCCAGTACCGGGAGATCTCCGACTCGACGGCCCGGACCAGCGGTTCCACGGCGGCCGTGACGGCGGGGGAGAGGCCGGTGCCCAGCGCACTGTCGGCGCCCTCCACGGCGTACACGACCAGGCGGTCCGGCAACGAGCCCAGGACCCGTGCCAGTTCGACCGCCTCACCGAGGCCCAGGCCGTGTGAACTGGTCGTGGGCGGCTGGGCGAGGTGTCCGGAGTCCAGTTCCAGACGGTGCACACGGCCGGGGGTGGCGGGGTGTGCGTGGGCGGCGTCCACGACCACCGCCAGACCGGCGCCCTCCCACACTCCGATCAGGCGTCCGGGATCGCCGTCGCAGGTGACGAGAACGGTGCCCGGCGGCAGGGGGCGCGGTGTGGCACGCTCCCGCAGCAGGGCGAGCACGGCCCAGCCCACGCTGTCGTCGCGCCGGAACTCGTTCCCGACGCCGATGACGGCAATGCGTGTGGGCGGGCTCATGTCCGTCACGGTGCACCGACGCCGTACGTCCCCACAGGGGCCGAACGACCCAAGCGAAGGGGCCGATCCTCCCCGTGCCAGGAGGGCACCACGACGCCGACGCACCGGCAGTCGTCATGGTGACGCGGCAGGTCACCGTGGCGCTGCTGAAAGAAATGCAGGACGGGCGTGGCCGGTGACCTGACCTCCCGATCCCCAACCCGGTGACAAGGGCTCAGCGCAGGTTGAGGGCGTCACGATAGGGGACGGTTCCTGCCGCGGCCTTGACCGACGTGCTGCTGACCAGCCAAGAGCAGCCGACGCCCCGCGTCCGACAGACATCGGTACGCGGCTCAGTCCCACAGCTCACTGCTGTCACACACCCGCGCACCCATGTTGCGCTCCATCATGTGCAGAGCCGCGTCCGCGAGGTCGGAGTGGATGTGGGCGACCGCGTCGCGCGGAACGACGACCTCGAAGTGGCGGATGTGGGCGTCGAGGGCGGAGTAGAGCACACACTGCTCCGTCACCTGGCCACACAGCACCAACCGCTCGATGTCCTGTTGGCGCAGCAGATAGGACAGCGGCGTCTCGAAGAACACCGAGTGACGTGCTTTGAGCACGAACAGCGACGAACGGTCAGGTTTCACCGGTTCCACCAGATCGGCATGCGGCCCCGCGAGAGCCTGCTGGAGCAGCTCACCGTGATGAGAGCGCCACTCACCGAAGTTGTCGTTGACGTAGATCACCGTGACGTCCTTGGACCGGGCTGCCTTGAGCAGGTCGGAGAGGACCGGAACCACCTTGCGAGCCGAGGGGAGCAGCTGTTCGACGTCGGGGTGGTCGTACGTGTTGATCATGTCGATGACGATCAGTGCGGTCTTGCTCATGGCCCCCGGGTTCCCACGGGCACGGGCGTCAACAGGGATTACGACACTGTCTTGGGGCGAACGGGGCAGCGCACCACGGCCACGCACCACGGAGCGCGCGGATACGCACCCGCTCTACGTGTGCGTGCGGTCCGTGACGCCGGGGACTCCGGGAACGGCGCCGCCGAAGCGCTCCCTCGTCGGCCGAAAACCGGCGTTCACGTGTGGCGATTTGCCCGTCTGGCATGGTCAATTCAAGCCGTTACGTTGATGCTTGCATGACAACATCGGGCACGCAGTGCCACCCTTCTCCGGGAAATCACATTTCCCTCACAGGTTCAGCGCGCCGAGATCAGCCGCGTTTCCGCCACCCCCCACCTCCTTCCACCCGCATGCCGTGCAGCGCTCCGGACCGGCGCACCCCGCCGATCCGCTCGTCCACGGCCCCCACCACGGGCCGGCCCTCGTACCGAAGGAGAACCCGTTGTCCCTGACCCACCGCGCGCTCGTGCGACGCAGACGCGCAAGTGCCCTTGCCCTCACCGCTCTTGGCTCCCTGCTCGTCGCGGCCACCCCCGCCCTGGCCGGCCCGGCCCCGGCGGACCCGGGGCGCGCGAAGATCACTGCCACCCCCCGGGCCGGCGCGGCCCAGACCTCCCTGACCCCAGCCCGCCGCACCGCGCTGGTCAGGAGCGCCCAGTCCGCGGCGGCCGGTACAGCGCGGCGCATCGGCCTCGGCGCCAAGGAGAAGCTCGTCGTCAAGGACGTCATCGCCGATGCCGACGGCACCACGCACACCCGCTACGAGCGCACCTTCGCCGGCCTGCCCGTCCTGGGCGGTGACCTGGTCGTCCACGACAGCAGCGGCCGTACGACCGTCACCAAGGCGAACGCGGCACGGCTCTCGGTGCCCTCGCTCAACCCGAGGATCACGGCCGCCCGCGCCACCGCCAAGGCCCTCGCGACCTCCAAGCGGGACCGGGTCGAAGACGCCCAGGCGGGCAACGACTCCCGCCTCGTCGTCTGGGCGGCAACCGGCAAACCCGTACTGGCATGGGAGAACCTCGTCAAGGGCGTCCAGAGGGACGGCACGCCCAGCGAACTCCAGGTCGTCACCGATGCCTCCACCGGCAAGGAACTCCTGAGCGCCGAGAAGGTGCACACCGGCGAGGGCACAGGACAGTACGTCGGTACGGTCCCGCTCGGCACCACCCCGTCCGGATCGGCGTACCAGCTCGTCGACCCCGACCGCGCCGGACACAAGACGTACGACCTGAACCAGGGCACCTCGGGTACCGGAACCCTGTTCACGGACGACAACGATGTCTGGGGCAGCGGCCTGCCGTCCGACCGTCAGACCGCCGGCGTCGACGTGGCCTTCGGCGCCGCGGCCACCTGGGACTTCTACAAGGAGGCCTACGGCCGCAACGGCATCCGCAACGACGGTGTCGCCGCCTACAGCCGCGCCCACTACGGCAACAACTACGTCAACGCCTTCTGGCAGGACTCCTGCTTCTGCATGACCTACGGCGACGGCTCGGGCAACACTCACCCGCTCACAGCGCTCGACGTGGCCGCCCACGAGATGAGCCACGGAGTCACCGCCGCCACCGCGGGCCTGCTCTACTCGGGCGAGTCCGGCGGTCTGAACGAGGCGACCTCCGACATCTTCGCCGCCGCCGTCGAGTTCCACGAGAACCTCTCGGCGGACCCCGGCGACTACCTCGTCGGCGAGAAGATCGACATCAACGGCGACGGCACCCCGCTGCGTTACATGGACGAGCCCTCCAAGGACGGCGCCTCGCGCGACAGTTGGAGCTCCACCCTGGGCGGCATCGACGTCCACTACTCCTCCGGTCCCGCGAACCACTTCTTCTACCTGCTCTCCGAAGGCAGCGGCACCAAGACGGTCAACGGCGTCTCCTACGACAGCCCGACCTACGACGGCCGGCCCGTCACCGGCATCGGCATCGAGAACGCCGCCGCGGTCTGGTACCGCGCGCTGACGACGTACATGACCTCGACGACCGACTACGCCGGCGCCCGCACCGCCACCCTGTCCGCCGCCGCCGACCTGTTCGGCGCCTACAGCCCGACCTACCTCGCCGTCGCCGACGCCTGGGCCGCGATCAACGTCGGCAACCGCATCGCCCTCGGCGTCAACCTCGCCCCGATCGCCGACCAGACCAGCGGCATCAACCAGGCGGTCAGCCTTCAGCTGGACGCCTACACCACGAACACCGGAGCCGCGCTGACCTACGAGGCCACCGGCCTGCCCGACGGCCTGGCCATCAGCCCGAACGGTCTGATCAGCGGAACCCCGACCGCACTCGGCACCAGCGATGTCACCGTCAAGGTGACCGACAGCACCGGGGCGAGCACCTCGGACACCTTCAGCTGGCAGATCGCCTACGTCTACGCCAACGCCTCCCGCGTCGACATTCCCGACAACGGGGCCGCCGTCGAGTCCCCGGTGACCATCACCGGCCGTGACGGCAACGCCTCCGCGACCACCACGGTCTACGTCAACATCGTCCACACCTACCGCGGTGACCTGACCGTCGACCTCGTCGGCCCCGACGGCACCGTCTACTCCCTGCTCAACCGCAGCGGCGGCTCCGCCGACAACGTCGACCAGACCTTCACGGTCGACGCCTCCGCACAACCGCTGAACGGCACCTGGAAGCTGCGGGTGCAGGACCGGGCCTCCATCGACGTCGGGTACATCGCGCGCTGGCAGCTGGCACCCTGACCTGACAGCACACCGCCGCCCGGGTCTTTCGGGATCCGGGCGGCGGAGTTCGGGGCCGTCGACATCCTTGCTGTAGGGGCTCAGGGGCCCGGTATCCGCTGCCGCGTACGTCCTTCGAAAATCAGCTCCTGGGCTTGAGATTGCTTCCGGGGCGGAGTGCGCCGTCCTCGCCGAGGTCGTCGAGCACGGCGGACAGACCGACGCGCAGCATCTTCCGCCGGACGCGGCCCAGGACCTGGCTCATCATGAGGCCGCCTGCATCACAGCTACTGGCCCTGGACGAACAGCTCATGCAATTCGACCGGCGGACCGGCGGCGCCTTGCACACTCAGCCGTTCCTTGTGGCCGCGGGCGACCTGGCTGCCTACCCCGACGCTGGCCACCTCGCCTCCGCGCCCGCCTGGTGTCTGTCGCCGAGGACTCCGGACGCCGCACCGGCAACCTTCACCGGCCCCAGCGCTACAGCCGTCGCCTGCTTCGCCCGCCGCCACGTCGACATCCTCTGGGCCCTCCTCCGCGACAACCGTCTTTTCACGCCGGCACCACCAACAGCGGCTGGGCACCGGTTCCGCGGAAGTAACCTCACCCCGTGATCACAGCCGAGCAAGCACACCGAGTCGTCGAGATGCATCTCGCCCAGACGCCCGCAGAAGACGACATCGCCGCCGTCATCATCAGCATCACCGAGCACCGCTTCGGCTGGGAGTTCCACTATCAGAGCGCCACCTGGGCCAGGACCCGCCGGACCCGCGACCTGTGGGTGGGCACCGGCCCCATCGTTGTGGACCGGCGCGACGGCGGCCTGCACCAACTCGGAGGCCCCCAGTTCGGTGACACCGTCGCCGACTACCAGCGCCAGTACGACAACGAAACGTCAACACTGCTCTCCGGCGACCGGCCCACCGAGGGCACGAAGTACGACTACCAGGAGGCCCCCCGGCTTTGGTGACCGGCGCTCTGGCGATTGCCGACGTCTGCACGGCGCACGCCAGGACGCTGCCCATGGCCGGCCGTCTCCTTCCCGTACTGCCGTCCCCTTATCATCAACGTCACCCTCGGGATGCGGACCGCGGAACAGGTCGGACGTGCCCGCGGCGAACGGGCCCGGAAGGAGTGCGCGGTGTCTCTCACGGACAAGGCAATATCGCAGATCCGGGAGCTGATCCGCACCGGAGCGCTGCCGCCCGGCTCGAAGCTCCCGCCGGAGCCGGAGCTGGCCGCCCAGCTCGGCCTCTCGCGCAACCTGGCCCGGGAGGCCGTGAAGGCGCTGTCCGTCGCCCGGGTCCTGGAGGTCCGGCGGGGCGACGGCACCTACGTGACCAGCCTGCAGCCGAGCCTGCTCCTGGAGGGGCTCGGCGGTGCGGTGGAACTGCTGCAGGGTGACTTGACCGCGCTGCAGGACCTCATGGAGACACGGCGGCTCCTGGAACCGGTCGCCACCGCGCTGGCCGCCACCCGCATCTCCGACGGGCAACTGGCCGAAGTCGAGCGGCACCTGGAGGCCATGCGTGAAGCCCGGGACGACGTCGAGCGGCTCAACGCTCACGACGCCGCCTTCCATCGCGCCGTCATCTCCGCCACCGGCAACGAAACCCTGCTCACGCTCCTGGAGGGCATCTCCGGGCGTACCCTGCGTGCCCGCATCTGGCGCGGCCTTGTCGACACCCAGGCCTCGGACCGGACCCTCGCCGAGCACGAGGCGATCTTCCGGGCACTGTCCGCCCGCAACGCCCCCCTCAGCCAGGCCGCCGCGCTACTGCACGTCAGCAACACCGAGCAGTGGCTGAGAGGCCACGTGCGCTCGGGAGAAGCCCTGCCGTGGGGCGTGACAGCCGAGTCGTGACGGGTGGGCCCGGCCGACCGAGGGGCCCCAGGCAGTCACGACGAACGCCGGGGGCCGCCGCAGCCGGCACCCGAAAGGGCACGCGTATCGCCGGCTTCGGTGAAGTGGCCCACGTGCCGCCAAGCCGGAGGAGTCGCCGCCTGGGGTCTGGACTCGGCATGCTGGTCGCCAATTTCCGCAACGTCTGGGACGGCTCCGTGCAACCCATCGGCCCCGGAAGACTGACCACCGTGGACCGGTGCATTCGTCGTGGACGCCGGTCACGTCGACCGGCGCCTCCACGGGAGTGTCGGACGGCAGTAGTGACTCGACCGGCTGTGTGTCCGGTCTACCAGCCGACGGCCACCAGGAGCCACTGCGGGTTGGCGTGGGAGATGAAGGTGGACTGGCCCGCCACGTCGTCGTAGGGGAAACCGTAGGCGAGGTGGTTGATGGCGTTGTCGTGCCAGAACTTTGCGTAGTAGTTCGCCGGTGCCGCCTTGTAGAACTGCGCCGGGTCGGACTGCTGGGAGGCCGGCAGGGTGGCGACGTGGCGGTTGAGGGCGGCGCACATGTCGGGGTTGCCCGCCAGGGAGGCGGCGCAGCCGAAGATGTCGGAGGTGGCCGCGTTCACGCCCACCGACTGGGCGTACGCGGTGAAGTAGTTGGCGTTCGCGCCGCCCGCGCGGAAGCTCGGATCGCTGCCGGGCGCGATGATCCGGTACGGGGCCTGGGTCCGGGCCAGTACCTTGAACTCGCTCGGCACGGCGTCGGTGAAGCGCTGGAAGGTGGTGGCGCGGTCCTCGGCGAAGGTCTGACGGTTCTCGCCGACCTCGACGTCGTAACCATCCTTGGTGTGCAGGCGCATGGCCAGCTTCAGGCCGAAGGCGTCGACCCGGGTGGTGTTGCCGTTGAAGACGTTGTTGCCGACGGTGAACTCGATGAAGTCGTAGTACGGGCCGTCGGGTGAGCCGAGGTAGAAGTACATGCGGCCCGCGGAGTTGGCGGCCATGTCGAGGTAGGGCTGCTCGGCGATGGAGTGCGTCTGGCCGTTGAAGCTCCAGTACACCTGGCTGTCGGGGTACTTGCCGTTGGTGCGGTTGAGGATCTTCACCTCGACGGCGTTGTTCGCCGGGGGTATGCCGGTGGTGCTGCCCCAGAAGTCGTCCGGCGGAGTGGTGCCGCCGGGGCCGTAGACCTGGAACTCCCACAGCGAGTAGCCGTACGGGGTGCCGCGCGCGGTGCCGTAGAGGCGGACGTAGCGTCCGCTGCCGGAGATGGTGATGTTCTGGGTGCCGCCGGTCGCGGTGGTGGTCGAGTGGACGGTGGTCCAGGTGCCGGCGTCGGTGGAGGTCTGGATCTGGAAGGCGGTCGCGTAGGCGGCCTCCCAGTTGAGGCTGACGCGGCTGAGCTGCTGGACGGATCCGAGGTCGACCCGTATCCATTGCGGGTCGGAGAAAGCGGAGGACCAGCGGGTGCCGGCGTCGCCGTCCACGGCCGCGCTCGCGGGTGTGCCCGCGTTCTCGGTCGATGAGGCGGTGGCCGGTCTGCCCTGGGACAACAGCTGGTCCCCGGCGCGCGCGGGCGTAGGGGCCAGGACGGTGAAGAAGGCGGCGATCAGGGCGAGGACTATGCCGAGTGCGGCGCGTGAGTGCGTGGTGCCCGGCGGGGGACTGCTGGTGGGGGCGCTGACAAGCCTCTGCATGTGAGTCTCCTCAAGCCGTTGCGGCGTGCGGGGGGATTGGAGCAACAGCAGATGTGAGAGCGCTCTCTCGGTGCGGGTGTTCCCGGGCCGGGGCGTGCGGGAGCGAGTCGGCGACGTCATTGCGGGCGATGCCCGAGAGCGCTCTCTCGACGAGGAGTGTTGAGGGCATGTCATCAAGATGTCAAGGGATCCGGCGGGAGTGGACCGGGAAAGATTTCAACTTCCGAAGGCTTGCCGAAACTTACGACTCATCAGTTAAATCAAGACGTGAACTAAGCGCCGCCGCGGCGAATGCACCATGTCCCAGGCCCCTGCCGTCGGCGCTCCCCACGCTTCCCCGACGCACCCGCAGGAACCTTCATGAGACTCAGATCCCTGGGTGTCGCGCTTGCCGCCACGGCAGCACTGATCACCCTGCCCATCACCCGACTCCCGGCGGCCGCAGCCCCGAGCGCCGACGCGAACCTGTCCCAGGGCAGGACGGCGACGTCCTCCTCCACCGAGAACCCCGGCACCCCCGCGAGCGCGGCCGTGGACGGCGACACCGCCACCCGGTGGTCCTCGGCATTCACCGACGACCAGTGGCTGCAGGTCGATCTCGGCGCCACGGCCTCCATAAGCCAAGTCGTCATCAACTGGGAGACCGCCTACGGCAAGGACTACAAGATCCAGTCCTCGAACGACGGCAGCACCTGGACCGATCTGCGCTCGGTCACCGGAGGAGACGGCGGAACCGACACCCTCGACGTCTCCGGTCAAGGCCGGTACGTACGGCTCCTGGGTGTCCACCGTGCCACCCAATGGGGCTACTCCGCCTGGGAGTTCGAGGTCTTCGGCGCCATGGGCGGTGGCAGCGGCCCGATCCAGGGCGGCGGTGACCTCGGCCCGAACGTGATCGTCGTGGACCCTTCCACCCCCAACCTCCAGCAGAAGTTCGATCAGGTCTTCGCCCAGCAGGAGTCGGCGCAGTTCGGCTCGGGGCGCTACCAGTTCCTGCTCAAGCCGGGCACCTACAACGGCATCAACGCCCAACTCGGTTTCTACACCTCGATCTCGGGCCTCGGACTGAACCCCGACGACACCCAGATCAACGGTGACGTCACCGTCGACGCGGGCTGGTTCAACGGCAACGCCACCCAGAACTTCTGGCGTTCGGCCGAAAACCTCGCCATCAGACCGTCCAACGGCACCGACCGCTGGGCCGTGGCACAGGCCGCGCCCTTCCGTCGCATCCACATCCAGGGCGGCCTCAACCTGGCGCCCAACGGCTACGGTTGGGCCTCGGGCGGCTACATCGCCGACTCCAGGATCGACGGCACCGTCGGCCCGTACTCCCAGCAGCAGTGGTACACCCGCGACAGTTCTGTCGGCGGCTGGACCAACGGCGTGTGGAACATGACGTTCACCGGTGTGCAGGGCGCGCCGGCGACCAACTTCGACTCGGGCCCGTACACCACCCTCGACACGACGCCCGTCTCCCGCGAGAAGCCGTTCCTCTACCTCGACGGCGGCACCTACAAGGTGTTCGTGCCCGCCAAGCGCACCAATGCGCGCGGGGTGTCCTGGCCGGCGAACGCCGGCACCTCGCTCCCGCTGGACCAGTTCTACGTCGTCAAGCCGGGCGCCACCGCCGCCACCATCAACCAGGCGCTGGCCCAGGGCCTCAACCTGCTGTTCACCCCCGGGGTCTACCACCTCGACCGGACCATCGACGTGACGAGGCCGGGCACGGTGGTGCTCGGACTGGGCCTGGCCACGATCGTGCCGGACAACGGCGTCGACGCCCTGCACGTGGCCGACGTCAACGGCGTACGGCTCGCCGGTTTCCTCATCGACGCCGGTCGCGCCAACTCCGACACACTGCTGCGGATCGGCGAGCCCGGCGCCTCCGCCGACCACGCGGCCGACCCCACCACCATGCAGGACGTCTTCGTCCGGATCGGCGGGGCGGGACCGGGGCTCGCGACCAACTCCGTCGTCGTCAACAGCGACGACGTGGTCATCGACCACACCTGGCTCTGGCGCGCCGACCACGGCGACGGCGTCGGCTGGGACACCAACCGCGCCGACTACGGCCTGAAGGTCAACGGCGACGACGTCCTGGCCACCGGTCTGTTCGTGGAACACTTCAACAAGTACGACGTGCTGTGGAGCGGCGAACGAGGCCGCACGATCTTCTTCCAGAACGAGAAGGCCTACGACGCCCCGAACGCCGCCGCGATCTCCCATGACGGCATCGTCGGCTACGCGGCCTACAAGGTCGCCGACACGGTGGCGCAGCACGAGGCGTGGGGGCTGGGCAGCTACTGCAACTACACCTCGGACCCCTCGATCGTGCAGCACCATGGCTTCCAGGTGCCCGTCAGATCCGGTGTCAGGATGCATGACCTGCTGGTGATCTCGCTGGGCGGCAAGGGCCAGTACGCCCACGTCGTCAACGACACCGGCGCGCCTACGTCCGGCACCGACACGGTGCCCTCCAAGGTCACGCAGTTCCCGTAACCGACGCGAAGGCGCCGCCGTCGGCCCGTCACCGAAGCCGCAACTCGTGGGCATCGGTGGCGGGCCGACAACACTCCGGGACAGCACTCCGAATCCCCTGAGAGCTGGAGGCCCTTGGGGCGCTTTGGGCACAACAACCGTGAACCTGAGGAGCAGGATCCTGTGCTACGCCGAGGCGGGCGAGTGCGGGGAGCGGAGCACGAGCAGGGTGATCTCGCTGGGGGCGAAGACGCGGAACGGCGGGCCCCAGAATCCGGTGCCGCGGCTGGTGTAGAGGAGGGTGCGGGAGCCGTGGTGGCTGAGACCTGCTAGCGCGGGCTGATCGATGCGGACGAGGTGGTGGAAGGGCCAGATCTGGCCGCCGTGGGTGTGTCCGGACAGCTGGAGGTCGATGCCGGCTGCTGCTGCCCGGTCGATGAACTTGGGCTGGTGTGCCAGGAGCAGGACGGGCAGGTCGGGGTCAGCGCCGTTCAAGGCGCCCGCAAGGTGGGCGCGGTGGCCCGCCAGACCGGAGGACTCGGCGGTGACGTCGTCCACGCCGGCGACGACGAGGGTGTGGCCTCCGCGTTCGACCAGCACATGGCGGTTGCGCAGTGGCTCCCAGCCCAGCTCGTCCATCAGATCGACCCAGCCTTGGGCTTCGCTGTAGTACTCGTGGTTGCCGGTGACGTAGACACGGGCGCGAGTTGCCCGCACGGTACCGAGGGGAGCGGCCTGGGCGCGGCGGCGTTCGGCCGTGCCGTCCGCGATGTCGCCGGTGTGGCAGACCACGTCCGCTTCCAGGGAGTTCACCGTCTCGCACACCCGCGCTGACCAGCGGGCGCGATCGAGGGGACCGTAGTGGGTGTCGGTGATGAGGACGACCCGGAGGCCGTCCAACCCGGCACCCAGCCGCGGGAGTTGCACGTCGAGTCGGCGCACGCGTGGCACGCGGCGGGCCTCGGCGTACCCCCAGGCGAGCAGGACGGCGGTGACACCGAGGACGGCCCAGGTGACGATGCGGGCGCGGTCCTGGCTCTCGCCGACGCCGGCCAGGGTCAGGGCGAGCCGCAAGAAGACGCCGAGGAGAACGGACCAGGTGAACAGGACCCAGCTGGTGCCCAGCAGGGTGTCACCGATGATCGCTGCCCAGTCCTGCTGGCGCCGGCCGTGGCCGCGCGCCATCGCGAGCGGCATACCGACGAGGCCGAGGACGAACAGGGTGGTGCCGACCAGCGTGACGGGCAGCGGCCAGTGCTGGCCGCTGTACAGCAACACGCCGCACGGCACGGCCCACAGCAGAACCGGGGCGATCAGGGGGAGGTAGCGCATCAGGCGGTGCAGTCGGCTCGGCCGCGGCGCTCGCGCTTCACCCTCCGCGGACTGGGTGTTGCTGGTGGCGCTCACGCTTGTCCTCTCTGACCAGGCTGCCGTCTGGCGCACTGTATCCGGTCGCCCACTGGCGGGACGGACCGGCATTCAGACCGTAACAGCCAAGCCGTCGGGGGACTGTTCAGTTCCGGTGGCCGACCGCCGATGTGCGCCCTGGAGCACGCTTGGCCTGGCGTCGCTGATGTGGCGTGGTTGTCCCGTCGTCGACGCCTGACGGGCCGGCCGTACGGCACATCTTGCTCCGAGGGCCTCGGCATACCGCACGCGGTCGACGAGAACCTGCGTCGGGCCGCGGACTGCGCCCGCGCCCTCTGGTCCTCTGGCTTTCTGCGGGAGAAGTCGTCTCGTGGTCGATCCGTTCATCCATTGCCGCGCCTCGGCTCCCTGCGGAATGCGCCGTCGCTCCAGGCCCACGCGCAGGAGCCGCTGCGCCGCCCAGCACCGCGCACCCGTACCCCGTACCGGCCGCGACCAGGCTTCCCGAGAGCGCCACTGCCCACATCGACTCGGAACGGATCGGCGGCACTGCCCCGAACAGGCCCCTCGCGTGAAGGCGGCTGACCGTGCACCTCGGTCTGACCTACGCCCCTGTCTTCCCCTCCTCGACGGAGGCCGGTGACCGCGCCGCGCAATAGGCCGATCGACATCGACACCGATGGGTCGTCGACCGACATCACGCCAAAGATGCCTTCGGAAGAGTTCTCGGGGATCGGCAAAAAACTGATGCGGGCCGCGGACACTGTCCGCGACCCGCACCGGAGGACCGCATCCGTGTCACGCGGCGTTCGGGCTGCGTGTCACGGAGGTACGCGCCTCAGCCGGCCTTGGCGTTGAACGGCGAGGCCGGCCGAGGCCGCACATCAGGCGTGGCGGTGGGACCGCCGGTTGCCCGTGACCACTCGGTACAGCACGAGCAGGATGAGGGAGCCGATGATGGCGGCCACCCAGGTGGACAGGTCGAAGAAACCGTCGATCGAGTCGACACCGAAGATCACCTTGCCGAGCCAGCCCCCAAGAAGACCGCCGACGATGCCGATCAGCATGGTGATGATGATTCCGCCCGGGTCCTTGCCGGGCAGCAGAAGCTTGGCGATGGCGCCGGCCAGCAGGCCGATCAGAATCCAGGCGATGATGCCCACGTCTCCTCCTCGTTCAGGAATACCTTCCCCACCCGAATGCACGCGGACGGGAAAGATAAACCTTGAATAAGGGTGGCCGACGCGAGGCGGACAGCCCGCTGCCGAAGTTCTGACTCGCACCATGACCGCTCGTCCACCCCCCTGCCGAAGAAGCGGGCGCCCACCGGGAGTTCGCCCGTCCTTCCCGCAGATCGCTGGCGCCGTGGGCCGATTGTCGACGGTACGGCCGTCTGCGGCGCCGTCGATCGGTGGCCGAACGGTGCGGCCTCGGCGGCGTCGACGCAGGGCCCTCAGGGGTGCCCGCCGCAGCTCCAGCCTGTGATGGCCACCCCTTCCTGGGGCGGTGGGGTGTGCGCGGCGGCGTGTTCCACGCTGCGAGCAGCCGGTGGCGTTCCTGCAGCGGGATCCACCTGTCCAACGGCCGTCTACGACCACGCCGTGGATACGGCGGGTGTTGCGGATGTCTCGCAGAGGGTCGGCGTCGAGGACAACAGATCTGCAACCTGCTCACGGGCCACGGTGCCTACGGCAGGCAGGCAGGCAGGCAGGCAGGCAGGCAGGGCAGGCGGGCCGAGGGCGCGGGCCGCCGCGTCCTGTGTGGCCGCGCGCAGGGCCTCGCGCGAGGTGAGGCCGGCTGCCACGAGCAGCACCAGTTCGCCGTGCAGGGCAAAGCGCGGGACGAGGTATCCCGTGCCGGTGTCGGTGCCCACAGCCGGCCGCCCACCCGCGCCGTGCAGCTCGCTCACCAGGTGGAGCCGGTGCGCGAAGATCCGGCGAATCTGCCGGTCCTGCTCGGGGCTGTGCCCACCGGTGAGGACTACCAGCGGGTCCGGCCAGCTCTGCACTTGCCAGGCGGGCAGTGACGTTGCTTCCTCGCTTCCTCACGCAACACGACGGGTGCCGTCAGCCTCTCGACTTGGATTTGGAAACTGGTCGGTTTACGATGGCGTGAAACCGGCCGGTTTCCGTTTGGGGGGCGGCCGGGACCGTGATCCACGGTTGCCGTCGTAGCTTCGTCGACGGTGGTCGGGGCGCCGACAGGGCTCATCCTCAACCGGTCGCCGCGAACCGTGCTGAAGGGTCTTGAGGCAGAAAGTCCCCGGTCTGCGATGGCGCCGTCCGGTCACTTCCCGATCCAGTTGTGTTGTCCAGGCCGGAGTAAGTCATGAATGGAATCCATCCCTTCCGCGTGCTGCGCGCGAAACCCCTGTGGATCGCCAGCGGTGTGATCACAGGTGTTCTCGCGCTGCTGTTCGCCGTGCTGTACGTCGGCGCCAACATCGATCCGGCCGGCCACATGAAGAAGCTGCCCGTCGGCCTGGTCAACGCCGACAAGGGAGCTGCCGTCGGCGGCAAGCAGGTCAACCTGGGGGCCCAGATCACCGGGTCGATCAAGAAATCCACCGCGAGCGGCGACAAGATCGACTGGAAGGTGATGGACGAGAAGGAGGTGAAGGAGGAACTCGGCAAGGGCAAGCTGTACGGCGCGCTTGTCGTCCCCGCCGACTTCACCTCGTCGGTCACCGCCCTGACCGGCACCGCGGCCACCGGGACGCCGGTCCGCCCGGCGCTGACGGTGCTGACCAACCAGTCCGCCGGCAGCCTGGGCTCCGGCCTGGCCCGGACGGCGACTACCCAGGCGGCCGAGAGCGCCTCGCTGAACGTGGGCAAGGAGCTGACCGCCCAGATCGGGCCCGCGCAGGCCAAGCTGCCCGCCGCGGCCCGTGTTCTGCTCGCCGACCCGGCCGCCGTCACGGTGAAGGACGGCCATCCGCTCGACGCGCACAGCGGCCTGGGCCTGTCGGCGTTCTACTACGCGCTCGCCCTCGTGGTGTGCGGCATGCTCTCCGCCAACGTCATCAGCGGCCAGGTCGACCACGCTCTCGGCTACACCCATAACGACATGGGCCCGCTGCGCATGCACCGCCCGCTGATCCGGGCGACCCGGGTGCAGACCCTGGCCGTCAGCAGCACCCTCTTGGCGACTCTGTCCCTGGTGATGGGCACGCTGGTCATGGTGGGCGCGGTCGGCATCATGGGCATGGACGCCTCCCACCTGCCGCTGCTGTGGCTGTTCTCGGTGTGCGCCGTCGCGGTCTCCGGGATCGGCGCGCTCACGCTCCTCGCCGTGTTCGGCACCCCCGGCATGCTGGTGGCCACGCTGGTCTTCATCGGGATGGCGGTGCCGACGGCCAACGCCACCACGCCGATCCAGGCACTGCCCGGCTTCTACCGGTTCCTCGCGGAGTTCGAGCCGTTGCGGCAGATCACCGGCGGCATCCGCTCGATCCTCTACTACGACGCCCAGGGCGACGCGGGTCTGACCCGGGGCTGGGTCATGATGGCCGCCGGCCTCGTGGCGGCCCTGCTGTTCGGCTTCGGCGTGCTGGGGTGGTACGACCGCAAGGGGCTGCACCGCATCCCGGTCGAGGCGGAGCCCGAGAAGAACGCCAGCGCGGTGTAGCGGAACGCCTCCCGCATCACCCAGGGCGGGGCCGTTGTGCGGAGCGGCCCCGTGCGTAACGTCCGTTGTGGGGACGAGGGGCGGCGCACCATCAGGGCTCGGCGACAGCCTTTCCTTCTCCCCCCGAGACAGCCGCCGAGCCGCTGCGCGGACTCCAGGTGCCCCGGACGGTGCCGACGGCTCCCGGCACCCAAGGAAACCGATCGGTTTCTATTTCGTCCGATTCGAGTTACCCTCACGGTATGACCACCGAAGTGAAGCCAAGTTCCAGAGAGCGCCTGCTGGAAGCGGCGGCCACGCTCACCTATCGAGACGGTGTCAACATCGGCGTCGACGCACTGTGCAAGGCGGCGGGAGTGTCGAAGCGCTCCATGTACCAGCTGTTCGAGAGCAAGGACGAACTGCTGGCAGCAAGCCTGAAGGAGCGCAGTGCCGCCTTCGTGGCCGCCCTCCTGCCCCCGGCGGCCGACGGCCGCTCCTCCCGCGAGCGGATCCTCCACGTCTTCGAGCAACTGGAGTCGCAGGCGGGCGCGCCCGAGTTCCGAGGCTGCCCGTACCTGGCTGTGCAGATCGAGCTGAAGGACCAGAGCCACTCCGCGAGTCAGGTGGCTCACCGGATCAAGGCGAAACTGACAAACTTCTTCCGCACCGAGGCCGAACAGGGCGGCGCGAGCGACCCCGACCTGCTGGCCCGACAGCTCAGCCTGGTCTTCGACGGCGCCAGCGCCCGCGCGGGGATCGGAGCCGACGCGATGACGGGACTCATCGCCCCCACGGTGGTCACCCTGTTGGATGCGGCGGGCGTGCGCTGACGCCTCGTCTGTCCAGAAGGCTTCGTGCCTTCCGTGCCTTCCGGCTACTTGGCGAAGACTCGTGCGGTCCGGTTCGGCATCCGGGGCAGCTGCACGCTTTCCCAGACCCTCATCCAGACCGCGCGGACCCATTCATCTGCCTGTCGAGCCTCTCGGGTCGCGTCGAAACCAGCCGATCAGCCGCGCGTAGGCGTTCGCCATGTCCCGAAGGGCTGGCACGCGTCACCCCGCTCGACAGCCTGGCGTTCATCGACCTCAACGTGGTCAGCGGCAGGTCTGGTCACCACCACCACCGCCATCCGGCAGGTGGGCCATGTACGCCGGAGCGGTGAGTCCGAAGGCGGACGCGAGATGATGATGAGCCCGTGTCCCCGGACACCCTGGGCGCCTCTGCCGCCTCCAAGCAAGCGGTCGCGGGACTCTTCGAGTCTGTCGACCGCGAGGTCCGCGAACGCGGCGTGCGGGCCCTGATCGTCGAACCCGGCCGGACCGGCACCGGGTTCGCGACGAGCAGCACGCAGCCCGGCACACCCCTGGATGCCTACGAGAAGCAGCGTCGCATCACCGATCAGGTTCTCGCGACGGCGGTCACGGAACGGGCGATGCCCCCGCGGCCGTCACCAAGGCGATCGTGGTGGCAGCAACCGTTCGGGGTAGAACCCACGATGCAACACTGGCCCGCAGGCCCGGCACATCAGCACGCTGCGCCGCATCGTCCCCTCCCTGGAGGGTGCTGGCGTAGGCGAGCGAGCAGCCGCCCACGCCGGCCAGCGCCACGACGTTGCCCAGCAGCTGGATGCGCTAGATGCCGTACAGGCCGAGCGTGGGTGCCCAGAAGGAGCGCCTGATGTCCCAGGAGTTCCAGGACAACGAGTCCTGCGTGAAACGGCGACCCGCCTTCATCACGTTCATCACGCCGACGCGGAGCGCGGGCGAGGGCCGGCGAAGCCGGACGATACGGCGGCCGATCGGCGCGCCGGTCCCCGCAGGCAGGGTCACTGTCCCACCCCCCTCCCTGTCAGTCGAGGGTGGTGGTGGAGCCGGACGGCGACCAATGCGGTGTGTCGATCGGCGAGTAGTGCGTGTCCTTCTGGTCCAGGCGCTCCATCCGGCGTCCGGAGTGCTCCTTGAGCACCTCGGCGTCGAGCGGGGCCTCGAACGCGTTGTTCACCAGGGTGTACTCGGCGGCGAGTCGTCCCACCGGAGCGATGGCACCGAAGTCGATCCGGCCGCCCACATAGAGGTCGTCTCGGACGTAGAAGCGCACCACGTTGCCCCACACGACGTTGTTGAGTCCGTCGGGAGACGAGAAGATGTGCTCGACGGTGCACTCGAACGCGATGGGCGCCCCCTTGATGCGCGGCGGACGAACGGCTTCCGACGCCACCTTCTCCAGCCCGACCGCGTCGAACTCGTCGACATCGGGCTCGAACTCGAAGGCGCTGCGGTTGAGCCCGTTGATCTGCGGCAGGGTGGCCATGTTGGCGACGAACTCGCCGGTGTCACGGATGTTGACGAAACTGTCCTTGAGCGTGGCCCCGTCCGAGCGCGGCTGAATCGACAGCGAGATCCGAGGCGGCTTGCGTCCGACGACCGTGAAGAAGGAGATGGGGGCCAGGTTGCCCACACCTTCGGTGGACAAGGTGCTCACCCAGGCGATGGGGCGGGGAATGACACTGCCGATGAGCAGCTTGTAGGCGGACTTCGCGTCCAGGTCCGCGGAATCGATGATCATATTGATGTCCTCTGGCTAGCGGCGAGTGGGGGAGAGGGGCGGCGATCAGCGGCCCTTGAAGGGGAGGACGGGCCGGGGGCGGCCCTCTTCGAGGGCCTTGGCGGCCGAGGCCAGGCCGTCCTTGACGTCCTCGGTCTCGTAGAGCGGGACGGCGAGGTCGAACAGCTGCTGGTCGGCGGACGGGATGCCGCCGGTGGCCCAGGCGCGCAGCAACGCCTTGTGTACGACGTGTGCCCGAGTGGGGCCTGCGGCGATCTTTTGGGCGAAGGCCTCGGCCTCGGTGCGCAGTTGGTCGTCGGGAACGACGTGGTTGATGACCCCGGCCTCGGCCATGACCGACGCGGGTACTTGCTCGGAGGTCAGTGCCCATTCGAAGGCGCGGGCCCGGCCGGCCCGTTCGGCCACGCGGTAGATTCCGCCGAGGAGGGTGACGATGCCGAGTGACTGCTCGGGATGGCCGAAGCGGGCGCTCTCGCCGGCGAAGATGATGTCGGCGCGCAGGGCTAGTTCGAACCCGCCGCCGAAGCACAGCCCCTGGACCGCGGCCACGACCGGGACGGGGAGCTGCTCGAATCGGTTGATCACGGCCATGACCTGGTCGAAGTCGGCTCGCAGGCTGGTGCGGTCGGCGCCGACCCAGGGCCGGAAGTCGCCACCGTAACTGAAGTCGGGTCCCTCGGCCCGCAGTACGACGGCGCGGGCCGAACTGCGCGTGATGGCGTCGACGGCTTCGCTGAGCTCCTCGGCGAACTCGGGCGCGAATCGGTTCTGCGGGGGGTTGTCGAGGACGATCGTGGCGATGTCGCCATCGATGGAATGGGTGAGAACGGGCATGGCATTTCCTTGACTTGGGACAATGCGGCCGGGCTCGCGGCCCACCGGGTGAGGCGGTCGTAAGACCGGCCCTGGGCAGATTGCGCGGCGGCTGGAGACTGCGCGCTGTACGGCGCGAGGGTCAGGTGGTCGTCGTCAGCGACGGTCACCAGTACCGGTTGGTGTGCGTGGGGGTCAGGTCCGGGCCGTCAGCGATACGAGGTCACAAGCAGTGCGGGAGTGGGGGAGGCGTGGTCGTACGCCGGCGCCGGAAGGTCATCGGTGACAAGTGGGTCATCGGCACCCCTGCGACGGTGTCGCCACCGTTCTCCCGTTCCGGAGCGCACGGAGTGTCTCGGGGGCTATGGGGGCTGACGAGCTCATGAGCGACACCCTTCGTGCGGCTGCGTTGCCGGTCCGACTGAAAGAACTGTAAGCCTATAGCTCATTTCAGTTCAAGGAGGCGTGCGTGCCGTACCCTGAGGCAGTGGCCACATGGCCACGGTCATGTCGGCACGATGCGACGAGTGAAGGGGGCAGGGCCATGCCGTGGTCCGCATCCACGCGGTACGAGGTCGACCCCGCTCCACTCGGGCTGGCGCTGGTGCACGACCTGCTCAACACGATCTCCGCCGGCCGCCCCCGGGCGGCCGATCTCCTGGACGACCTCGCCGAAGCGCAGGCGTGGGTCGACCAGGCTCTGGACTGCTGGGCCCACGAGGCGGGGCAGGCCGTCTCGCAGGTGCGACTCACCGAGAACGATCTCGAGGAACTGCGCGGCCTGCGTGCCGAGTTGAGACGGCTTCTCGCCGCACCGGACGGCGACGGCCCAGGCGGCGACGACGCTGACGTGGTGCCCGCCGTTCATGTCGCGGCGGCGGCCTTGCGGGTGGAACGCAACGGGCGGGTCGTCCTGGAGGCGCGCGGACAAGGCTGGCGGTACGTGGCCGCGCTGGTACTCCTTGAGATGTTCCAGGCCCAGCAGGCGGACGCCTGGCGTCGGCTCAAGATCTGCCGCAACGCGCGTTGCGCGACGGCCTTCTTCGACCGCTCCCGCAACAACAGCGGCGTGTGGCACTCCACAAAGACCTGCGGCAATGTGGAGAATCTGCGAGCCCACCGGGCGCGTCAGCGTGTGCGGCCCGCCGGGTTGTAAGCCGTCGGGTCCGAGGGCGTCGAGGAGCTGCTGCCCGGCGTGTTGTCCAGTCCACCTGGGTGGCGTCGGCGGCCGTGTTGCCTGCTGACTGTGACATGTGAGATGTCATCTCTGAAACGACTGTGAGCTATTTACTCACTTCAAGATCCCGTCGGAAGTTGCTCCAGCGCGGAAGAGCTTCAGGGCATGGCGAAGGCCACATGCACTTGAGTGACATAATTAAAAGCCATACGCTCCTTGCGTGGCGGGGCGGATCACGTCGACCGCGCCCTCAGGCTCGGTGCCGATCAGGTATCAGCCGTGGCCGAACGCCGCCGTCTACGGGGCGACCAAGGCCTTCGTGCTGAACTTCACCGAGGCGCTGTGGCAGGAATCGCGCGGGACCGGCCTGCGCGTGCTCGCCCTCTCCCGGGCCCCACCCGCACCGAGTTCTTCGACACGGCCGGCTCCGACGACATGGCCCGCGGTGTCCGGCTGCAGACCCCGAGCCAGGTGGTCACCACCGCACTGCGCACGCTGGACCGGCGCAACCCGCCGAGCCAACGTTCTGGCCTTCGGCGCAATGTCCCAGTGGCAGAGGCGCTCGAGTCGGCATGGTCGGCGCTGACATTCTTCGGACCCCTTCCCGGCATGCCGCGCTGGTGACCGAGATTCGCACCAGTACCAGCTTTCGCGAACACGGTGCCCACGTGCCCGTCATCGAGGCCATCGCATGGGAATCACGCGCGTCGAGATTGACGAGCCCCGACGCGATCGTGCGCGACCAGTGGTACCCCACGCCCCTTCCGGCGGTACTCGACCACGAGGGCGCAGGCATCGTGGAGAAGGTCGGCTCCGCGGTCACCGGCGCCACGTCCGGCGACCGCGTCGTGTTCAGCTTCGCCAGCTGCGCTGCGTGCGCCAGTTGCAACTCCGCCCACCCCGCTCACTGCACCGCGATGACCGTGTGCCTGCTGGTGCAGGTGCATGCGGCGGTGTGGGACGAGACCGCCCTGACTGCAGTGTCTGCGGACCTGAGTGCCGCCACCGACTTCGCTGGCTCGCGGGACGTGGGGGAACCTCCCCGGCGTCAGAGAGAAGCCACCCGGTTCTCGTGCACCCGCAAGTGCATCGTCGCCAAGTCCAGTAGCGGCACCGCGATTTCGGACTGCCGGGCGCGGGCCGTCAGATCGCCGAGGAGATGCTCGACCTCGGTCGGGTGGCCGGCGAGCAGGTCGCGCTGCATCGACGTCACCCCCGGCGAGCCTTGCTGTGTGGCCATCGCGCGGGCGTTCGCGAGGCCCTGCTCGGACAGCGGATGTCCGGCTGCCGCGGCGATCGACGCGCACTCGTCGATCAGCGCGGTTGCCAGTTGCTCGCCGCCCGGTACGGCGACGATCTCGCCGACGGTTGCGCGCATCAGGCAGGTCATGGCACCCAGACTGGCGATGAACATCCACTTGGCCCACATGGCGCCGTCGATGTCCTTGGACAACGCCTCCGGGAACGCGGTGCTGAGCGTCTCGTCCAGCTCGTCCAGCGCGACTGGCGCCGTGCCGGCGCGGGCACCGTACGCCATACCTTCCATGTCCCCCACACGCAGGATGTCACCGTTGGTGTCGATCGTGGTCAGGACGCGGGCCACGCCGCCGAGCACCCGGTCCGCGCCGAAGCGCTTGTCCAAAGTGTCCAGATGCCGTATGCCGTTGAGGAATGGCAGAACCAGCGTGGTCGGACCGACCGCCGGAGCGAAGTCCTCGATCGCCTGGTCCAGCCCGGTAGCCTTGACCGTCACCAGCACGATGTCGAACCGCTCCGTGACCTCGCCCGTGACCAGGAGCTTCGGCGCGAGTACGGTGTCCTCGCCGCAGCCGGTGATGCGCAGCCCGCGTTCACGCAGTGCCTTCGCCCTGTTCGGCCGTACGAGGAGCGTCACGTCCCAGCCCGCCTGTATCAGCCGTGCACCGAACAGCCCGCCGGTCGCTCCAGCCCCTATGACCAGTACGCGCATCCTTGTTTCCTTTTCCACAGTCTTTTGCATTCGATCTCTTGGCTCGGGACGGAGGCTTCGCCGTCAGGGCGAACCGACGGATTGGCCGTCGCATCCCGTTTTATGGAGCTTCGGCATCGATCCCGGCGCGCCGTGTTGAGCAGGGCGCGTCAGCGGGGCGGACGCCGTCTGAGCTAGGGGAGTTCAGCTCTCGCCGACGCCCCCGGCTGCAGTGGACTTCGGGCCGCCGTAGCCGTGTGCGGACAGATCGAACCAATTGCCTTCGGGATCCATCGCTCGGAACTCCGCGAACGGGCGGGTCGTCGGCCGCTGTGCCGGACGTTCCACTCCGGACGCCACCAACCGCTCGGACACAGCGTCCACATCCTCAACCTGGAAGCCGAAGTGGTTCATGCCCAGTGGGGCTTCACCGTCGAGCTGATGCTTGATCAGGGCGAGACTGAGATAGCCGTCCGACAGGAAGCAACTGCCGTCCGGATCACGGTGGAAGAGCTCCATTCCGAAGTTCTCGGCGTAGAAGGCAGCGAGTTTCTCCGGGTCGCGGGCGACCATGGCCAGGTGGCGTAGTTTGGGTGTGCTCATGGAAATCAACTCCTGGGCGCAGCACCGAAGTGCGAGATGGTGTGGACGTGCGTTCAGGTAGGCCGGACCGGGACCATGTTGTGGAAGGCGATGATCTGCCATTGCCCGTTGCTCTGTTCCACGACTGCCAGGGCGTGGGTCGAGGCGATCACGGTCCCGTCGGGCGCGACCACTGAGGAGTCGACGTCCACGGTGGACAGCCCGGGGCGCAGCGTACGGATGCGGTGAATCTCGGCCCTGAGTGTGGTGCCCCGGTAGACGCTGTGGAACAGCCGATCGTGTCCGGCGGCGACCTCCGTGCGCCCGTGGTGGCGGTCTCTGCGGACGGTGGTGAAGTCGCAGTCCGTCGCGAAGTCGGCGGCGAATGCAGTGGCGTCACCGGCCGCCCAGCCTTCCGCCATTCGCGCCCAGATGGTGCGGATCTGCTGCTGGTCGTCGTGCATCAGTTCACCTCTTCGCGGACGCGGCTGCGCCGGCGTCGGCCCGTATGCGCAGCTCCAGCTCGGTGCAGCCGACTTCGGGCGCATCGGCCTGTGGCGGGCCCCATGCCGCAAGGGCGTGGTACATGGCTTCACCCTGCTGTTCGAGGTAGCAAATGACATTCACCGGCCAGGCGGTGCCCGCGAAGACATGGGTGTCCATGGGTGTCGGACGCTCGCTCAGCCGAGCGCCGCGCTCCTCCGGAGGCCCGATGCGGTGCCAGTCGGGGTGCATGTGAATGGACCCCAGGACGTCGAGTCCGTCCTCCTCCGCGGCGCGGGTGATCCGCAGAACGTCATGGGAGTCGATCCACCAGCCACGGTGCTCGTTCTCGTAGGCCCTGCCGAAGCGGGGCACTATCGCCTCCGAAAACTCCAGCTGGGCGGACGGATCGGTAGCCCGTGAGTTGCGGCCGAAGGCACTGCGTTCGACATAGGCGGTGTCGTCCTCCAACCGGCCGAGGAGAACAGCGAAGCAGGGCAGCGGCTGCTCCGGGGTGATGAAGCTGTATTCCGCCAGGGCGGAGGCCAGAAAGGGGGTGAGTGCCTGGTGGTCCATCAGTACTGAACGGACCGGCGGACAGAGGGGGTCGTCGAGCGAACTCAAAGACGATCAGCCCTTTCGCTCATGGTTGTGAGTAGGACGTGTCGCCGCAGCAGGTGACCGGCCCGGGGCGCCCTTTTGGAAGGGGACGCCCCCGAGCCGTGTCGTGGAATCGGCTTTCGGGGCGCCCCTTTGGGTACACTCCGAAGGCCCGGAAGCCGTCTGCCTCAGTCAGCGGAACGGGTGGGCGTGCTGCGGCAGTCCACGTGTGGACGGGGAGCGGCTGCTCTGCCATGGCACGGCCGCATACGGCATGTCAGACCTGAGGGTTGCCGTTGGCGCTGGTCGCGGCAACGGCCGTCGTGGCATCCCAGTGCTCGACGATCTGGCCCTTCCTGTTGAATCGGAAGGTGTCGATCTCGACGGTGCCGCGGTCACTCGCGTTGAGCTTCTGCAGGCCCTGGACGACGACCAGATCGCCTTCGGTGACCGTGCGCTTGATGTCGAGGCTCAGGTCGGGGTTCTGCTTGACGAAGCCGGTGGCGGCGGCGATGAACGCGGGGCGGCCGTTGCCGACGTAGGGGTTGTGCTGGGTGTAGGTGTCCGGGCTGATGAACTTCTCGGCCGCCTTCTGCGGTTCGTGCTTGTTGAAGGCGATGTCGAGTACGGCGATGGCTGCCATGCGGTTGTGCTGTTCCTGGTGGGAAAGGTGTCCCGAGGCCTGAGGGTGCTGGTGTTCGGGCGTGGCAAGGGCGGACGGAGCAACCACGGCGCCGGCCGCGATCACGGCGGCGACGGCAGGGAGAGCAAGACGGAGTGTGCGGTTCATGGAGGAATTTCCTTCTCTGACCGGCAGCATGACGGTCCGTGTCACGGCGGGTCTGCTGCCGGATCGGTTGGTATCACGGCCAATCGTCCGGCCCGCCATGCCGGGAGGGGAGACGCATAACGGAGGGATGATGGCCAGAAACTGACATGCTCGACCTGCCGGATCGCCAGGCTCGCATCTACACCAGGAGCAGCGGGTCTGCGGGCAGCTGAGCCGACGAGAGACCGTGCTGACGGTCGTCAGGGCTCGCGGTCTTCATGCCGTACGACGCCACCGGAACATCAGGCGTGGTCCTGCGGAGCACTCCAGTCTCCGAATGCAGGCGGTCACATGCCTTGACGGGCCCGAAGAGATGACCATGACGGTGCTGCAGTTCTACCCGGCGTAGCGGGCGTGGAGACCGGGCCCACGCGTGGCTCGGCCGCGGCAGGAATCTCCCTTTAACCGTTGCCAGAACCGGTCTGTGCCAGGAGGGAATCCCTGGCACCACCATGAGCGGTGGCGCGGAAGGCGATGGGTGTCTGACCCGTGCGTTGATGGAAGTACTTGCTGAAGTGCGTAGGGCTGGGGAAGCAAAGCTGGGCGGCGATCTGGACGGCGGTTTGGTCGCTGTGCATGAGCATTCGCTGGGCCTCGACGATTACCCTGCGATCGATGAACTGCTTGGCCCCGATGCCGGTGGCGTCGAGGGTTGCGCGGGAGAGAGTGCGGGGCGAGTAGCCCAGGAGGCGGGCGTAGTCGGCTACGCGGCGAGTGCGGCGGAAGTGCTGCTCTACGGCGTCTCTGAATCGGAGGTACGTCGTGTCGGGATCGCCGTCGAGTTGGTGTAACGAGGTGCCCGGGGCTCCCTTCAGGTGAGCCAGGCGGAGGACAAGAACGGCGAGGAGTTGGCGGAGTACGGCAGTGTGCACGTGCAGCGGCAACTGCCCCGGGTTCCGGAATTCCGTGGCCAAGTGTTGGAGCGCCATCTGCAGGGCGTGGCTGTCCTGCGCGGCCGGGGCGCGGACCACAGGGTCCTGAAAGTCGTCCAGGCGGGCGGCCGCGGCCGTGGGAGTGTCGAATATGTCCTGCCGAAAGAGGATCAGCGTGCCTTCCGACTGGGTGAGGTCCCCCCAACGCTGCACCTGTCCGGGACGTGACCACAGCCAGGTGCCGGGGCCAAGGGTGTAGTCGGTGAAGTCAACGGTGTGCCGCAGACTTCCGGAGGTGACGGCGAGCAGGTGATGGAATGCGGGCCTCCGTGGGTGACTGCCGTCCCCGATTCCGGCGCAGGCGCGAAACTCCGCCAGTGACAGCACATCCAGCCCGGCTGGAGCACTTGCTGAAGGCTTGAAGGGGACCTCCGGAATCCCCTGCGGGTGATGGTGTCGCATTTTGACCGTCATCAATCGAAGTGCACCCACCATGTCGACGGTGTGTTACTGCCACCGACAGCGGAGCCGGTAACTATTACGTCTGTGACCGCGTGCCGTTCGCGCGCCGTCAGCCACCGCTACGCGGAGATGGCCGCGTTGGCTTCCTCCGCCGTCACGAGCTTTCCGTCGAGGCCGCCCATGGTGTGGAGGTCTCCGAAGACCTCGATGCGCAGGGACGCGGTGACGCCGCCGGCCTTGACGGGCGCGAAGCCGGCCGTGGTGATGAGGCGTTCGGTGGTGGCGGCGGCCTGGTCGTCGTCGGTGGCGTAGAAGAGGACGGCGGGCTGCGGGACGCGGTGGGCGCCTTCAGCGAGTTGCCCGGCGGTCAGCGTTCCGAACGCCTTGGCGAAGTGGGCGCCTGAGGGCAGGAGCGAGGCGATCACCTCACCGGCGGACTGGCCGTCGGGCAGGGTGCGCGAGACGGTTCCGCCCTCGAGGCTGATCGGGTTCGAGGGGTCGATGACGACCTTGCCCGCGAGCAGATCAGCGTGTTCGGTGATCAGTTCCTTCATCGTGTCGAACCAGACGGCGAACACCACGGCGTCGGCCTGGGCTATGGCGTCACCTACGGATGTTGCGCTCGCCGATCCGCCGAGCTCCTTCGCCAGTGCCGTGGCCTGCGACTGGTCCCGGGAGGCGAGGACGACCGGTTCCCCGCCGCTCACCAGGAGCTGTGCCACTGTCTTGCCGATGCTTCCGACTCCGATGACCGCCGTTGCCATGTCGTCCTCCTGCGGTGGGGCGCGAGTGTGGTGATCGCGTCCGACGTTACGGATACGCGGCAGGCAGCGGATCGGTCACCGTATCGGTCATGGGGTTGCCAATTGTGGTTGAACTCGAGGTAGTGCGAGTGGCTTGGGGGTCTGCACCCCCTTAAGATTTCAATCAAATGGACCTGTACGGACGGCGCCAGGAGCAGGCAGCCCTTGACCAGATCCTTGACGATGCGCGTCAGGGAAGGGGGGCGGCCCTCGTGCTGTGGGGCGACCCGGGCATCGGCAAGACCGCACTGCTGGGATACGCGGCCAGTGCTGCCGAGGCGGACTTCACCGTGCTGAGGTGTCGCGGCACCCGTCTGGAGTCAAGGCTGGCGTTCGCCGCACTGCACGAGCTGCTCTGGCCGGTGATCGACCGGATCAGCACGCTTCCGGAGCCTCAGGCGAAGGCGTTGAACGGGGCGCTCGGAAAGAGCGGCGATGTGGCGGACCGGTTCCTCATCGGAGTGGCTGTCCTGACGCTCCTGGGCGAGCTCGCGGAGAAACGGCCGGTGCTGATCATGGCCGACGACGCCCAGTGGCTGGATGAGCCGTCCGCGCAATGCCTGGCCTTCATCGCTCGCCGACTGTGCAACGACCCCGTGGTCATGCTCCTCACCGGGCATGACGCTCCGGTCGACGGGCCCTGGGAGAAGCTGACGGCGATGGAGATCCGCGGACTCGCCGACGAGGACGCCCGGCTCCTCGTCGGGGCCGCCGCTCCCGACATCGACGAGGCCGTGATCCGCCGCATCGTCAGTGCGGCGGCCGGCAACCCGCTCGCGCTCCAGGAGCTGCCGGCCTCCGTGGCGGCCGGCGACATCTACACGCACCCCCTGGCCGGCGAACAGATCGCCGTCGGGCCACGCCTGCGCCGTGCCCTGAGCATCCGGATGGACGGGCTGTCAGCATCCGCCCGTACCGCTCTTCTGCTCACTGCCGCCGAGGACCGTGGCGATCGCAACACCGTGCGCCAGGCCGGCAGTGTGCTCGGCCTCGATGGGGCCGCGTGGGACGAAGCCCTGCAGTCCGGGCTGATCACCATGCGCCCGGGCGAGCGGATCTGCTTCCGGCACCCGCTGATCAGGGCCGTGGTCTACGAGGAGGCGCCGCTCGCGGACCGGCATGCCGTTCATCGCGCGCTGGCCTCAGTAGTGACCGGTGAGAAAGCCGACGAACTGCGCTCCTGGCACCTCGCCGCAGCCGTCGAAGCCGCCGGAGGGCCCGACGAGGAGGTGGCCCGACTGCTGGAGGAGTCGGCGCACAGCACCTGGGGGCGTGGCGGCTGCGCCACAGCCGCCCGTGCCCTACGGCGCGCTGCGAAGCTGTCCCCGTCCCTGGACGACGCTGCCAGACGCCTGGCTCATGGAGCGAGGGCGGCCTGGGAGGCCGGGCAGGTCGACGTGGCGCGGGGGATGCTGGAGCGGGCGGAAGGGATGTCCAGCGAGTCCACCGTCGCGGGCCTCAGCGACGGGTTGCGCGGACTGATTGAGTTCGCGCACGGTGACATGGAGAGCGCCTACCGTTGTCTGATCCGGGATATGGATGTGGTGGCAGACCCCGGGCAGGCGTTCAAGCTCGGCAGCATGGCCGTGCGGGCCGCCTGGTCGGCCGGCCAGACCGGCCTCCAGGATGAGGCGCTTCACCAGCTCGAGCAGCGGCTGCCCCAGGGCGGCTTTCCCAACGCCGATCTGCTGCCGCTGTGGCGCGAATGGTGGTCCGGAGACAACGGCCACGGTGCCCATGCCCACAGCCCCGTGGTGATCCCCGGCACGGAGGTACTCAACCGGCTCAGCGGCAGCTCCTGGCGCCTGATGCCGCCGGCCCCGCTCGCAGTGGCCTGGGGCATCGAGTGTGTCCTGGACGAGGCACTCCGACGCAAGATCGACAAGCTGCGACACACGGACCAGGTCACCGCCCTGACCCTCGCGCTGGCCCAGACCGTGACACTCGACATCGCCCAGGGACTCTGGACGGCGGCAACGGCGAACGCCACCGAAGGGCTCCAGCTTGCCGAGGAGATCGGCGCCGAGCACCTGGCGTCACAGAGCCGCAACTGCCTCGGATGGCTGGCGGCCGCGCGGGGTGACGAACAGGCCGTCGCGGACTACGCAGCCTTGACCTTCGAGCAGTCGGTGCCGCGTGGAGTGCGTGCGCTCAGCGCGGCCGCTGAGTGGAACCTCGGAATGTCGGCGCTGTTCGCGGGCCGGGCCGAGGAGGCGCTGGACCGCCTCATCCGCCTCACCGAGAAGGGCCACCACTCCGCGCACCCCACCTTCGCGGTGCTCGCCGCGCTGGACACCGCCGAGGCCGCGGTCCAGGCAGGCCAGCCGGAGACGGCCGAGGAACAGGCTCGTTTGCTAAGACGGTGCGCCGAGCGGACCCACGCGGCGTGGGCAGTGTCTGCTATGCACGTCGCCGACGCCCTGCTTGCCTCGGGAACGGAGGCGGAGAAGAAGTTCCGGCTCGCATTGGAGGCCCCGGGAGCCGTGTCGCGGCCATTCGCTTACGCCCGTACCCGACTGCTGTACGGCGAGTGGCTGCGGCGGGCCCGCCGTCGCACCGACGCCCGGGTCCAGCTGGCCGAAGCCGCCGAGATCTTCCGGAGGCTCGGCGCGGCTCCGTTGCTCGCCCGGGTCCAGGCCGAACAGGAGCTCACCGGGCAGCAACTGCGTGGCAGCGAGGCCGGGGCCCGGGACAGCGTCGTGATCCTCACCGCGCAGGAGCTGCGAGTCGCCCGGCTGGCGGCGGAAGGGCTTACCAACCGGGAGATCGGCGCACAGCTGCTGATCAGTCCGCGGACCGTCGGGCATCACCTGTCCAACGTGTTCCCCAAGCTCGGGATCGTCTCGCGCGCCGACCTCAGCCGCATCGATTTCGAGGACGGGCTCCGCTTAGCCGGCTGAGCTGCGACCTCGGCGCCCGCTGAGAGGGCTGTGCGGGCCATCGTCGGGCCGTGATGTGAAGACCACGTGCTGACCGATACGGTGACCGATTTCAAAGGCCGCGGATCTTCGTAGCGTCATTGTCGTTCGACCTCTCGGCCGGACCGAAGGACGACAGCACGCGCACACGGAGGCCTCTCGCCATGACCAGCAACAACCGCTTCGACACCGTCATCGTCGGTGGGGGCTCGGCGGGCGCCGTGCTGGCCACCCGCCTCAGCGAGAACGCCTCGCGCCGTGTCCTTCTCCTGGAGGCAGGCCCGGCTTACGAACCGGACGGCTACCCGGCAGAGGTGGCCTCCAGCAGCGTGCTGGGTGGCTGGACCGGCCATGACTGGGGCTACACGACCGAGCCCGGCTACGTGGATCACGGGATCGCGGCCTTCCGCGGCAAGGTGCTCGGCGGCAGCTCGGCGGTCAACGGGTCGGTCGCCGTGCGCGCGCTGCCCTCGGACTTCGCGCGCTGGACGCAGCGGGGCCTGAAGGGATGGTCGTACGACGAACTCCTGCCTGCGTTCAAGGCCCTGGAATCCACCACGGTGGGTGACGACGCCCTGCACGGCCGTACCGGCCCGCTGCCGGTCACGCAGCTCGTGCGGGACGACATCAGCACCATGCAGCGCGCTTTCGTCGACGCGGCGCTGGCCCACGGCATCAAGGCCGTGGACGACTTCAACGGCACCGACCCCGAGGGCGTGGGCCCCTACCCGATGAACGTGCGTGACGGGGTGCGGGTCAACACCGGCATGGCCTACCTCACCGATGACGTGCGGTCACGCGACAACCTGGAGATCCGGGCCGAGGTCCTCGTCGACCGGGTGCTGTTCGACGGCCACAGGGCGGTGGGCGTGGTGCTGGCCGACGGCACCGAGATCCCCGCGGGCGACGTGATCCTGTCGGCCGGGACGTATGGCAGCGCGGCGATCCTGCTGCGGTCGGGTGTCGGCCCTGCCGTCGACCTGGGTGATCTCGGCATTCCGGTCGTCGCGGACCTGCCGGTCGGGCTGCGGTTGCAGGACCACCCCTTCTACTACAACGCCTACGCCGCCGACCCGGACAAGACCGGCGAAGGAGTGCCCGTCATCGGCGCCAAGGTCTGGACTGCCAGCAGCGAGGCCGAGGACGACGAACTCGACCTGCACATCACCGCCACCCACCTCTTCGACCACTCCGCCAGTCCGACCGGCCTCGGTTTCGTCCTGGCCGTCGCCCTGGTGCGCCCCGCCTCGCAGGGCACGCTGACCCTGGTCAGCAGGGACCCCTCGGTCGCCCCGCGGATCGACCTCAACTTCCTGGCCGATCTCGACGACCGCCGACGCCTGCTGGAGGGCGTCAAGCTGGCCCGCCGCCTCGGCGCCACCGCACCGCTGTCCGACCTGATCACTCAGGAGCTCAACCCGGGAACGGACGCGACCGGCGACGCGGCCATCGAGCAGACCATGCTCGCCACCCTCGACACTTACCACCACCCCACCTCGACGGCACCGATGGGCGCCGACGACGACCCGACCGCGGTGACCGATCGCCTCGGCGCGGTACGCGGCGTCGAGGGACTGCGGGTCGTGGACGCCTCGATCTTCCCCGACGTGCCCTCTGCGGCAACCAACCTCACGGTCATCGCCGCCGCGGAACACATCGCGCGCCAGATCTGACCGGGCCGCCGCCGCGGCGGCCGAACACCCCACGAACAGCTGAGCGCCGGCCTTTCACACCACAGCCCGCGTTCCCCGCCCAGCTTTTGCACCACCATGAAAGGACCAGAACCATGCGCAGTGGAATGCTCGCCGTCGACGGAGCCGAGCTGTACTACGAAGTCCGCGGCAGCGGACCGGAGCTCCTGCTGATCCCGGGAGCCGGCGGTGACGGCGGCTTCTACCAGGGCCTCGCCGAAGACCTTTCCGACGCCTTCACGGTGATCACCTACGACCGGCGCGGCAACTCCCGCAGCACCGGCCGCACCGAGGAGATGATGACCCTCACCCAGCAGGCGTCGGACGCGAAGGGCCTGATCGACGAGCTGGCCGGGGGCAAGTCCCTCGTCTTCGGCAACAGCGGCGGCGCGATCATCGCGCTGACACTGGCCGCACAGCACCCGGAGGTCATCCGCGGGCTCATCGCCCACGAACCGCCGGCCGTGAAGGTGCTGCCCGAGACCGACCCGTGGTTCGACTTCTTCGAGAAGGTCATCGCCCGGGCCGAGGAAGCCGGTGCGCAGGTCGCGGCCGGAGAGTTCGTCCAGACGATGCGCGGGGAGAGCGACGAGCCCTGGCCCGAGGACGTGCAGCAGCGGTTCTTCGGGAACGTCGAGTTCCTGTTCTCGAAGGAGTTCGCGGACTTCGGCGGGTTCGTGCCGGACTTCGACGCGCTCAAGGCCGCGAAGTTCCCGATCCTGCTCGGCGCCGGTTCCACCGACCGCGGCGCGTATTACGCGCGCCCGTCCCTTGAGATCGCCAAGCGGATTGGAGCTCCCTGGGCCGAATTCCCCGGCATCCACATGGAGTTTCTGCACCGCCCGGCGGGATTCGGGGCCGCTCTGCGGGCCCTCGCGACCGAGATGCAGAGCCGCATCGCGGACGTCCCCGAGGAGTGGACGAGCGAGAACTGATCCCGCCCTGCCCGTTCGACCCCATGCTGACCCAGAAAGATCGAGAGACCTATGCGTAACGGAACGCTGCCCGTTGACGGAGCCAAGCTGTACTACGAGGTACGCGGCAGCGGTCCGGCGTTGCTCATGATCGTCGGCGCCGGCGGAGACGGCGGGATGTACGACGGCCTCGCCGCCGTACTCTCCGACGCCTTCACGGTGATCACCTATGACCGGCGCGGAAACGCTCGCAGCACCGGCCGAGGTGTGGCGACGACCTTGGCGCAGCAGGCGTCGGACGCGAAGGCGCTGATCAACGAACTGGCCGGCGGCAAGGTCCTGGTGTTCGGCAACAGCGGCGGCGCCATCGTCGGCCTCACCCTGGCTGCCCAGCATCCGGAAGCCGTACGCGGACTGATCGCCCACGAGCCGCCCGCCGTGCTCGCCCTCCCCGAGGGCGACCCCGAGCGCGAGTGGTTCAACAAGATGGGCGAGCTGTACTCGGCGAAGGGGCCCGCGGCCACGGGCGCGGCGTTCGGAGCGTCGGTACGGGGCGAGGGCACGTACGCCTGGCCCGAGAGCATGGCGAGGCGCGCCGCAGGCAGCGCGGAGCAGCTCTTCGGCACGGAATGGCCCATGTGGAGCGGCTTCGTCCCCGACTACGAGGCGCTGTCGAAGGCGGAGTTCCCCATCGTGCTGGGCGCGGGCTCCGCGGACCGCGGTACCTACTACGCACGCCCCTCGCTTCTCATCGCCGAGCGTATCGGGACGGCCTGGGCCGAATTCCCCGGCATCCACCTGGAGTTCATCCCGCGCCCGGCAATCTTCGGGGCAGCCCTGCGGGCGCTGGCGACCAGCATGCAGAGCTCTATCTCTAGTGTCCCCGAGCAGTGGACCAGCGAAGCCTGACCTCGTACCCCCTCACCCTCCCTCTCCAGCAGCGATGTTGGTAAGTGGCCACACAAAAGGATCCATACTCATGCGCAGTGGAATGCTCCCCGTCGACGGGGCCGAGCTGTACTACGAAGTCCGCGGCAGCGGCCCCGCGTTGCTCCTCATTGTCGGAGCGGGCGGAGATGGCGGGCTGATCGCGGGCCTTGCCGAGAACCTCTCCAACGCCTTCACCGTCATCAACTACGACCGCCGCGGCAACTCCCGCAGCACCGGCCAGGGCGGCGCAACGATGACCCTTGCCCAGCAGGCGTCGGACGCCAAGGCGCTGATCGACGAGTTCGCCGGGGGCAAGGCCCTGGTGTTCGGCAACAGCGGCGGCGCGATCATCGGCCTGACGCTGGCCGCGCAGCACCCGGAGGTCGTCCGCGGGCTGATCGCGCACGAGCCGCCGGCCGTGAAGGCCCTCCCCGAGGGCGACCCCGAGCGTGACTTCTTCGAGAAGATGGGCGAGCTGGTGGCCAAGGAAGGCCCGCAGGCCGCCGGCGCCGCGTTCGCGCAGTTCGTCAGGGGCGAGGGCACCTATGCCTGGGACGAGGAAGTGCAGAAGCGCTTCCTCGGCAACCTGGAACACCTCTTCATCACGGAGTGGCCCGGCTTCACCGGCTTCGTGCCCGACTACGACGCGCTGTCGAAGGCGGAGTTTCCCATCGTCCTCGCGGCCGGCGCCGAGGATCGCGGTCTGAACTACGCCCGTCCGTCGATCGAGATCGCCAAGAAGATCGGCGTCCCCTGGGCCGAATTCCCCGGCATCCACATGGAGTTCAACCGGGACGCGGCGCTCTTCGGAGCCGGCCTGCGGACCCTGCTCACCGAGATGCACAGCCGCACCGCGGACGTCCCCGACCAGTGGAAGTACGAGGGATGATCCCCGCCTCCGCGACGGGGTTGTGTGACTGCCCCGTCGCTGCCCTGACCGAGAACAAGGATGTGTCCCTCGCTCTCGGTTCCTTGGAACCGGATGACCGGCGTCCCGGCATCCGTACGAGCACAAGGAAGTACTCCCGATGACCGACAACACCGGCCTCCCGCACGCCCGTCACTACATTGCTGGTCAATGGACCGATTCCGCTCAGCGCACCGAATCGCTCAACCCCGCAACCGGCGAGGCGCTGGGTACCTTCGCCGACGGTGGCGCGGAGGAGGCGCGGGCCGGCATCGCGGCCGCACGTCTGGCCTTCGACACCACTGACTGGTCACGCGACCGGCACCTGCGCGCGAAGGCACTGTTCGAGATGGCAGGCCTGCTGGAGGAGCGACGGGAGGAGTTCATCACCCTGCTGGCGCGGGAGAACGGCAAGATCCTCGGGGAGGCGGCCTTCGAGATCGACCTGACCATTCCGAAACTGCGTTACTACGGGTCCCTGGCACTGTCCGATCACGGTGGCGCGGCCGAGGTGAAGCCGGGCCTGTACTCGATGACCCTGCGGGAGGCGGCCGGTGTGGCCGCGGTCATCGCGCCGTGGAACTCCCCGGTCGTACTGGCTGTGCGGTCCTTTGCCCCGGCGCTGGCCGCGGGCTGCACCGTCGTGATGAAGCTGCCCGCTCAGACGGGTCTGGTCAACGGGCTGCTCAGTGAGCTCGTGGCGGCCACGACGAGTCTGCCCGCGGGCGTGTTGAACATCTTCACCGAGTCCGGCAACGAGGGCGCCCCGCTGTTGGTCTCGTCCCCGAAGGTGGATGTCGTCAGCTACACCGGGTCAACGGTGGTCGGCCGGAAGATCATGGAGCAGGCGTCGGCCACCCTCAAGCCGCTCTCTCTGGAACTCGGCGGCAAGAGCCCGATGATCGTCTTCGACGACGCCGATCTTGACGTCACCGTGCCCGTGCTCACCAAGGCGATCACCACCTTCACCGGCCAGTTCTGCATGACGGGCAGCCGCATCCTGGCGCAGAGCGGGATCGCGGACGAACTGCGCCGACGGATGATCGCGTCCCTGGAAGCGGTCAAGGTCGGCCCGGGTGACGACCCGTCCAGTGACATGGGAGCGATGATCGACGAGCGCAACGCGGAGCGTGTCGAAGGCGTCGTGGCCGACGCCGCCGCTTACGCGAAGGTGCTGCTCCAGGGGGAGCGCAAGGGGGCGTTCATCCACCCGTCGCTGGTCGAGGTCGACGATGTCTCCTCGCCGATCGTGCAGCGGGAGGTGTTCGGTCCGGTTGCCACGTTCGAGGTGTTCGACTCCGAGGCGGAGGCCATCGGCCGGGCGAACGCCACAGAGTTCGGGCTGGCCGCGTCGATCTGGACGCGGGACGTGGACCTGCCACTGCGGGTCGCCCGTGAGATCAAGGCCGGCACGGTGTGGACCAACACCTGGGCCGTGGTCCACGACCAGTTCGAGGAGGGCGGGTTCAAACAGTCCGGCATGGGCCGACTCAACGGCATGCGCGGTCTGGAGGAGTTCCAGGAGACCAAGCACCTCGTCCATGCGGCGCCGGCCCGCCGCGACTGACCCGAACCGCCTCTCCCTCCAGGTGGGCCCCGCTGACTTGGCGGTGGGGCCCACCTGCCCACCTGAGCAGGAGCACCGCCGTGACCGACAAGCAGCTGAGTGAACCGTCGATCATCCGCACGGACGGTACGGACGTCACCCTGCTTACCGCACGGACCGTAGAGCCCGGCCACGAGGAGACCTTCCAGAAGTGGGCCCGGGGCATCCTGGACGCTGCCGCCGCTTCTCCCGGCCATCTGGGCGGCGGTCTGTTCCGCCCCGCGACGGGCGACAGGCCCTGGATCGTCGTGCACCGTTTCCGTGACCAGGCGGCTCTCGACGCATGGCTGCGTTCGCCGGCCCGCGCCGCCTTCTTCGACAACAGCGCCGGACACCGTCACACAGAGGTCGCCCGACGCGAACTGCGGGGCATGGAGACCTGGTTCACCGGCCTCGGCCAGGGCGGCGCGGCGCCGCCCCGCTGGAAGATGGCCGCGAGCGCCGGCCTCGGCATCTACCCGATCTCCCTCCTGGGCAACGGCGTACTCGGACCTCATCTGGTCGGACTGCCGCTCGTGGCCCGTACAGCCGTGTTCGCCGCGCTGTTCAGTGTGCTCATGACGTACGCGGCCATGCCCGTCGTCAGCCGTCTGCTGCGCCGCTGGCTTCGTCCCGCACCTGCGGCGCCCGCCTCAAGCCCTTCGCCTCTCCGGAAGTCTGCACACCCCTGAAAGGCCCGAGCATGAAACGAATCCCGGCCGCACTGGCCGCCGTATCCGCGCTTGCTCTGACATGCACCGCCCCCGCGGTCGCAGACGACTCGACGACCTCTCCCTCCGGTGGAACCGGATTCACCCGAACCGTTCTGGCCACCGGTCTCGGTGACCCGTACGAGATCGTCTGGGGTCCGGACAACCACCTCTGGGCCACCGAGAAGAGCGGTCTGAAGGTCACCCGCATAGATCCCACCACGGGCGCCAGGACCACCGCCCTCAACCTCACGGGGACGGCCGTCCACACCGCTGCCGGCCAGGACGGCGTGCTCGGCCTGGCCTTCCAGACTCCGCGGCAGGGCACCAGCGGCAGCACGTACGTCTACCTCTCGTACACCTACCAGACGACGACGCCCGCGCCCGTCACCGGGGAGACTCGGCGACTGAAGATCGCCCGCTACACGCTCGACCGCACGACCCACACCCTGGTCAGTCCGAAGGACATCCTCACCGGCCTTCCCTCCGGCACCGACCACCAGTCGGCCCGTCTGCGCCTTGGCCCCGACGGCAAGCTGTACTACACGGTCGGTGACCAGGGCGCCAACCAGCTGGAGCACTACTGCAACCCCAACTGGGCACAGCGCCTGCCCACCCGGAACGAGGTCGAGCACAAGGACTGGTTCGCCGCGTACCAGGGCAAGATCCTTCGGATCAACCTCGACGGATCCATACCCGCCGACAATCCCGTCATCAACGGGGTGCGCAGCCACATCATCACCTACGGCCACCGCAACTCACAGGGCTTGGACTTCGCATCGAACGGCACCCTCTACCAGTCCGAGCAGGGTCCCAAGACCGACGACGAGATCAACATCGTCCGCCCGGGCCACAACTACGGCTGGCCGTACGTCGCCGGCTACCGCGACGACCAGGCCTACACGTACAACAACTGGTCCGCCTCGACGCCGGCCCCGTGCAAGGACCTGACCTACAGCGACCTCGAAGTCCCGGATTCCGTCCCGCGGCAGAAGGAGAGGGACTGGAAGGGCTCGTTCGTCCCGCCGATCGACACCCTCGGCACGAGCGTCGGCAACGACTACAACTTCGCGGACCCCAAGTGCGCCGAAGGCGGCCTGTACTTCGTCTGCTGGCCCACCATCGCGCCTTCCAGCCTCAGCTACTATCCGCAGCGGTCCGGCGGGATCCGCGGCTGGGGAAACTCGCTGATCGTCACCACGCTCAAGGACGGCAGCGTCTACAGGCTGAAGCTGTCCGCCGACGGCCGGCACGTCGTCTCGCGCGAGCGGCTGTGGACCTCGCAGAACCGCTACCGCGACACGGCCTTCAGCCCGGACGGCAAGACCGTCTACGTCGCCACCGACAACGCCGGCCTGGTCCGCAACCCCAGCACCGGCGCACCTGGCACCACGCTGGACAATCCCGGATCGATCCTCGCGTTCCACGCGAAGTAGCGATGACAGTCCGGGGACGGTCAGGTGAGGCTGTGCAACTCCTGCTCGATCTCGGACACGGTCGCCGTCAGCGCACCGACCCAGGCCGGAACGCGGTCACGGTCGAAGCGCACTGTCGGCATGGCGATCGCCACCGCTGCCACGGGCGCCCCCTCGGGATCGCGGACGACGATCCCGAGGGCGGTCAAACCGGCCTCGGTGCGCTGATCGTTGATCGCGAAGCCCCGCTTGCGTACGAGCGCAAGGTCGCGGCGCAGCCGCGTGAGGTCCACGTCCTCGGATCCGTCATACAACGCGGTGACCTGGTCGGACGGAAGGGCGGCGAGGACGGCTCTGCCTCCGGAGGTGAGGTGCGCGGGCAGGGTACGCCCGGCCCTGCTGCCCACGCGCAGGATCTGCGGGCTCTCCGCGGTGGCGACGAACCGGGCCTCGGTGCCGGCCACAACCACGAGGTTGACGGATTCCCCGACACGGTCGACGAGTTCGTGCAGACGGGGAAGCGCCACCTGACGCAGGAGGGCCACCGGCGCCCGGGACACGGCGGCGGGGCGCAGCACGTCACCGGCCTCGTAGAGCCGGTCGGGCCGCTGCTCGGCGAAGCCGCGGTACACGAGCATCGCGAGCAGCCGGTGCGCGGTGGACGGGGACACGCCCAGCCGTTCCGCCGCGTCACTGACCCGCAGCGGTCCCTCCTGCTGCAGAAGCGTCGCCAGGTGCAGCGCATGGTCGACGGAAGCGATCCGGTACGGGGGCTCGTTCTTCACAGCAGAAAAGTCTATCCCACGCTGAAGAACTCACCCAGGCTGTGAAGGTGATCCGGAGTAGCGGCAGCGTTGCCGACCCGAATGCGGGAGTACACCCATGACACCTACGACCTCACCGGTGCGCGTGCAAGCCACCGACGCCGCCGGCCAGCCCGAACGCACCCCACAACTGGAGGCGCTCTACCGCGGATTCGAGCAGCAGCTGCTGGTTCCGCTGTGGACCGAGATCGGTGAGCTGATGCCGGCCCACCCGGTGTCGCAGGCGCTGCCACACCGCTGGCGCTGGAAGGACCTGCTGCCGATGGCGGCGCAGGCAGGGCAGCTGGTCCCGGTCGGGCGGGGCGGCGAACGCCGGGCCATCGCCCTGGCCAACCCCGGCCTGGGCGGACAGCCCTTCGCGACCCCGACGCTGTGGGCGGCGATCCAGTACCTCAACCCGCGGGAGGACGCGCCCGTCCACCGGCACACGCAGAACGCCTTCCGCTTCGTGGTCGAGGGCGAGGGCGTCTGGACCGTCGTGAACGGTGACCCGGTCGCCATGCGGCGCGGTGACTTCCTGCCTCAGGCCGGCTGGCACTGGCATGGTCACCACAACCGCAGCGACCGGGCGATGGCCTGGATCGACGGACTCGACATCCCCTTCCAGCACTACACCGACGCGACTTTCTTCGAGTTCGGCCCCGACGAGGTGGACACCCGTGAGGCACCGCAGCGTTCGCGCTCCGAGCGGCTGTGGGCCCACCCGGGGCTGCGGCCCCTGACCCACCTGCAGCCCACCCCGGCAACACCCCTGCTCGCCTACCGGTGGGAGCACACCGACCGGGCTCTGGCCGAGCAGCTGGCGCTGGAGGCGGAGGGGTACTCCGCGACCGTCGAGCCCGGCCACGCCGCGGTCCGCTACACCAACCCGACCACGGGCGCCGACATCCTGCCGACCCTGCGCACCGAGTTCCACCGCCTGGCGCCGGGCACCGCAACGGCGGCGCGCAGCGAGGTCGGCTCCTCGGTGTTCCAGGCGTTCGACGGCACCGGCGAGGTCACCGTCGGCGACTCCCGCTGGAGCGTCGAACGCGGCGACCTGTTCGTCGTGCCGTCCTGGCAGCCACTGACCTTCGCCACGGAGCACGGCCTGGACCTGTTCAGGTTCACCGACGCACCGATCTTCGAACGACTCCATCTCCACCGCTCCCACCAGTCCCCGCAGGAAAGGGCCGAAGCATGAAGCTCGCCACCGTACGTACAGACACCGGGCTCCGCACGGTCCGCGTCGAGGACGGCGGGTACGTCGACCTCGGCCCCGGAGACCTCGGCGGCTTCCTCTCCCACGCAGACTGGCGGGCCAGGGCCGCGAATGCCCAAGGCCCTCGCGTCCCTGTCGTGTCCCGGTCACAGCTCGCGCCCGTGATCCCGTATCCCGGAAAGATCGTCTGCGTGGGTCTCAATTACCGCACCCACATCACGGAGATGGGCCGCGACCTGCCCGAATTTCCCACCCTGTTCGCCAAGTACCCCGAGGCGCTCATCGGGCCGAACGACCCGCTGACGCTGCCTGAGGAGTCCGACGCGGTCGACTGGGAGGCCGAACTGGTCGTGGTCGTCGGGCAGCGCGTCCGGCGTGCGGACCGGGCCGCCGCGGAGGCGGCCATCGCCGGGTACACCATCCTCAACGACGTGACGCTGCGCGACTGGCAGTTCCGCACCCGGGAGTGGCTGCAGGGCAAGACATGGGAGGCCACCACCCCCCTCGGCCCCTACCTGGTCACTCCGGACGAGCTGGCCCCGGACGCCGAGATCAGCTGCACCATCGACGACGAGGTCGTGCAGAAGTCCAACATCGGCGACCTGCTCTTCGACGCGGCAGACCTGGTCAGCTACATCTCGACCATCCTCACCCTCAACCCCGGGGACCTGATCGCCACCGGTACCACCGGGGGAGTCGGCCACGCGCGTAAGCCGCCGCGCTACCTCCAGGGCGGCGAGACCGTCGTCACCCGCATCGACGGCATCGGCGAGCTGGTCACCCCCGTACGGCGGAGCGAGTCGTCATGACAGACGCGCCGACGTCCTCCTACCTCCCCTGGATGACCGAGGGCCACGAGTACTTCATGTCCGTCCTCAAGCGGACCGGCGACGAGCAGCTCGAAGGACCGAGCGCCCTGCCGGGATGGACCGGCAGACATCTGCTGTCCCACGTCGGCCACAACGCCCGGGCCCTGGTCCGCCTGGCGCACTGGGCGGCGACCGGAGAACCGACCGCCATGTATCCGAACCCGTCCGCACGGGCCGAGGAAATAGAGGCGGGAGCCCTCTGGCCGGCGGCGCGGCTGCGTGACTTCGTCGAGGACGAGCAGGTGCGGCTGTCCGTCGCGCTCGACCGGCTGACAAGGGCACGGTGGCAAGCACAGGTCGTCACCGCGCAGGGCCGCACCGTCCCGGCGACCACCATCCCCTGGCTGCGCAGCCGCGAGCAGTGGATCCACGCCTGCGACCTGCCCTCCGGCGGCGACTTCGCGGAATTTCCCCACGACTTCACCGACGCGCTGATCGCCGACGCCCTCACCCGCCGCCGCACAGCACAGTCGGTCGAGGTGGGCGTGCGGGCCACCGACCGCGAGACGGACGCATTCCCACGCGGCGACGTCATCGTGGAGGGCCCTTCAGTCGATCTCGCCCGCTGGCTCACCGGCCGTGGAACCTCACCGCACCTCAGGACGACCACGGGTGCACCGCTTCCGCAACTGCCGCCGTGGCTGTGACCGCCCGGCACCGACCCAGAAGGATTCCCATGAAGACCACCGCTGCCGTTGTCGAAGCCAAGGGAGCAGCTTTCGAGCTCACCGAGGTCACTCTCGACGATCCCCGACCCGACGAGATGGTCGTGCGCATCGCGGCCGTCGGGCTGTGCCACACGGACCTGAGTGCACGCACGGGTGCCACCCCCTTCCCCCTACCCGCCGTGCTGGGCCACGAGGGTGCCGGAGTCGTCGAGGCCATCGGCTCCCAGGTCGGCGACTTCACGCCCGGCGACCGCGTGATCATCAGCTTCAACTCCTGTGGCACGTGCGCCGGTTGCCGCGCGGGGCGGCCCGTGTACTGCGACCACTGGACCGCGCTGAACCTGCTCGGCGGCTCACGCCTCGACGGATCCGCGCCGATCAGCCGAGCCTCTGGACCGGTGCACGGCCACTTCTTCGGGCAGTCGTCCTTCGCCCACCACGCCCTGGTCCATGCCCGGTCCGCGGTCAAGGCGCCCGACGACATCGATCTCGACGTTCTCGCCCCGCTCGGCTGCAGTGTGCAGACCGGGGTGGGGGCCGTCCTCAACGTCGCCCGGCCGACGTCGGGCAGCACGCTGGTCGTGTTCGGTGCCGGCGGTGTGGGCCTGGCCGCGCTGATGGGCGCACGCCTGACCTCCGCGTCGCGCGTTGTGGCCGTCGACGTCAACCCCGCCCGCCTGGAACTGGCCCGCGAACTCGGCGCCACCCACACCATCAACGCGGCCGAGGTCGACGTACCCGAAGCCGTACGAGAGCTGACCGGAGGTACCGGCGCGAACTACGCCGTCGAGACCAGTGGCCGACTGGCCGTGCTGGAAGGCGCGATCGCCTCGCTGGCCTCGGCCGGCACCTGCGTCGTGGTCGGCGCGCCGCCGCTGGGCTCGACCGTCTCCGTCGACGTGCCGGACCTGCTCGGCCGCGGTATCCGGCTGCTGGGGACCAACCAGGGCGACAGCGACCCCCAGCTCTTCCTGCCCCGGCTGATCGACCTGTACCGGGAAGGCCGCCTGCCCTTCGACCGGCTGATCCAGCGGTTCCCCTTCGAGAAGATCAATGATGCCGCCGCGCAGGCGCTGGAGGGCTCTGTGATCAAACCCGTCCTCGTCATGTCCTAGCCGACGGGCAACCGGTGCGGTCTCCCGGCCCCGGGGCCTGAACCGCACCGGTTGACCCGACGACGGCGGCGCGCTACTGCTTCTCGGTCAGAGTCATTCCACGTGTCTCGGGTGCGCGGAACATGACCCATGCCGTCAGCAATGACGTGGCCGCTACGTAGGCCACGAACGCTGCGTCCATGTCGAGCTGGCCGAGCCACTGGCGCAGGTACGGTGCCGTTCCGGCGAACAGAGTCGCGGCCAGCGCGTAGGGCACCGCTATGCCGGAGGCACGCACGCCCGTGGGGAAGAACTCGGCGAGAACGGCGGGATAGACGGCGCCGAGAAACGCGAAGACCACCAGCGCGGCGGCCATCGCCAGCCCGAACTGCCATGCCGTTCCGCCGCGCGCCAGCAGGTCGAGCGGCCAGGCCAGGACCGCCGCGGCGATACCGAAGGTGATCATCGTCGGTCGTCGGCCGATGCGATCGGACAGGGCACCGGCAAGGGGCAGCGCCACGAGCCCCACGGCCTGCGCCGCGACGCTGGCCCACAACGCGGAGGTCGCGGGAATGCCGAGTGCGGTCACTGCCCAGGCCGGAGCGCCGATGGCCCAGGTGTAGTAGTAGACCCCGAGTGCGGCCCCCATGAAGAAGACGCGGGCGGCGGCTGCCCGGTTGGCCCACAGGCCGACGACGAGACTTGTCCGCCTGCTCACGGGACCCGTTCCCTCCCGCTGGCTCCTCGCGACGAAAGCCTCGGTCTCGTCGAGCTTGCGGCGCAGATAGAGCGTGTACAGCGCGATCACCGCGCCGAGGACGAAGGGGAGCCGCCAGCCCCATGAGGCCATGGCGGCCTTCGACAGCACCGAGGTGAGGACCGCTCCGAGGATGGTCGCGACCATCACGGCGGCGGTGCCGGAGGCGAAGATCGAACTCGCCCAGAGCCCGCGGCGGCGAGCCGGCGCCTCCTCACCGATGTAGGTGTAGGCGGCTGCGACCTCGCCGGTGTGTGCCGCGCCCTGCAGAAGCCTGGCAATCAGCATGACGACGGCGCCCAGAAGGCCGGCCTGGTCGTACGTAGGTGTGACGGCGATGAGGATCATCCCGCCGGATGCGCAGGCTATCGCCACCAGCAGGGAGGTCTTGCGACCCTTCCGGTCGGCCAGCCAGCCGAAGAAGACTCCGCCGACGGGCCGGATCGCGAAACCGACCGCGAAAATGGCGAAGGTCGCCAGGATGGCGGCTTTCGGGTCGTGCGGGGCGAAGATCTGGGCGCTGAAGAAGCTGGCGAAGACCGCGTACGCGGTCCAGTCGTACCACTCCAGAGCGTTGCCGAGAGCGACGCTGGCCAGGTTGCGACGCCTGCGCGCCGCCGACATCGACGCCGCGGCGCCGGTACCCGGTGACGCGGCGGCCAGGGACAGGTCAGCCGGTTCCGAAACGGACATGGAGGTCTCGCTCTCTCGTCGCAGGGGAGGCAGGCCGGGGAGGCTTCTGCACTGCCCGCTGACGGTAAGAGCGCGGATTCGGACGCCTAAGACGCCTCGCGCAGACGCTGGGCCGATTCGCGCAGCGGTGGATTCGCTCAGCGCGTGCTACGGCTGGCCCCGGAAGGACGCGTGCCCGAAGAGTCCGGGACCGCGATGCCGCGGAGGACCGAGTCAGCGACCCGAGCAGCCCAGCCGCCGTTCGTGGGCCGCCCGGCGAGGTGATCGGCGTAGTACGCGCCCACGGCGGCACTCACCGCTTGCTCAAGGTCCGCGTCCTCGCGGATCTGCCCGTTGGCCTGCCCTGCTCGCAGCACCCGGAGAAAGGACTCACGCCGGGGCAGGAACGTCGACATCCTGATCGTCTCAAGGAGTTCGGGCGTCCGCTTCTCGGTTGCCAGACATGACCCCGTGAGACTGAGTCCACCGATCCGCTCGTAGTCGGCCGTCATGTGCTCAAGCAGTTCGACGAGGTCCGAGCGCACATCGTCCGTCGGCTCGGGAACGTTGTCGATCCGTAGGTGAGTCAGGGCGGCTCCGATGAGAGCCATGCGCGTCGGGAACCGTGAATAGACGGTTGCCTTGGCCGTGCTCACCTCGGCGGCCACCTTGGCCACCGAGAAGCCTTCGAGTCCTTCAGCCGCCAGGACACGGATCGCCGCCTCCAGGATCTTGGTGTCGATCCCCTCTTTTTTGGGCCTGCCCCTCCCGGGCTTACCGGTCTTGTTGTCCTCCGTCACGACCACACCTTAAGCCGCCCGATCAGCACCGTTCGACGCCTGGGGCGCCCGTCTGGTATTTTCTAGACAGTAGTGACTAGAAAATGAGATGCCGGTCCCGAGTGCTCACTCGCAGCCACCGCGACCCGAGGAACGTGTCGCATGGAACGGTCAACGACGATCGACCAGCTTTCCCCTGGGGTGACCGATCTCGCCGAGGAGTGCCTATGGAAACCCAGCAGTCCACCCAACCCGCCGCGTCAGCCGTTTCCGTCGCCCCGGCTGACACCCCACATCGACGCGAGGTATTGCTGGCCGCTTGGCCGCTGACAGCGGTGTTCATGCTGTCCAACGCGGCCACCCCGTTGTATGTCCTGTGGCGGCGCGAACTCGGCTTCTCGGCCGGAATGCTGACGGTGATCTTCGCCTGCTACATCGTCGGTCTGGTCGCCGCGCTGGCGGTGGCGGGCGTGGCCTCCGACCGCATCGGCCGCAAGCCGGTCCTGCTGCCCGCGCTGGGACTCGCCATCGTGGCGAGCGTGCTCTTCGCGACCGCCGCCTCCGTGCTCGTCCTCGTCGTGGCCCGACTGCTCGCCGGTGTCGCGGTCGGGTCCGTCATCTCCGCAGGCATGGCAGCCGTGACCGACGTCGCCGGATCCCAGCGCAGGCGGCTTGCTGCCCTGCTCGCCTCAGCGGCGATCGTCGTGGGCGCCGGGGTGGGCCCGCTACTGGCCGGCATCCTCTCCGAGTCCGTGCCGGGACCGACGGTCACTGTCTTCCTGATCGAGGTCGCCCTGCTCGTCCTCGCCGTCCTCGTCGTGTGGCGCATGCCGCTGCCCGGACCGACCGGTCCACGCACAGGGGCCTGGATCCGCATCCCGTCAGTGCCGCGACGGCATCGTCGTGAACTCCTGCTGGGTATTGCCGTGTTCCTGCCCGGTCTGGCTTCCACTTCCTACGTGCTGTCCCTGGGCCCGTCCCTGCTGGCCGACGTGCTGGGTACGACGAGTCGGATCGTGTCCGGTGCCACCACGTTCGTGACCTTCGCCGCGGCCACCGCGGTCCAGTTCTCCGTGCAGCGGTTGCGCATACGCGCGATCCTGCTCATGAGCGCGATCTCCGTCGTCGCGGCGATGGCTGTCCTGGTGGCAGCCGTGTACGCCTCTTCGGCGATGCTGCTCGTCGTCGCGGCCATTCTGGCCGGGACCGGACATGGCCTGGGCCAACTGGGAGGCGTCACGCTGATCACCTCCAGCATTTCCGGCGACCGCCTCGCGGAGGCCAACGCGGCCCTGAACATCGGCGTCTATCTTCCCGCGGGCCTGCTGTCGGTCGCGCTCGGTTACCTGAGCGATGCCGTCGGCCTCTCCACGGCCACCACTGTGTTCGGCGCGACGATTGTGATCGCCGCGCTCGTCGGAGCCACTTTCGCGGTCACCCACCGCCGGACGGCGAACTGACGGCGCAGAAGCGGAATCGAAACGCACGTCCGGCAGCCAAGCGAAGCAAGCGGAGATCAACTGTGTACAAAAACATTCTGGTGGCCGTCGACGGATCACCCAGCCACAACGTCGCTCTGCACGCTGTCACTTCTCTCGCCGAGCTCACCTCGGCATCGGTGCACGTGCTTCACATCAAGTCCGCCGACCTCCTCTACGGCCCCGTCGCCGGCACGATCGACCTGGAGGACGACACCGAGGCGCGCGACATCGTCAACAGCGCGGTGGAGCAACTGCGAACGGCCGGAGTAGCCGCTGACGGTCAGGTACTCGCAGAGCAGAAGAGACTGCGCGCTGAGGCGGTGCTCCAGTACGCCCACCAGCGCGGCTGCGATCTGATCGTCCTGGGCCCGAGTCACCACGCCGGGCTCGGTGCCGCGCTGCACGACAGCGTCACGCGGCAGGTCGTCGCCCGTACACCGGTATCCGTGCTGCTCGTCCACGCGATTCAGGCGGACCAGGAGTGAGGGCCGGCCCGGCGCGCAGGCGGGGTGAAGCCGGGGCCCAGCGTTTCGGAGGGCAGCTCACCGAACCGGTCGCGGTAGGCGCGGGCGAACCTGCCGAGATTCGTGAAACCCCACTGATAGGCGATGTCGGACACGGTGCCGGCTCCGGCCCGCAGATCCTCGCGTGCGCGGTCGAGGCGCACACCGCGCAGGTACTGCATCGGGCTCATCCCCAGGTGCCTTTGGAAGGCGTACTGGAGCCCGCGGACGCTGAGGTCCGCCTGGTCGGCGAGGTCGGAGAGCACGTACTCCCTCTCCGGTGAGGTCTCGATGATGTCGATGACATCGTTCAGCGCTCGCGGAAATGGTCCCTGCGTAGGCTCAGTCCGGAGCGCTTCGCTGTAGGAGTGCGTCTGTGACAGCAGAAGCCCCGAAATGAGGCTGCGTTCAAGGGTCTCGATGTGCCTGACCGCCGCCGGTGTGCGGGCGTGGCCGTCCAGGAAGGACAGCAGGCCGGACAGAAGCGCGAGCCATCGCTTGCCGTCGTCGTGGTCCAGGGGAAAGTCCAGACGGAATTCGATGGGTCGTGTCACCGGGTGCCCGAGCAGAGTCGCGAGTTCCTTCTCCACCTGCAGGCGGTCGAACTTGATGCACAACTGGGCGGCGTCCGCCTCCCAGTGCGGCAGGTAGGTGTGCCGGTGGGGCGAGAAGACGGCGGCCGTCGACGGGCTGGCGGTCGTGCTCTGCGTCCCGCACTGCGAGGCAACGCGACCTTGCAGCGGGACGTTGACGTGATAGCCGGTCAGGTCCCCTGGATCGACGCTGGCCGACGCGCCGAAACGCACGTACCCGATGGTGACGTACGAGAGGTGTACCGCGGCCAGCCGCGGAGCCCGCGGGTCTGGAGTACGGTCGAGAGGCTCGACGCGGGCGGGATAGTAGTGGCTGTTGAGGACGTCACGGAAGTGCCCGAAATCCGTGTCGGTAATCTCGTTCGGCATGTGACCGAGAGCGTCGTCGGCGAGAGCGGACACCGGTCGGTGGACCGAGCCCAGCGGCGTCTGGAAAGTGAATTCGGAATCCCAGTCCATCGCGGACTCCTCTCGTCCTCGCTCGGGCCTGGCATGGCTTGCCGCACCACCAGCTTCACCACGCGCACGAAGATCATGCGTGTTGACTGCGCCAAACGTACTGGCCACTGCGTGAATCGGCTCCTGGCACCGGCGGTCGGCTCCTAACGTTCGAGCCACCTTGAACCGCATCGAACAAGGAGCCGCTGTGACCGATGTCTTGAATCACCCCAGCGTGGGATCCGCAGTCGTCCCGCACAACCCCGCTGTCGAGATCGACACGGATCTGGTGCGACGGGCGTCCGAGCTGGTGCCGCTCATCAGGGAACGGGCCGAGCAGACCTCGCAGGCACGACGCGTCGTGCCGGACGTGGTCAAAGCTCTGGAGGACGCCGGCCTCTTCAAGCTGTTCGTGCCCAAGCGCTACGGCGGCCACCAGGCGAACATGAACACGGCCGTCCAGACGATCGCCGAGGTGGCCCGCGGTGACGGCTCCACCGCCTGGGCCGTGGCCCTGCTGAACGTGTGCACGTGGTTCGCCACGACGTTCTCGCAGGCTGCGCAGGACGACGTGTTCGGGGCCAATCCCGAGGCGAAAGTCTGCGGAATCTTCACCCCCGGCACCAAGGCCGAGCGCGTCGACGGCGGCTACCTGGTGAGCGGCCGCTGGCCGTTCGCCTCGGGATCCTTCGCGGCCGACTGGGGCACCCTCGGCATCGCCCTCGACGTGCCCGAGGGCGAGGACCCGCGGGCGCTGGCGCTGATCCCGGCCGAGGCGTGGAGGATCGAGCCGACATGGTTCGTGGCCGGGATGAAGGGATCCGGCAGCGACACCATCGTGGTGGAGGACCACTTCGTCCCCGATCACCGCATCCAGCGTTTCCTCGACATGCGCGAGGCCCGCTACCTCACCCCCCACACGGACGACCAGAACTCCCACATGGCGTTCATCGCCGTCGCCGCCCTCATCCTGGTCGCCCCGCAGCTCGGCCTCGCCCGCCACGCCCTGGAACGAACCCGAGCCAAACTCCCCGAGAAGCCGGTCGCCTACACCGCGTACAGCGCCGCCCGCACCTCACCGACCCACCAGCTCGGTGTCGCCACCGCGGCCACCAAGTTCCACCAGGCCGAGCTGCTGATGCGCCAGGCATGCCTGGACATCGACGCCGGCGCTGCCGCACACACCCTGCCGAGCATGGAGATACGCGGCCGTGTCCGCAACGACACCGGCATCATCGCCGAACTCGTCAAGGACGGCATCGACCTGCTGATGACCGCCAACGGTGCCGGCTCCTTCGCCGACGCCAACGTACTCAGCCGCATCTGGCAGGACGCCGAGATCGCCGGACGCCACGCCTACGTCAGCCCGGAAGTCGGCAAGGAGGCCTACGGCAAGCTCCTGCTCGGCGACGACGCACTCACGATGGACCTGTGACCATGAACGCGAACACCACGAACTCGGGCACGACGACCGGGGACACGCTGCCGAACCCCGGCGACGCCACCCAGCTGCGCCACGTACTCGGCCACGTCCCCACCAGCGTCACGATCGTCACCGCGCTGAGCCGGGGGCTGCCCATCGGAGTCACCGTGGGCTCGTTCGGCTCCGTCTCGCTCGATCCGCCCCTGGTGAACTTCTTCATCGACCGGTCCTCGACGACCTGGCCCCGGCTGAACGAGTCGAGCACCTTCACCGTGAACGTCCTCGGCATGGACCACGCCCACCTGTGCCGGTCCTTCTCCCGCCGCGGCGCGGACCGCTTCGAGGGCGTCGCCTGGGAACCGTCCCCCTCCGGAAACCCCGTGCTCAGTGAGGCCATAGCCGCCCTCGACTGCAGCCGCTACAAGGTCGACATCATCGGCGACCACATCCAGGTGGTGGGACGGGTCGAATCCATGCAACTCCAGAACGCCGGCCTGCCCCTCGTCTTCTACCGCGGCGACTTCCTGCGGCTCGGGTCCGGTCCGGACAGCAGCCGGCAGGCGGGAGAGGCATGATCTACGAACACGCACGGCTCACCATCGACCCCGAGGACGCCGAGAAGTTCGAGCAGGCCGTCCCGGCGGGTCGCGAGGCGCTCCTGAGCGCACCGGGATGCCGTGAGGTGTCCTTCCTGCGCAGCGTCGACCAGCCGGGTGTCTACCTCCTGAAGGTCGGTTGGGACAGCATCACCGACCACCTTGAGGTCTTTCCCACGACACCGCAGGCAGTCAGGCTCGCGGAGGCCATAGCGTCCTTCTGGACCCAGGCCCCGGAAGTGATCCACTTCGACGGTGAGGAGGTCTGAGACGTGACCGCCCGGACCACCACACCCGCCGCCTCGGAAGTCTCCGCCGCGGCCTACGACCGCCTGCTCGACGAGGTCCTCGCCTCCTTCGAGCACACCCCCGATCCGCGAGCCCGCCAGGTGCTCCAGGCGCTCGTACGGCACGCCCACGCCTTCCTGCGCGAAGTACGACCCAGCCTGAGCGAGTGGGCGTACGCCGTGGACTTCCTGACCCGCACCGGCCAGCAGTGCAGCGACACCCGCCAGGAGTTCGTGCTGCTCTCGGACGTGCTCGGCCTGTCGATGCTGACCGAGTCCATCAACGACTCGGACATCGAGGCGGTCACCGACTCGACCGTACTCGGCCCCTTCCACATGACGAAGTCGCCGGCGCGCGCGCTCGGCGACAGTATCGACATGATGGGAACGGGCACCCCGTGCCTCATCACCGGCACCGTGACCTCGGCCGCCGGCCGACCACTCGCCCACGCCTCCGTGGACGTCTGGCAGTGCGACGAGAACGGGCTCTACGACGTCCAGGCACCCGACCGAATCCCGGCGGGCCATGGCCGCGGCCTGTTCCGGACAGACGCGGACGGCCGATTCGCCTTCCGCACCATCGTGCCCAGCCACTACCCCATTCCGACCGACGGCCCGGTCGGCGAGCTGCTCAAGACCGCCGACCGGCACCCCTACCGCCCGGCGCACATCCACTTCATCGCCGCCGCCCCCGGACACCGCGACCTGACCACGCACATCTTCATCCAGGGCAGCCCCTACCTCGACTCCGACGCGGTGTTCGCGGTCAAGGAGTCCCTCGTCACCGAACTCGTCGAGAGCCAGGACCCCGAACTGGCCACGCGGCATGGCCTCATCGTGCCGTTCCACCACGGCACGATCGATCTCGTGCTCGCCCCGGCGATCCCTGAAGTGTCCCGGCATGCCGAGGAGAGCGACCGTGCGGGCTGAATTCGTCCACCGCAGCCCGTCTCGCACGGTGCACTTCGGGCACGACCTGACCGCACGCGTCGCCGAGTTGCTGGACAACTACCGGTACCGCAGGGTGTACGTCATCGCGTCTCCTCGCCTGGAACGCGTGGCAGAAGGCGCCTCGCAGGCCCTCAACACCCGGTGCGTGGACAGGCAATCGGGCGCCGAGATGCATGTACCGGCCGCGTCCGTGTCCGCGGCTTTGGAACGCTTCGACGAGAGCGGTGCGGATTCGGTCCTCGCGATCGGCGGAGGGTCGCCCATCGGTCTCGCGAAGGCCATCGCGCTGGAGCGGCACGTTCCGATCGCCGCGGTCCCCACGACCTACGCCGGCTCGGAGATGACCGCCATCTGGGGCATCACGCGCGAGGGCGTCAAACGCACAGGACGCGACGAGAGGGTGCGACCGAGCACCGTTGTGTACGACGTCGAGCTCACCGCCGACATGCCCCTCACGCTCACGCTCACCAGCGGCTACAACGCCATCGCCCACGCGATGGAGGCGTTGTACGCGCAGGACTCCACGCCGCTGACCGACGTGCAGGCCGAGGAAGGCGTACGGCGGGTATACCGCGCCGTGACGACTCTCGTGACCAGCGATGAAAGCCGCCACGCCGAAGCCAGGGCAGACGCACTGATCGGCGCGTGGTTCTGTGGGTCGGTGCTCGGGGCGACCACCATGTCCCTGCACCACAAGCTGTGCCACGTGCTGGGCGGTACGTTCGGCCTGCCGCACGCCGCCACTCACGCGGTGCTCCTGCCGTACGTCCTGGCGTTCAACGCCCCCGCGGCAGGCGGCATGTCTGCCGCGCTTCGACGGGCCACCGGCGCCGAGGACCCGGCCCAAGCGCTGCGTGACCTCACCATGAAAGCGGGAGCACCCACAAGTCTCCGCGAACTTCATATGCCCCGCACCGGCGTTGGCCCGGCCGTCGAACAGGCCTGCGCCGCACCGTACGACAACCCACGCGACGTGAACGCCGAGGCGTTGCACGATCTGCTCGACCGAGCCTGGCGAGGTGCACCCCAATGAACAGCCCCACCACCCACCGCATCGACGTGCACCACCACGCGAGCCCGGACTTCTACAACGACTGGCTCGTCGACCGGGGCATCACCGCCGGCGGGCTGGCCCTGCCGGACTGGTCCGTCGAGAGCGCAAGAAAGATCATGGAGCGGCACGAGGTGGCCACCTCGATCCTCAGCATCTCCACCCCGGGCGTGCACCTCGGTGACGACAAAGAGGCCCGGGCCATGGCCAGACGCGTCAACGAATACGTGGCCGAGATCGTCAGGGACGACCCGCAGTCCTTCGGCCTCTTCGCGACCCTCACGCTGCCCGATGTGGACGGCGCCTTGGCCGAGGCCGAGTACGCCTTCGACACTCTCGACGCCGACGGTGTCATCCTGCTGGCCAACGCGAGGGGCACCTACCTGGGCGACCCCCAGTTCGAGCCGCTCATGGAGGAGTTGAACCGGCGCAAGGCCGTGGTTTTCGTCCACCCGTCGAGCCTTCTGGTGGCCCCGGTGCCAGGCATACCCCCGTACATCGCGGACTTCCTCCTGGACACGACCCGGGCGGCTGTGAACCTGGTGAGGACCGGCACGACCCGGCGCCACCCCGATATCCGCTTCATCCTGGCCCACGCCGGAGGGTTCCTGCCCTACGCGGCTCATCGCATCGCCTTCACCTTCGGCCTCGACGGCTCGGCGTGGACACCCCCGGAGGTGCTCGACGAGTTCGGGAAGTTCTACTTCGACACCGCCCAGTCCTCGACCGACATCTCGTTTCCCACCCTCCTTTCCTTCACGCGCCCGGATCACGTGCTCTTCGGCAGCGACTACCCGCACGTCAGCGAGGCGGGAGTCTGCTACTTCACCTCCCGCCTGGACGACTTGGAACTGTCGGACGACGCGCGCTTCGCGATGGAGCGGGGGACTGCCTTGGACCTGTTCCCCCGCTTCAAGGCGGTGTAGTGAGGCAGGGATGGAGACCAGCGCTCTGCACAGCGTTGGAGCCCTCGGAGTGCGCCGCGGCCGCGGATCGGATCATTGAGCATCCGGTCCGCGGCCGCAGGTCTGTCAGCGCCTCCACATGGCGCGGCTCATGGAGTGGCTCGCTGGTCGGGGTGGTACTGGCGAAGTTCTTCGTGGTCAGGAGCCAGCTCGGCGATGACGGCCCCGAACACCGCGGCGAGTGTCCGGGCCTGTTCGGGATCCGTGTGTGTTGCGAAGTAGGTCCTCACCCCGGCCACGTGTACCGGCCAAGCGGCCTCAAGCGCTGCGAGCCCGTCGTCGGTAAGGACTGCGTACCAAGAGCGTCGATCGCTGCGGCTGCGTTCCCGCGTCACCAGGCTCCGGCGTTCCAGGGAGTCGACCAGGCGGGTCAGACCGCTGCGGCTGTAGACCACGGCTCGGGCCAGATCCGCCATCGGTAGCCGCCGCTCCGGCGCCTCGGACAGCTGGACGAGGACGTCGTAGTCGATGAGCGACATGTCGGCGTGTTCCCGTAGATCCGCGTCCAGGCGCCCGACCAGCAGCGCGTGTCCCTTGAGTACAGAGCGCCAGGCGCGCTCCTGATCGGCGTCGAGGAAATCTTTTTCTGCCACAGGGGAATGGTACGCGGCGCGATAGTTGTTACTACAATCATCGGCACGCGAACGAGGTGCCTGGCCCTGCAGGAGACGCGACCACAAACGGAGCGGAAGAGCGAGGCCAGGCACTCACCGCTCATGCGTGCGCCGACTCCCTGCCACTTCACCGACATGATCAAGGAAACCCATGACCTTCGCCGTTGACTCCACCGCCCTCGACCTGCTGTTCCGTGAGGCTCACACGGCACACGCCTTCACTGACGAGCCGGTGACCGACGAGCAGGTTCAGACGATCTACGACCTGATCAAGATCGCGCCGACCGCCTTCAACCAGTCCCCGCTGCGCATCACGGTCGTCCGCACGCCCGAGGCACGTCAGCGCCTGGTGCAGCACATGGCCGAGGGCAACCAGGACAAGACCGTGGTCGCCCCTCTGGCCGTGATCCTGTCCGCAGACGCGGAGTTCCAGGAGGAACTGCCGCGCCTGTTCCCGGCCTTCCCCGCCGCCAAGGACGCGTTCTTCTCCGAGCGCTCGGTACGTGAGCAGTCGGCCGTGCTCAACGCGGCGATGCAGGCGGCGTACTTCATCCTCGGCATCCGCGCACTCGGCCTCGCCGCAGGCCCGATGAACGGCATCGACCACGCGGGCATCCAGAAGGAGTTCCTCGACGAGGACCACATCCCGCTGATGGTCGTCAACATCGGCAAGCCCGCTGCCAACGGCTACTTCCCGCGGTCCCCGCGTCTGGACTACGCCGAGGTCAGTGCGACCGTCTGACCCGCCTGGCGGGCGGTGCCCCGGGCGGTCGTCCGGGGTACCCCCCGCTCGTTCCCATCCCCTCCACGTCCCCAAAAGGCAACCCCCAACTCACCCCTCCCCAGGGGGAGTCGAACCACCGAAAAGGATCCCGCTCATGTACATCACCGCCGCCATCCTCAGCGTCCTCCTTGCCCTCGTCACCCTCGGCTCGGGAGCGCCCAAGGCACTCCTCAAGGGCGACGTGCCCGCCATGCTGCAGTCGCACATGGGGCTCAGCTCCGGACTGGTCCGCTTCATCGGGCTTGCCGAGATCGCCGCGGCCGTCGGTCTGGTCGTCGGGCTCTTCTGGCAGCCTCTCGGTATAGCCGCGGCCATCGGCTTCGCCGTTGTGATGGTCGGCGCCGTGGGCTTCCACGCCAAGGCCGGCGACTACGCCGACGCCAAGACACGAGGCAACGCCATGGCCCCCATCATCCTCACGGTGCTGTCCATCGCCACGGCCGTCACGCTCGTTCTCGCAATGTGAGTGCAGTTCGCATTGCAGCCTCTTTCGGAAGGCGTCTGAGGGGTGTCACGCCCGGTCGGACGCCTTCCGGGGCCGCGGTAAGCGACCAGCCGCAGAGAGCGCTTGGCTCCCGGGCGGATGTGAGCAGAGCCTGGTACCCGCCTGTTCGTACGACGTTCGCACGGCCCGGAAACGAGAGCGCGGTGACGAGTGACAGGCGCCGAGGCGGGCCCGGAGTCACCCGCCTCCATGCCGCAGTGTCTCCGAAGGCGCCTGACCGAAGCGCTCGCGATACGCCACGGCGAAGCGCCCCAGGTGGGTGAAGCCCCACCGATACGCCACGTCGGTCACAGAGTCCGCACCCGCCAGGAGATCGCGGTGTACCCGATCGAGTCGGAGCGTGCGGAGGTACACGCTCGGCGACATGCCCAGATGCTCGCGGAATCCCTGCTGGAGCCGCCTGGTGCTCACTGCGGCGACCTGCGCCATCTGTGGCAGCGACCACGGTTCCTCCGGTGCTCGCTCAAGCGCGTCGACGACTCGCTTGACCGTGCGGGGCCTGACCGGCGGACGCTCCTCGTGCAGCTCGTCAGAGTGGTCATGCCACTGCGCTCGCAGAAGCGAGTCGATGACCAGCAGTTCGAGTTGCTCCCGGTAGGACGCGGAGTCGCGTACCAGGCTGTGCTCGGTATCGAGCCCGGTGAGCAACAGCTGCACGGCCGCAAGCCAGCTGCGTCCAGCCGGCGCGCGCAGGTCCAATCCCAGGGAGAACCTCACCCAGGAGGCGACCGGCCGACCGATCATCGCCTCCAGCTCGCCTTCCAGGGATCGGCGGTTGATCTTGATGCAGAGTTGTCCGGCGTCCGCGGTCCAGCGAGGTAGGAGGGTGTGCTCGCGAGGTGTGAAAACCGCCGCCTGTCCCGGCCTGGTGGTGACTGATTGCTTGCCGCAGTGCGATTCGACCGCCCCCGACAGGGCCACGTTCACGTGGTAGGCCCCAAGCGCCCCAGGGTCGAGACGCGTCTCAGTCCCGAAACGGACGAATCCGAGGGTCAGGTGCTTGAGGCTCACCGCGCTGAGCAGCGCGCCCTCAAGGGTGTCGTTGCGGCATGTCGGCTCCACCCGAGCTGGATAGAACACACCGTTGAGGCTTTCCCGAAAGGCGTCGAACCGAGCCGCACGACAGAGCGTGTAGGACCGAAGGACATCGGGTTCACCGCTCATCGCCTGCGCAAGCGGCTCGATCGTCGTTGACCGTTCCATGCTGGACGCTCCTTGGGGCGCCGCCGCGTCAGCACTGCCGTTCGCGGCCACGCCTTCATTTTCTAGTCTGTCCCGTCTGAAAAATAAGCGGGCCAAAGGGGCATGTCAACGGCGTGGACGAGGAGGGGCGCGCCTCGCGGAATATAGTTTGCGTCGCAACTGTTCGCATGGGAACGATATGCATCGAGTGATACGACGCCTAGGAAGGGCCGAACATGTCCAGGACGATGCGGGCCGTCGTGCTCACCGAGCCCGGCCCGGTGGAGAACCTGCACATCCGCGAGCTGCCCCTCCCGGATCCCCCACCGGGCTGGGTGCGCATCGCGGTGAAGGCATTCGGACTCAACCGCTCCGACCACCACATGCGGATCGGCGTGGCGGAGGGCGTGCGGTTCCCCATCGTGCCCGGGCTTGAGGCCGTCGGCGTCGTGGACGTCGCGCCGGGCAGCGATCTGCGGCCCGGCCAGCAGGTCGCCGCCCTCATGGGGGGAATGGGCCGCGCGTACAACGGCGGATACGCCCAATACACCGTGGTCCCCCGAAGCTCCGTGGTCCCGTTCCGCTCCGACCTGCCGTGGGCCGTTCTCGGCGCCGTCCCGGAGACCCTGCAGACCGCTCACGGATCACTCACCACCGGGCTGGACCTGCAGCCCGGGCAGACGTTGCTGATCCGAGGCGGTACCTCCGCCCTCGGCTATGCCACCGCGGCCCTCGCCCGAGAACGGGGCGCCAGGGTCCTGGCCACGACCCGTCGGCCAGAGCGCCTCGACACCCTCGCCGCATACGGCGTCGACCACCCGGTCCTCGACGACGGTTCCGTGGCCCGCCAGGTCCACAAGCTCGTTCCCGGCGGGGTCGACGCCGCGCTGGAACTGGTCGGCACCCCCACTCTGCCCGACACGCTGGTCTCGACACGGATCCATGGAACGGTCTGCTTCGCCGGAATGCTCTCCGACCAGTGGACGGTCCCCGACTTCTACCCCATCGCCTACATTCCGCGAGGCGTCCGGCTGACCGCCTACGGTGGCGGTGCCGCCGACCTGCCGGCGCAGGTACTGCAGCACTACCTCGACGGTATCGCCGACGGCACCATCAGCCTCGGCCCGTCCCACATCTACCAGTTCGACGAGATCCGCGACGCCCATCGGGATGTGGAAACCAACGCCGTCAGCGGCAAGCTCGTCGTCCTCACCGAGCCCGAGGCGCACGTCTTGCCTGCTGCCCGGCCCGACCGCAGCACGTCCTGACCTCCTCGCCCACTCGAACGAAAGGAGCCGTGATGCGCGCAGCGTGGTACGACCGCAAGGGGCCCGCCCGTGACGTCCTCGTCGTTGGTGACCTGCCCGATCCCCAACCCGGCCCCGGCGAGGTCCGGATCAGAGTCGGGGCGTCCGGCATCAATCCGGGTGACGTGGGAAAACGCTGGGGCCCGCCTGGGGCGCCCATGCCGTTTCCTCGCGTGATCCCGCACAGCGACGGTGCCGGAGTCATCGACGCCGTCGGCCCCGGTGTTGATCAGCAGCGGGTGGGACAGAAGGTGTGGTGCTACGGAGCTCAGTCCTACAGGCCGTTCGGCACCGCCGCGGAGTGCTGCGTCGTTCCGGAAGGGCTCGCCGTACAGCTCCCGGACAACGCTGACACGCACCTGCTCGACCAGGCCGCCTGCCTGGGCATCGCAGGCATCACCGGCTACCGGGCTCTCTTTGCTGACGGCCCGGTCACCGGATTGACCGCGCTGGTCTACGGCGCCGCCGGCGGAGTCGGATCCATCGCCGCGCAAATGGCCGTACGCGACGGAGCCCAGGTGCTCGGCGTCGTCCGCACCGTGGCGCAGCGGGACTTCGTGCGTGGGCTCGGGGCACACGAGGTGTTCCTTGCCGACGACCCGCACCTCGCAGACCGTATCCGGAAGGCGGCGCCCGAAGGTGTGCACCGCATCGCCGAGATCGACTTCGCCGGGCACATCGATCTCAATGCCCAGATCATCGCCGTGGGCGCCACGATCAGTTCCTACTACTCGGCAGAGCCTCGGCCATCCATCCCCTACTGGCCCCTCGGGTTCGCCGACACCACACTGCGACTGCTGGGCAGCGACGACTTCACTCCCCAGGTGAAGGCACACGCCGCCGCCGAACTCACCAGCGCTCTGTTGGACGAGAGTTTGCGCATCTCCATCGCCGAGCGACTTCCGCTCGACCGCATTGCCACCGCCCACGAGCACATCGAACGCGGCACCGCAGGGCGCGTGCTCCTCCACATCTGACCGCTCGTGCGCTGCCGTGAAGAGGCATCGCAGAGCCGGTGCAGACCAAGTTCTCCCTGCGCGCCGACTGCCATACGCAGTGCGCAGGTCCACCCCCCACTCGTCGTTCCACTCTCCTCCACACGAAGGAAGCCCCCACAGTGACCAGCCCTCTCACGACCTCGGAGCCCCAAGTGTCCACCCGGGAACCCGCTACCACCGGCCACGCGGCCACCGTCCACGCCTACGACGCGGGTCTGCTCCTGATCCGTCTGGCTCTCGGCCTGACCATGGCGGCACACGGCGCCCAGAAGCTCTTCGGCTGGTTCGGCGGTGGCGGCATCGACACGTTCGGCCAGATCTTCGCCGCGAGTGGCTATCCCTCGGGCAGGGCCATGGCCGTCGTCGCCGGGACCACCGAACTCCTCGGCGGCCTGGGCGTCGCCGTCGGTCTGCTCACCCCGCTGGCAGGCGCCGCCCTGGTGGGAACCCTCGTCAACGCGATAGCCGTCAAATGGGGCGGAGGCTTCTTCGCTCCTCAGGGCGTGGAGTACGAACTGCTCCTCACCGCGGCGGGGGCCGGCATCGCCCTCACCGGGCCCGGCCGCTACGCCCTCGACCGTTTCCTCCCCGTCCTCAAGGCTCACCGGTTGGCCTACGGCACGGCCGCGGTTGTGGTGGGCTTCGTCAGTGCCGGCGTGGTGCTCCTCCTGCGCAAGTAGGGGCCCGCGGGGCCGCGGCATCGCACCCGCATACAGCAGTTGCGCCAATGAGTGTCACCGAGTTCGGGCGGTGTCGGCCCGGAGCCTGGACACCGCCCGATGGGGACCGATGAAGCTCTCATGCCGTGGGAGCGGCCGAGCCTTGTTGCCACCGGGCTGCCTCAAGCGTGTTGTGCAGGAGCATCGCGATCGTCATCGGCCCGACACCGCCAGGCACCGGTGTCACGAGGCTCGCCACCTCCGCCACTTCCTCGAACCGGATGTCACCGTGCAGGCCCTCGTCTCCACGGTGGATGCCGACGTCCACCACCACCGCGCCGCGACGGACCTCGTCCCTGCCGATCAGTTGGGGCACACCCGCCGCCACGATCAGCACGTCTGCGCGTCGGCACGCCTCGGCGAGGTCCTTGGTACGGGAATGGCACACCGTGACCGTCGCGTTTCGCGCCAGAACGAGCTGAGCCATGGGACGACCGACCAGGACGGAGCGACCGACGACGGTCACCTCGGCACCGGCCAGCGGCACCTCGTACTCATCGAGCAACCGCACAATCCCCGCCGGCGTACAGGGGCGCAGTCCCGGGCACCCCTGAGCGAGTCGGCCGGCGTTCTCCACCGTCAGCCCGTCCACATCCTTGTCGTAGGGGATGTGGGCGAGCAGGGCCTCCGAGTCCAGGTGGGCGGGGACGGGAAGCTGCAGCAGGATCCCGCTGACCTGCTCATCCGCCGCGAGTTCGGCGATCACCTCACGGATCTCTTCCTGTGTGGCAGTCGCCGGCAGGTGGCGGTGGAAGTCCCGCATGCCGGCCGCGGCGCAGGCACGACGCTTGTTGTGGACGTACACCTCCGACGCCGGGTCGTCCCCGACCAGGATGGTGGCGAGCCCAGGTGTGCGGCCGCCCTGAGCGACAAGCTCCGCGACCCCCTTCGCCACCTCGTCGCGGACACGGCGTGCGACCGCGGTGCCGTCGATGAGCCTCGCGCTCATGCTCGTCTCCTTTCCGGCCGCTGCTAGGCCTTGCCTCCGACAGCGGCCCGCTTCATGCGCTGAACGGAGCCGGCATACGGCGCGGGAGCGACCGTCGCCCGGATCTGGGTCTGCTCGTGTCGCTCGACCTGCGGCTTCCTCGATCCGCCGTCCGGCTCGCCCCAGGTCAGCACCAACTCGGCTCCCAGCTGGGCGTGTTCCTGATCGAGCATCGCCAGGGACAGCACATCCCCTTGGTTGTTGATGTAGCCGGTGTGACAGGAGACCCCCGCCATGCCACCGGTCGCGGCGCGCACCTCGTCGAAGTGATTGAAGCTGTAGTACGCGACGGGGAAGTCCAGCGCCTTGTACCGTGGCCCCTCACCGAATTGGGAGCCGAGCACCCTCAGGACGTCGTCGCGGTTCCACACCAGCGTCCTTCGGGTCCGCCGCGCTTCGGCGGGCAGGTCCTCCAGGGCTTCGCGCCCGATGAAGTCGTGGTCGAACTTGACGATGCGCTCGTAACCGAGGTCGTACGGCGTCGCGTAGTAGTCCTCGATGTCGGGCGAACGGAAGCTTCCGCCCAGCTGTGTGTTTGCCTCCCACGATTCCGCGGACAGCCACTGCCGGTAGTCCCGCAGCTCCTCGCCGGTGTAGATCCCCGGCACGGGGTAGGCCATCCACGCGCTCACCATCGGCGTGCTGAAGTAGGCCTGCGTACCGGCGAGGACGAGTCCGTACGGTTCACCCGCCTCGGTCAGCGCGTCGCGAACGAGGTCGTGATCGTCGAACGGCCCGGACAGCTCCACTCCCTGGTGGCCCGCCATCCCGTGGCGCAGCACGAGCACCTCGCGGCCGCGTATCTTGACCCGGGCGGTGCGGAAGAACGCGATCTCGGGAACGTCGCCCTCGACTGCCTCAGCGAAGATCTTTCCGGCTGCTGGGCCGTCGAGCTGGAAGCGGTAATTGACCCGCCTGCCCGTCGGGTTGGCCGTCGAGTGGTTGTCGCGCAGCACCTTGACGTCGTAGCCGCCGGTCTCTGCGTGGAAGTGCACCCAGTTCAGCACCGGCATGCCGCTCACCAGCTCGAAGCTCTCGTCGCCGAGCCGGTAGGCGATGCAGTCACCGATGACGTGCCCGCGGGGGGAGCAGGCGACGAACTGCTTCGCACGATCGGTGGTGAAGTTCGAGAACGTGTTGATCCCAAGGTGCTCGAGCAGCCGGAACGCATCGGGACCGGTCAGGAACAGCTCGGGCATGTGGTGGGTCTGCTGGAAGAGGACGGCGGTTTCACCCCAGGCCCGCTGCTCGTCGCGCCAGTTCGTGTAGGCCGGTGGTATGTGCGCGGCCGCAGCCGTACCGGCCCGGCTGAAATGTGGTGCCGCCGTGTCGTTGTAGAAGTGGTCGACCAGCTTCGGCTGACCGTCCATGAGGTCCTGAAGCGACCGCTCTGTCGATTCTCGGGTCACGTTCTGTCCTTCCAAGGGCTTTGCGATTGGCGTCTGTTCGGGGCTCTTCGCCGACGGACCGGATTCGTGACCGGCCGTGGCACAGCTCAGAAAATGATCGTCCGGTTGCCGTTGCGGATGACTCGGTCCTCGCAGTGCCAGAGCACTGCCCGTGCGAGCACCTGACGCTCGACGTCCGCACCCCTCCTGACCAGTTCGGCCAAGCTCTCCTCGTGCGACACCCGCACCACGTCCTGCTCGATGATCGGCCCCTCGTCCAGGTCCTCGGTGACGTAGTGCGCCGTGGAACCGATCAGCTTCACCCCGCGTTCCTTGGCCCGCTTGTACGGGCCGGCACCGATGAAGGCCGGGAGGAATGAGTGGTGGATGTTGATGACCGGTACGCCGACCTCCTTGAGGAAGGAACCCGACAGGATCTGCATGTAGCGGGCCAGTACGACCAGGTCGGTGTTGTCGGCAAGGAGTTTGACGATCTCCGCTTCTGCCTCTGTCTTGTCTCCCCCCGCCGGGGTGGGGACATGGAAGAAGGGAATTCCGAAGAACCTCACGTCCTCCGCCACGTCGGTGTGGTTGGAGATCACCATGGGAACCGAGATCGGGAGCTCTCCACGCCGCTGACGCCACAGGAGATCCAGCAGGCAGTGATCCGACTTCGACGCGAGGATGGCCACTCGAAGAGGCGTCGACAGATCCCGAAGCCGCCACTCCAGCCCCAACTCGCCGCCGACAACGGCCTCCAGATCCGCCGTGAGGGCAGGCATCGCCGCGGCGAGGTCGGGCACGTGCATGACCGTGCGCTGGAAGAAGGCTCCGCCCTCCGGGTCCTCGCTGTGCTGGTCGAGGGAGACGATGTTCGCTCCGTGCTTGGCCAGGACACTCGCGATGGCGGCTACGATCCCGCTCCTGTCCTCGCCGTGCACGACGAGACTCGCGTGATTCTTCGGCAGGTTGTTGTGTGCCATGTCTCTATCGCCTCACTCGTGCCGGGCGTTCTGGATCCATTCGGCGGTCGCGCGAACGCCACCGAACGTATAGAAGTGCAGGGAAACGTCACCGTGGCGATCCGTGTCGAGCTCTGTTTCGAGGCTCTCGACAAATCGGTTGGGCCCTGCTGTGCCCAGCAGTCCGGTCAGTGAAAGGCCGTACTTCTGCACGACACTCGCGGAGGACTGAACTCCGAAGCGGCGCGCATAACGCAGCAGCCGCTGCACACCGGCTGGTCCAGGCACTCCGACGCGTATAGGCGAATCGATCTCGCGCGCCCTGAGTTTCTCGATCCAGGCCACCACGGGACCCGTGTCAAATCCGAACTGCGTGGTCACCGAGCATGCAAGGTCCTGTTCACGAAGGGCCGCCCACTTCTGCTCGACCGCTTGCCACAAAACGTCGTCGTCGATCTTCGGATGCCCCTCGGGATAGCCCGCGACATTCACGTGGCGAACTCCGTGAGCACCGAGTAGACCAGTGGAGATGACCGAGAGAGCGTCGGGGAAGGGCCCTTCGGGCTCGGGCGGGTCACCCCCTATGACCACGATCTCCTCGGCCGCGTCGGCCTCGGCGAGTGCAGCCAGGTAGTCCTTGAGGTCCTCTTGTGATCGAAGTCGCCGGGCGGACACGTGCGGTACAGGTCGGAATCCCAGTTCGCGGACCAGGCGCGCGGCCTCCACGCGCAACGCCATGTTCTCGTTGCCCAGGAAGGTGATATTCACCCGAGTACCCGGCGGAATCTGTGCCGCGGCGGCCTGAAGTTCCTTCACGTCCTTGCCTGTGATTTCCAACGAGACTGTGTCCAGCAGGCCCGGTGCCTGACGCCCCGTCTGATCGGTCGAGCTGTGCATCTCACTCCTCACGAAAGGCGGGCACCGCTTGCACCCGGCAACCGTCATGACATCGGCCCTGCGTCCTGGGAAATCGCTGTCGATCAGGCAGTCGGTCCGGAAACCTGGGCCTCTCGCCACGACAGTGCCGATTCATGACGTTAAGAGAGCCTCGACTCGGGCCTCATCCACATCGCGACGCGCTTCAGCCGCAAGGCGAAGGAGTTGTCGAGCAGTCCGCCTACTCGTGCGAGCGCACCGTCAGGTCACCCAGAGTCCCGATGTTCACCGAGGCGCGCGATCACGGACGGTGTCCCGGAAGGCGATCGGAGTCTGGCCCGTGCGCTGATGGAAGTACTTGGTGAAGTGGGTGGCGCCGGCGAAGCCGAGCTGCGCGGCGATCCGGGTCGAGCTCTGGTCGCTGTGGGCGAGGAGGCGTTTGGCTTCGAGTACGACGCGGCGGTCGATGAACTCTTTCGCGCCTACGCCGGCAGTGGCCTGGCAGGCGCGTGCAAGGGTGCGTGCGGAGTAGCCCAGGGTGTGGGCGTAGTCCTCGACCCGGCGGGTGCGGGTGAAGTCCTTCTCGACGGCGTCCCTGAAGCGAAGGAAGGCCGAGTCCGGCGAGGGAGCGGGGCTCTCCCAGACCGTGGTGGGGTGGGCCAGGCGGAGCACGAGGACGGCGAGCAGGTGGCGGAGTGTCGCCGTGTGGATGTCCAGGGGGAGCTGTCCCAGGGCCTGGAACTCTCGGGTCAGATGAACGAGGGCCAGGCTGAGGGCGGCAGTGTCGTCAGCGAGGGGGCGGTGCAGGACGGGCGCGTGCGGATCGTCCAGGCGGGCTGCGGTGGCGGTGTCTGAATCAAGGACGCTGGGCTGGAACAGCACGAGGGTGCCATCGGCTCGAGTGAGATCGCCCCACTGCTGCACCTGCCCTGGGCGCACCCACAGCCAGGAGCCCACCTCCAGCCGATGGTCGGTGAAGTCCACCGTGTGCTGCAGCGAGCCATGGGTGAGCGTGAGCAGGTGGTGGAAGTCGGGACGCTGCGGGGTGGCAAGACGGGCGGCCGGGACCCGGTCTCGCAGGCCGGCCAGAGTCGTCACTTCGATGCCTGCGGGCGTTCCGGCGGGGGCGGCGAAGGGGACCTCCGGGATCCCTGCCACGTCTGTTTGTCGGTTTCTGACCATATCCAGTCCGTAGCTTACCCACCCACCCTCCCTTGAGCCTCCGAGACTTGGAGAAGGAACTCAGCAGGACGGTGCTGGAAGTCCGAAAGAGGACATCGACACCGTCACTTCACCGCACCCAAGGAGGAGAGCCATGAGCACCACCGCGAAGGACACCGTTGTGCAGGCCGCGGCCGAACTGTTCGGCGCAAAGGACCCCTCGGCCGTGGACCGCTGGACGGCCCCCGGCTACACCCAGCACAGCGCGCTCGCCGCGGACGGCCCCGAGGCCCTGCGTCAGCTGGTCACCTCACTGGGGGAGGACTTCCGCTACGAGGGCGCCCGAGTGATCGCCGACGGCGACCTCGTCGCGCTCCACGGCACCTATCACGGCTTCGGTCCCGCACCGCTGGTCGGCTTCGACATCTTCCGCGTCGACGCCGACGGCAAGCTGGCGGAGCACTGGGACGCCCTGACCCCGCAGGTCACCGAGACGGTCTCCGGTCGCTCGCAGACCGACGGCGCCACCGAGGTCACCGAGCCGCACCAGACCGAGGCCAACCGCGCCCTGGTGACCGCGTTCGCCGAGAAGGTCCTCGTCGGCGCGGACTACTCGGTGCTGACCGACTACATCTCCACCGAGACGTATCACCAGCACAACCCGGAAGCGGCCGACGGCCTCGACGGGTTCGGCGCCGCCGCGGCGAAGTGGGCCGAGCAGGGCAAGAACCTGATGTACAAGAAGGTCCACAAGACGATCGCCGAGGGCGAGTTCGTGCTCCTGCAGTCCGAGGGCGAATTCGGCGTCGCTGTGGCGTACTACGACCTGTTCCGCGTCGTCGGCGGCAGGATCGTCGAGCACTGGGATGTCATCGCCCCCATCCCCGCCGAGCTGCCGCACGGCAACGGCCTGTTCTGACCGTGCCCCTGTTCCCTTCGCACCGCCCGTTGCTGGGAGGGAAGCGAAGGGCCACTGCCCGCCGCACGCCAACAGAGGGAACCATGGCCGCAACCCATCTGGACCTAGACAGCTATCGCACCACCATCGCCCTTGACCAGCCGTTCCAGCCGTCGGCACAACCGGCGGGGCCGCAGCAGCAGGAAAAGGCGGCGCGCATGGCTTTGGCCGGGCTCCTGCGAGAGCGTGCCACCGGCGACCTCGGCATGACACCCGACAGTGCGGCCTCGCTGACGGAGGAACAGACACGACGAGCGCTGCGGGCCGTGCTCAACGTGCGGGGGCCCGGTCCGCGGCCGGAGGGCGTGGACGAAGCGCTGGACGCCCTGTTGGGCGGGGAGCGCGAGAGACGCGACATCGTGGACGCGGCAGGCCTCGCCACGATCGCCGAGACGTACCCGTCCACCGGCTACGCGGCGGCGGAGTCGACCGTGCTGTGGCAGGGCGACATCATCACCCTCGCCGCCGACGCCGTGGTGAACGCCGCCAACAGTCAGATGCTGGGATGCTTCCTACCCCTGCACACCTGTATCGACAACGCCGTCCACAGCGCAGCCGGACCGCGTCTGCGGGACGACTGCGCCACGATCATGGCGTTGCAGGGGCAAGCAGAGCGGACCGGCGACGCGAAGATCACCCGCGGCTACCAACTCCCGGCTCGCAACGTTCTGCACACCATCGGCCCCGTTGTCAGCGGGGCGCTGACCGCTGGACACGAACGCCTGCTGGCGCAGGCGTACCGGTCGTGCCTGGAGGTCGCCGCCGAGAGGGGGGACGTGCGCAGCGTGGCGTTCTGCTCCATCTCGACCGGTGTCTTCGGCTTTCCCAAGCTCCCGGCGGCCCGCATTGCCCTGGCGACGGTCTCGGACTGGATGGCAGCGCACCCGGACCGGCTCGAACGTGTCGTCTTCAATGTCTGGTCCGAGGCCGACCTGGCGGTCTACGTACAAGCCCTGACCGAGGAAAGGTGATCCGACCGTGAGAGACAAGCAGTCGGCAGCGGACATCACGGCTACCGTGCGTGCCTGGCTGGACGAGGCTGACCACGTCCTGGTCACTGCCGGGGCAGGCCTGACTGCAGCGGCCGGATACGACTACGGCGACACCGGCCGCTTCAAGGAACTCTTCCCGGCCCTGTACCGACTCGGCCTGCGCTCGCGTTACATGGTCGGCGTCCCGCTGCCGCCCGAACTGCTGTGGGGCTACTGGGCCGTGCACATCTCCGACATCCGCTTCGACCCCCGCCCCAATCGCCTCTACCAGGACCTGCACGCGCTGGTGAAGGACAAGGACACGTGGGTGATGACGTCCAACGTCGACGCCCTGTTCGCCCGCAACGCCTTCGACCCGGAGCGGATCTTCACCCCACAGGGAGACTACGGCCGCTATCAGTGCGCCACCCCGTGCACCCGCCAGACGTGGAGCACCAAGCCGCGAGTCGAGCAACTGCTGAAGGCCTACGACCCCGAGACCGGCATGATCACCGATCCGGAGACGCTGCCTCGCTGCCCGAACTGCGGCGCGGACGTCGAGATCAACGTCCGCATAGGCCCCGAATTCGTCGACGACTCCTACCTCCCGGCAGCCGACCGCCTCCAGGACTGGCTGAACGCCATTCCCGCCGAGGACCGGCTCCTCGTCCTGGAATTCGGCGCGGGTTTCAACACCCCCGGCGTCATCCGACGGCCCGGCGAACACATCACCCGCCACCTCCCAGGAGCCCGTCTGGTCCGCGTCAACCCCGAACATGCCGATCTCCCCAACGACCTCACCGGCCGAGCCCTGCCGGTCGCCGCCCGTGCCGATCACCTGATCAGCACGCTCACCCGCCCCTCATCCGCCATCTCGACCTACGGTGACTACTGTGAGTGATCTCGAACAGAACACAGCCACAGCCCAGGCGTTCTACGACCTGATGTTCAATCAGTGCCGCCCGGCCGAGGCCATCGACAGATATGCCGGTGACACCTACATCCAGCACAACCCGCACGTCGCCGACGGCAAGCAGGCGTTCGTCGACTACATCGTCCGTATGGCCGCGGAATCCTGTAGCTCGGGGCGCGCCTTGACGGTTCTGCGCAGGTAGCGGACCAACGAGTGCTGCAGCTGAGGGTGGAGATGGGCTTCTGGCTGGTCGACACGGCAGACGAGCCGGGCGGACGGCCGCGTGAAGTCCCTGAGGGGGCTTCCCGAGGAACGTCCGGCTCCACAGGGCATGGTGGTGGCTAACGGCCACCCGGGGTGACCCGCGGGACAGTGCCACAGAAAACAGGCCGCCGGGGATCTCGGTCCTCGGTAAGGGTGAAACGGTGGTGTAAGAGACCACCAGTGCCCAGGGTGACCTGGGCAGCTAGGTAAATTCCACCTGGAGCAAGGTCAAAAGGAAACACCCCGGTGTTTTTCTGCGCGGACGTTCGAGGGCTGCCCGCCCGAGTCCGCGGGTAGAGCGCACGAGGCCGGCGGCAACGTCGGCCCTAGATGGATGGCCGTCTCCCCGGCCGCCGCGAGGCGACCGGGCGACAAAATCCGGCGTACAGCCCGACTCGTCTGTCTTCAGGGCTCTGACCTGGTCTTCTCTCATGGGCTGTGAGCCCGTCATCGGCCAGTACGGCATACCACGAGCGGTGGTCGCTGCTGCTGCACTCCCGGGCCACCGTGCCCCGGCGCTCCAGCGAGTCGAGTAGGCGGATCAGGCCGCTGCGGCTGTAGACCATGGCTCGGGCCAGCTTCGCCATCGGCAGCCGACGCTCCGGTGGCTCCAACGGCTGGATCAGGGTGTCGTAGTCGATCAGAGACATGCCGGCATGCTCCCGCAGATCCGCGTCCGGCGGCTCACCAGCTGCGCCTGTCCCTTGGGTAGGGAGCGCCGGGCGCGCTCCTGGTCGACGTCGAGGAAATCTTTTTCCGGCACAGTGGAATGGTACGCAGTGCGATGATTGTTACTACAATCATCAACACGCGAACGATGTGCCCGAGCGTGAGAGAGGCACGACCATGAAATCCCCATCGCGGCGATCGGCGAAGTGCCGGATAGTCCCGGCCTGTCCTGCGCATGGCCGCGGTGCCGATCGGGACGATGACGCACGGTAGCTGAGGTGCGGCGATGGGACCGCGGGCCCCAACCGCCCGCAATGAAGCGTGCTGCCACCCGTGTCCTGGATGTTCCAGGACGATTTTGAGAGGCGTTGGAAGGCGAGAACGAATGTGACCATCCAGACATCAGACGTGGGGAATCTACCCTCGGCCCTGACCACGTTTGTGGGCAGGGATCGGGACCTCGCCGAAGTGCGCCACCGTCTGGGGACGACGCGGCTGCTGACGCTCACCGGTGTGGGCGGGGTGGGCAAGACACGGCTGGCACTGGAGGTTGCCGCCGCGTCGGCGGTGGATTTCGCGGACGGCGTCTGGCTGGTGGACCTGGCGCCGGTGCGGGATCAGTCGTTGACGGCGAACGCCACGGCGAACGCGCTGGGCGTGCCGGACCTGGGCGCCAGGCCGATCGTCGACCAGCTCTCCGTCTTTCTGGCCCACCGCAGTCCGCTGATCGTGCTGGACAACTGCGAGCACCTCATCGATGCCTGCGCCGAGCTGGCACATGCGCTGCTGTCGGCCTCCCCCGGGCTGCGCATTCTGGCAACCAGCCGCCGGGCGCTGGGGATCTTCGGCGAGCACCTCTTCGCTGTCCCTCCGCTGGCGCCGGACGACGCGGTGGAACTGCTGCGGGACCGGACCACCGCAGTGCGCCCTGAGTTCCGGATCACCGACGGCAACCGCGCCCAGGTCCGCAGGCTGTGCGACGGCCTGGACGGGCTGCCGCTGGCCATGGAACTGGCCGCGTCCCGGCTGCGGACCCTCACCATCAACGAGGTGGTCAACCGGCTGAAGGACCGCTTCGGACTGCTCACAAGCGGCAGCCGGGTCGCCCGGCCGCACCAGCGGACGCTCCGCGCGCTGGTCGACTGGAGTCACGAGCTGTGCACCCCTGCCGAGCGGCTGCTGTGGAACCGGCTGTCGGTCTTCGCCGGCGAGTTCGGCCTGGAGGCGGCCGAGGGCGTCTGCTCGGGCGACGGCATCGCCCAGGACGAGGTGCTCGATCTCCTCGACCGGCTGGTCGCCCAGTCTGTCGTCCTGCCCACCGAGCGCGAGGGTCTTCCGCGCTACCGGCTGCTGGAGACCCTCCGCCAATACGGGAGGGAGCGGCTCGCCGAGTCCGGTCAGGAGCAGTGGATACAGCGGCGGCACCGTGATTTCTACTTGGCCCTCGCCGAGCGCACCGCCGATGGCTGGTACGGCTCCGGCCAGCAGGAAAGCCTGACCCAGCTGCGTGCCGCGCATGCCAATCTGCACGCGGCCCTGGAGTTCGGCGGTGACCCGCAGGCCACCCTGGTGCTGGCCGCCGCGCTGCGTTTCCACTGGTGCGAGGGCGGATTTCTCGGTGAGGGACGCCACTGGCTCGACCGGGCGCTGGCCGCCGCACCGGAACCCAGCCCTGCCCGTGCCAGGGCGCTGTGGGCGGCCGCCTGGGTGGCGGTGCTGCAGCACGATCACGCTACGGCGTACCGGTGGCTGGACGAGGCTGGAGCGCTGGGCGAGCAGCTGGAGGACCCGGTGGTGTGCGCCTACGTCCAGAGCCTGCGCGGCACGTTGGCGTTGTTCAGCGGCCGTCTGGAGGAGGCCGTATGCTCGTTCGAGGCAGCTGTGACCGCTCACACGGAAACAGGCGAGGAGATCGGGGCGATCTACGCGATGATCCAGATGGCTGCTGCCCAGTCCCACCTCGACGATCCGCGCACCACGCAGACCTGCCGGCAGGCGGTCGCCCTCGCCGAGGCGCATGACGGGCAGTTGGTCCTCGCGTATGCGCAGTGGACGCTCGGCTACGACGCCTGGAGGCGCGGCGACCTGGCAGAGGCCGTGGTCATGATCCGGGCCTCACTGGAGAACGAGCATGGTTTCAACGACTTCCTCAGGGTCGCGCTGATGCTGGAGCAGCTCGCCTGGGTCACCGCCGCGGGCGGTGACCACATGCAGGCGGGACGGCTGTTGGGTGCCGCGCGTGCCCTGTGGCGGGACACCGGCACCTCCATCTCGACGTTCGGCCCGCACATGGTCGAGCAGCACGCCCAGTGCGAGGAGGAAGTCGTACAGGCCCTGGGCCCGGCAGCGTACAAGACGGCCCTCGAGCAAGGCGGCAACCACCGCGGCCCCGACGAGGCCATCGTCTACGCCCTGCGCAACGAGTTCGAGCCGACCGCCGTGGCCCCTGCCCCGAGCCCGCTGACGCGCCGGGAGCAGGAAGTGGCCGCGCTGGTGGCCAAGGGCATGAGCAACCGGCAGATCGCCTCCGCGCTCGGACGCTCCCCGCGCACGGTCGACGGCCACGTCGAGAACATTCTGGCCAAGCTCGGCTTCGGTTCCCGTGCCGAGATCGCGTCCTGGTGGACAGCGAACCAGGTGCCCACCCCGTAGGACAACCCCGTAGAAACACCCGGGTCCCGGGCAGGGCCCAGGCCCGTAGAAGTACCCATGGCCTCGGGGCAGACCCCGCGCCGATCCTTCCGGCATGACTCACAACAAGCGTTTCCTCCTCCGCGGCGGGTCTCGGATCTGCGGCGCGGGGGTGCGCCCCACTCCCGCGATACGTCGAGGGCGGTCGGCAGCCGGATCCGTGACAGGAACACGCCCGACCGATGTCAGTCAACGCTTCCGTTCTCCATCGCACACAGCACCCGGAAGGGACGGCCGGTCAGTCCCGCCAGCAGTGCGTGAGCGGCCCGTGCCGGCCTAAAGGCCACCATCAAGATCGGCAATCCCCGCACGCCGCAATCCAGTCAATAGGTCGCTGACAACAAAAAGGAACTCAAGTGACGAACTCGAAGCGGGGTCTTCCCCGTAGATCATTCCTGTCCGCGGCGACGGCCGTGGCGGCCGCCGGCGTTCTGGGCGGCGGCGTGGTGGTTGCCGGCGCCCCCGCAGCGAGCGCCGCGACCGGCGCGGACATCACCTGGCGCATCACCACTGAGCCCGGCGACGAATCCGACGGTGCTAAGAGGACCTACGCCGCCATGCTCAACGCCATCAGACAGGCGGTGAGGTCCCACCAGGTCAGACCGGAGGACGGCCGCCCCGTCGACGTCACCGACGCGGGCGGGACAACCCAGTACATCAGTGTCGACCTGCATGCCGAGGGATTGCCCGACTTCATCCGGGTGTTCATGCGCCGGTCGGACGCCTACGTCATGGGATGGCGGCAGGGCACCGAGGACGGTGCCGGAACGATTAACTGGGGCACATTCTTCACGCTGGACGCCGCGGTGGCGCCAACCCTGAACGGGACCGCCAACCCTGCTCTGCTGCCGGGTTCCACGAACGCGAACACGGACACGCGCTACGACAGGCTCGCGAACTACAACGATCTGCAACAGCAGGGCGCCACCCGCGACGGCATGCAGATCACCCCCTCCAGCCTCCACAACGCCGTGCTGCAACTCCAGGCCGCTCCCCAGCCCGAGACCAGGTACATCGCGCAGTCGCTCCTCCAGATCATCGTGGGGCTCGCCGAAGCCACTCGGTTCCGGAATCAGGCGGCTGCAACCGTGACGGCATTCGGCAACGGTCAGCCGTACACCGTCACCCCGGAACACAGGGAGCAGCACAACAACTGGGGCCTGATGAGCGAAGCGCTCCTGGCCGCAGTCATCGCGGGTGCCGCCGTCCTTGCGGCTCCCATCGTGATCGCCGGCATCGAATACGAGACCGCGGTGGCCCTCGCGGCCGTGATGATGTTGGCCCACCACTCGGGCAAGAACAGCGGCGGGAAGAAGCTTGAGGGCAGCACGAAGCTCGTCGCGCCCGACGGCACCGGCGACTACTGGACCGTGCAGGCCGCGATCAACGCCGCTCCCACGTACGGCGTGAACACCATCTTCATCGACAAGGGTGTCTACCACGAGGTCATCAGCGTCCCGAAAGACAAGTCCTGGCTGACGATCCAGGGCGTCACCGGCAACCGCGGAGATGTCGTCATCTACAACACCAGGTGCAACGGGATGATCAACCCTGCGACCGGCACGAAGTACGGCACCCAGGGCAGCGCCGTGGCCACCTTCAGGCCGCCCAACCTGACCGTCCAGGACCTCACGATCAGCAACACGTTCGACAGCAATGCCCACCCGGAGATCAGCCCGTACGAGACCCAGGCCGTCGCGATCGCCGCCATGGGTGACCGCCAGACGTACGACAACGTCTCGATCATGAGCCATCAGGACACCCTGCTCGTCAAAGGCGACACGCCCACGACCCAGGCCCGGCAGCACTTCGTCAACTGCCTCATCCGGGGCGACGTGGACTTCATCTTCGGCAACGCCACCGCGGTGATCGACCGGTCCACGATCCAGGTGCTCCCGTGGCCCGGCGGCACGGTGGTGGCGCCGAACACCGACAAGAGCAAGAAGTACGGGATCCTGATCATCAGCAGCACGATCACCACCACCGGTGTGCCGAACGACACGATGCACCTCGGCCGACCGTGGAACAACACGGCGGATGCATGGCCCCAGGCGGTGGTGCGCAACTGCGACATCCAAGCGGGCATCAAGGACGCGCAGCCCTGGACCAACATGCTCCCCGAGTACCCCTGGCAGTATGCCCGCTTCAAGGAGTACAACAACTTCGGCCCCGGAGCCGGCGTCGGCGCGAACGCACCGAAGCTGACCGACGCAGAGGCGGCCGACTACACCGCGCAGAAGTATCTGGCTGGCACCGACGGATGGAACCCGGTCGGGTGACCGCGGCCGAGGCGGCAGGCACACTGCCTGCCGGGGGCGTCCTCACCCTCGCAGCGCGATGAACCACGGCGAGGCCGCAGGCGCAAGGACCGCCCCGGCCTCGCCACTCCATACTTCGCAAGCCTCCTCGCGGGCGCCCGCCGAGGACGTACTCGATGACAGCGGTAGCGGCCGTTCTCCACGCCTCGAGGCGTCGAGTAACGAAGCGCGAGAGAAAGGCCGCTGCGTACGAGTCTTCCCGTCCCAGGACCCTCAGGCGACGCGTTGGACGCCTTATGTACGCGGCGTTGGACCGGGGCTGGCCGTACTCCTTCGTCGCCGCCCTGGAAACGGGCCGCACCGCGTGGGTCGCACTACTGGAGACGCCGTATGTCTTGGGCCCGCCGACGACGCGACCGCCGTCACGGCAGCCCAACTCCGCGACATTTTCGAGCGGTTGATGCAGGCCAGGTAGTGGAAGCCAGGAGATCCCGAAATCCTGATCGTCATGGACTCTGGCTATTACCTTGCCCATGCGCTGGCGGATTTGCCGCTCGTGCTGCTCGGGCGTCTACGCAGGGACCGCGTCATGCGCCGCGACCCTGGACCGCCCGTTCCGGTCCCTGAGGCGGTCGCTCTCGCCGGCTCAGTTGAAGTCTGTCGGGATGCAACGACGCGGGGAGTCGAGGCTTTTCGCCGGTGAGGTGCGGCAGGGCACGCGCGGGTCGCAGGGGGTCGATCCCGTGCGGAATCGACCCCGTTGGTGTGCCCGCGGTCAGGAAACGGCCCACTGTTGACTGGTCGCGCCGGTGCCCGTCTCCTGGTCCACGGCCGCTTTCTGAGTGGTTGAGCCGCTCACGACGCCGATGTCCAGGTCGCTGCCCACGCCAGCGAGCGTGTAGGTGCTGCCGCTGTAACTGCCGACCAGGTCGAGGAACCATTGCTGATTGGTCCCGCCGTTGCATGTCCACTGCTGCAGTTGCAGGCCAGTGGCGGTCGACTGGTTCGGTACGTCCAGGCACAGGCCGCTGTTCACGCTCTTCAGCGTGTAGATGTTGTCGGCCACCTTGGTAAGGGTCCACTGCTGGTTGGTGCCGCCGTTGGCCGGCCATTGGATGATCTTCGCGCCGGTGGAGGTGGATTGGTTCTCCACGTCCATGAGCATGGAGCTGTTCCCGTTGGTCAGGGTGTGGACCCCGTCAGAGGGAATGCCGCTGCCAGGCGTCCACGTGCCGGCGGCGGTGTCCAGGGACCAGGTGGGGTACTGGCCGACGTTCACCGTCGTGCCCCTGATGGTGGTGGGCAGCCAGATCAGCTTCGACGCACCCAGGTTGGAGGTGTCCCAGCGGTCGCCCGCGTAGATGTACGTGGTGCCGGCAGAGCCCTGGACGGTGATGACGTTCGCCGTCTGGCTGCCGTAGGTGTGGGTTCCGGGGGCGGCGAAGTTCCGGAAGGCCGACCAGGGGCCGCTCAGTGAGGTGGCGGTGGCGTAGATGTTGTCGTTGAGGCTCCAGCCCGTCAGGTGGGAGCCGAACACGTAGTAGGTGCCGTCCTTCTTGATCATGGCGGGCGCTTCGACGCTGTTACTGCCGCTGCCGCCCAGTACGGCCACCGAGCTGTCGACGGTCAGGTAGTCGGCGGACAGCTTGTCGATGCGCAGGCCGTTGTTGCGGTCCTCGCTCAGCAGGTAGGCGGTGCCGTCGGTGTCCTGGAACAGGCCGAGGTCACGGCTGAGGTTGCCCAGCGGGCGGAAGCTGCCCTGGTAGGTGTAGGGGCCGCACGGCGTGCTGCTGGTCGCCACACCGACCTTGGCTTCGGAGTAGTCCGTGCTGTCGATGTGCATGTACATCACGTACGTGCTGGTCGACGCGTTGTATATGACCTTGGGCCGTTCCACGACGCGGCTCGGGCCCAGGTCGCCGCTGGCCTGCTTGGCCAGCGCGACTCGCTGGTAGGTCCAGGTGGAAAGGTCGGTCGAGGTGTAGCACGGGATGTCCTGGAACGACGTGTCCGACGACGTCTCGCCGGTCTTGTCCTCACCGAAGCCGTACCAGGTGCTGCCCACCTTGATGATGCCGAGCCCGTGCAGTTGGAGCGCATTCCCGTTCTGGTCGGTGCGTGAGGCGCCCGTCGTGAACGACACCGTGGCCGCGTGTGCCGCCGTTGCCGGAAGCAATAGCGCGACGAGGCCGCCAGGAGTGTCAGGAAGGCGGTGGTTCTGTGCCGCCACTGGGCGGCGCGCGGGCGGGGTGCTCCCTTGGACATGCTCGTCCCTCTCCTTCGAGGTTCAGGTTTCCGGGGCACGTCGTGTGGGGGGAACCGTCCGCCCCGTTCGTGGCTCTTCGCCGCAGGCGATCTCTTGTGCCCGGCGGGGACCAATCAGATGCGCGGCGGGTTCAAGCCGTCAAGAACCGCGATGGGCTTTGTTGATTCTTGACTGATTGGTGCAGGGGCAAACTCAGCTGAGGAGGGTGGAAAGAAGTGCACATTGCGTGTAATTCCGGTTATGGACTAGGAGTTCGGAGTGGTTATCCTCCCGTCGAGCGGAGCCCGGATGGACTGCAGCAGCCAGAATCTGTTACTTGCTGGTTGGGTTTGTTCGGGCTGCCTCCAGGACGAAAGTGCCCGAGGCCGGGAGATCTGGTGTTGGCAGGAGGGACGGCGCGACGTCCGGGGCTGCCTGCCATATGGCCGGAGCGGGGGTCCGCTTTTCCGTGCCGCCAAGCTCGCGCCTATGCCCTGGACGCTGGTGCAGGGCGACGAGCAACGGAATAAAGACGTGCCGGGACGGGTCAAGGGCGTGCCCTGGCTGGTGGGGGTGCCGCACAGGTATCCCACGCGCGGTTTCTCCAGCCAGCCGTTCACACCGTCCATCCTTGGAGATCTTCATGCGCAATGCGACCAACAAGTCGACGATCGGGTCGTCCAGCGGCCTTTCACGGCGCGGGATGCTCACCGGCTCGCTGCTCGCCGGCGGCGCGATCGCGGGCACCGTCCTCGTGCCCGGACCGGCCTCCGCGGCGACCCCGGCCCGGTCGGGTCCCGTCGACAGGGTCCAGGTGCCGGGCGTCCAGAGCTCGGTCGACGACTCGCACACCACCTCCCGGCCCGTGGAGTTGTTCTCGTCGTACTTCCGGGACAAGAGCAGCGCTAACCCGGATCGCACGATGGCGCACTTCGCAACCTCACCGTTCACATACATCGACGCCATCTTGGGCTGGCCGTTCTACACCTGGCAGAGCCTGCACGACCTGTTCGTCCAGTACATGCCGCAGTGGCCGAGTGACGCGCGGTCTTACCCCACCCGAATCATTGGCGGGCCGACGGGCGCCGTGGTGTTCTTCACCAACACCCCAGGCATGTTCGGGCCGTCGGAACTGCGGCTCGTGGGCGTGGTGGACTTCGACCGGGCCGGGAAGATCGTCCGGTGGGTGGACTACTGGGACGGTCGGCACTTCGGGATCGCCAACCTCGATGCCCTGAAGCTCCCGGACAGCCAGTTCCCCCCGGACTTCCGGGAGTCCACGGTCGGGGAGAACGCCTCCCAGCCCCTCAAGCGTGTCGTTGCCTCACTCGTGAAGGCCTTGTCCGACAGGGACCTGGCCGCAGCCACCGCACTGTTCTCACCGGACGCCACGCTCGTCGACCATCCCTCGCATCTGCACATCACGGGACGTCGGAGCATCGGATCCTTCATCGAGGGTGCGGGCCGCCGACTTCCCATGGCCGGTGCAGACCTCGCCGTCCGGCACGTGGTCGGCGGCGACCTGGGCGGTGCCTATGAATGGACCGGCTCGGGCGTGGTGCCGCGCGGAGTGACCACCCTGGAGCTCGACCCGTGGGGCCGGATCGCCCGCCTCGACGCCATGTGGGACGGGGCGCGCGTCGACGAGGACACCCTCCTCGCACTGGCGCGGGCCGCAGTCGAGCGCTGACCGCAGTAATGGTCTGTCCCGGGCCCGCCTGCCACAGGCAGGCCCGAGACGACCCCGCCCCCCGCACGTGGAGGGCGGATGGGGGTGCCTCAGCGGGCCGAGCGCAACGCCTGCCGGCCGCGGTGGAGTCGGCTCATCACGGTGCCGATGGGAACGCCGGTCCGAAGAGCGATCTCCTTGTAGGAGTAACCCTCGACGTCGGCCAGGACGACCACCTCACGCTGGTGAGGCGCCAGGCTGAGGACGGCCAAGCGCAGGTTCTCGTCGAGCATGGAGTCCACGACGAGCTGCGCCGGATCCCGCTCCATGCCGGAGGCGCGCTCCTGCCCGGCCTGCCGAGTGACATCCAGCAGATCCAGCCCGAGGAACTCCTGACGGCGACGTCGCGCCTGGTAGAGGTCGATGAAGGCGTTGGAAAGGATCCGCCGCAGCCACGCACGCATGTGGACGCCGCGGAAACTGCCGCAACTGCGGTGCGCCCTCAGGAAAGTTTCCTGGACGAGGTCTTCGGCGTCTGCCGTGTTGTGTGTCATCTGCATCGCCGCGGCAAGAAGCGAACCCGAGTAGCTCATCGCCTGCCGAGCGAGATCGTCAGCGCTTGCGGCCTCCGAGGGATTGGCGTCTGTGATCACGTGGCAACCTCCGTCGTCCCGGCCGTCTCGGCTGACTGCGGTCAACCCTACTCCTTGTTATTTAGAGTTCAACAACTCCTTCTCGGGAAAGAGGCCGCATTGGACCGAGGAGACCGTTAGGAGACGCGCGGTGCCTGTACGGACTGCCGCACCACGAGTTGGGTGCTGAGGACGACATGGTCGTCGCCAATGAGTCGTTCCTCGTGGTCCAGCGCCAGGCGTACGGCGGTGCGGCCCAGTTCCTCGTAGGGCACCCTGACCGTGGTGAGGGTCGGCGTGAGATCTGTGGCGAAGGGCACGTCGTCGAAGCCCACCACCGACACGTCGCGGGGTACGTCGAGGCCGGCCTCGCGCAGGGCCGCCAGGGCTCCGAGGGCGACCATGTCGGAGCCGGCGAAGACGGCCGTGAACTCCAGGCCCGCGTGCAGGGCGGCGCGGGTCCGGACGTAGCCGGAGGTGCGGGTGTACGGCCCCGCGATGTCCAACTCCTCTTCGTACGGCACCGCATGGGCGCGCAGCGCGTTCTGATAGCCGGCCCGGCGTTCCTCGGCGCTGCTGAGGCCCGGCTCGCCACTCAGGTGCAGGATGCGTCGATGACCGGCGGTGAGCAGGTGTGAGGTGGCCTGGAAGGCGCCGCCGGAGTTGTCGTAGTCCACGACAGTGGCCGGAACCCCGGCCCGCAGCGGCGGACGGCCGACCAGCACCAGTCGGGAGCCGGCCGCGTCGAGTGCCGTGGCGTAGCCGGTCATGCGACGGTGATACTCCTCGTCCTGAACGGCACCGCCGACCAGAACGACCGCTGCCGCGTGCTGCTCGCGCATGAGTTGCACCAGGTCGTCCTCCCGGTCCACGTCGTCGTGTGTCGCGCAGACCAGGCTCAGGCGGCCCCGGGCCGTGGCTTCCTGTTCCACGCCGGCGGCCACGTGGGCGAGTGACGGCCCGGTGATGTCCTTGATGACCAGAGCGACGGGACCTGCCACACCGCCGGACAACGCCTTGGCGTGAACGTTCACCACGTAGTGCAGCGATTCGACCGCGGCCATGACACGCGCCTTGGTCTCCGCGGACACCGGGTAATTGCCGGCCAGGGCACGGGAAACGGTTGCTACGGAAACGCCTGCCTTTGCGGCGACTTCCCGGATCGTGCTCGGCCGCTCGCCCTGTGCAGCTTTCCGCTTCCGCTTCGCTGGCCCGGGGGAGCCTGGGCTCGTTCGCATGGCTTCGCCGTTGTCCGTCACGGCTCGACGTTACTGCACGAAACCCGCCTTGCGGCCCTCCGGGAGCAAGAACTACTGTGAGCCGCTAGTAAACGTTTTCTTAGCTGTCGGTCGGAGCCGCCCTCATGCCCGTAACCCATCTGCGCTGGGGAAACGACGCGTTGTCCCTGCTGCTCCTGCTGGACCCGACGGGCCCGGCGAGACTCCTGGCCGCGGGTGAAGTCGCTTCGCTGCCCGATCCGGAGCACGAGCCTGAGCACTGCGCGGGCCTCACGCAGCAGGCACTGCCATTGGTCGAGGTGCAGACCGCGGGCAGCGGCCGTTTGGGAACCTCGGGGAAGCGCCATGTGGACGGCGCGGTCGCACGCGGGCTGCGGTACACCGGCCACGAGGAGGAGCGCGGCCGACTCGACGGTATGGGCGTGCGAACTCTGCGCGTGCGGATGGCCGATGAAGCCACCGGACTGCACGTCACGGCTGCCTACTCCCTTCGGGGCGAGTCGGCGGTCCTGCGTGCCGAGGCTCACGTCGAGAACCGCGGCGCCCTCCCGGTCACCCTGGAGTACGTCTCCTCCTTCGTCCTGTCCAACCTGGCCTGGCAACTGCCCGACTCCGAACGCTGGGAGGACGGACTGTCCCTCTGGCTGGCGGCCAACCCGTGGAGCGGCGAGTTCCGCTGGTCCCGAGCCACCCTCGCCGAACGCGGACTGCACGACGTCGGAATGGTCCCGTTCGGCCAGACCGGCTCGAAGAACCGGATCGCCGTGACCAGTACAGGCTCCTGGTCCTCCTCCGAGCACCTGCCGATGGGCTGCCTGGAGAACCCGGCTACCGGCCGGGCACTGGTGTGGCAGATCGAGCACAACGGCTCCTGGCACGCCGAACTCGGCGACCGTTTCGGGGACGTCTACCTTGCGCTGTCAGGACCTACGGACCGAGAACACCAGTGGCGCAGACCGCTCGGCCCCGGGGAGGCGTTCCGCACAGTCCCGGTTTCGGTGGCCCTGGTCCCCAACGGTGGCTTCGAGGCGGCGATCGCAGCGATGACCGATCACCGACGGGCGACTCGTCGCCCGCATCCCGACCAGGCACACCTTCCAGTCGTCTTCAACGACTTCATGAACTCCCTGATGGGCGAACCCAGCACCCAGGCGCTGCTCCCCCTGATCGACGCGGCGGCCGCGGTCGGCGCCGAGTATTTCTGCATCGACGCCGGCTGGTACGACACAGAGCCGCCCGGCAGCGTCGGCCCCGGGGGCGTGCCCGGCTGGTGGGATGCGGTCGGGGAATGGACGGAGTCGCACACCCGCTTCCCGGGCGGGCTCAAGGAAGTGGTCGACCGCATCCGCGCGGCCGGGATGGTTCCGGGGCTGTGGCTGGAGCCGGAGGTCGTGGGTGTTCGCAGCCCGGTTGCGGCCACGCTCCCGGACGAGGCCTTCTTCCGCAGAGATGGCGTGCGTCTCGTCGAATGGGGTCGCCACCAACTCGATCTGCGGCACCCGGCGGCCCGCGCCCACCTCGACGCGGTCGTCGACCGGCTGGTGCACGACTACGGCGTGGGCTACCTCAAGCTCGACTACAACATCGACATCGGTCCGGGGACCGACGGCCCGGAAGGCACCGACAGCCCCGGCAACGGCCTGCTCGGCCACAACCGCGCCTACCTCGACTGGCTCGACGGTCTGTTGGATCGGCATCCCACCCTGGTCGTGGAGAGCTGCGCTGCCGGTGGCAGTCGTACCGACCACGCGGTCCTTTCCCGGCTGCCCATCCATTCCGTCACCGACCAGCAGGACTTCCGCCTGCTGCCCGCCGTCGCTGCCGCTGCACCCACCGCGGTCACTCCGGAGCAGGGCGCGATCTGGGCTTACCCACTGCCCGCGCACACCCACGCCGAGCTGGGCATGGTGATGGTGTCGGCACTGCTCGGGCGGGTCCACCTCAGCGGCCGTCCCGATCTGCTGACCCAGGACCAGCTGACCGTCGTACGGCGGGCGCTGGACACGTACAAGACCTACCGGCACCTGCTGCCCGGCGCGACGCCCCGCTGGCCGCTGGGGCTGCCGGGCTGGCGCGACGGCTGGCTCGCGCTGGGGCTCACCGCGGCCGACGGGACGACGCTGCTTGCCCTTTGGCGCCGCGACGGTGCGCCGTCGGCGGCGACGGTCCCACTGCCCTGGATCCCCGAGCAGCAGCGGCCACGGGCGCTGTTCCAATCCGGTCCGCAGCCGACGCTCGATTGGGACCGCAGCGGGCGTGCGCTGCGTGTGGTTCTTCCGGCTGAGCGTTCAGCCGTGCTGGTCGCCTTCGCACGGAACGAGAAGGAATGAACGTGCGAGGCGGGCGTTCCGGATGTACTGGCCGACTGCCAGGTTTGCGTGTCGCTTCCCATAGGAACGGACCGCGATCTCGGTGACGAGCGTGTGTCTGTCCCCCGGCCGACGGACAGACACACGCTCGAGTTGGGGTCAGCGCTTGAGCAGGACGACCGTGGTGCCCGGCTTGACGCACAGTTCGGCATTGCCTCCCACCTTTGCCCCGGTGAGCAGGTCGCGCGAGGCGCCGAAGCTCCTGGTGTCGAAGGTGTAGGCGCGGTCGGCGGAAGTGTTCATCGCGATCAGGTACGGGCCGTATTCGCACCGGTAGAAAGAGGCTCGTCCGGCGAACGGGCTCTCCTTGCCCGCGGGGACCTCCGGCATGTCGGAGGGCGCCTTGGCCAGCGGGAGCACCTGCCCGGCAAACGCCTGGTGGACGGTGTCGCCCGGCGGTGGGAAGCCTCCGTCCGGGATGACGAGGTCACCCACGGCGAACTCGAAGTTCACCCAGTCCGGTTCGGCGAAGGTCCGGCCGTCCGCGACGTACCTGACGTCCTGCCACACCGTTGCCGATCGTTCGATGCCGTCGGGGGTGATGTGGTGGATGCGGGCGAGCCTGTTGATGCCCCAGCGGGCCCGCCAGTAGAGCGAGGCGTAGAGGATCTCGTCGCCGTGCTTGAGCGCGACCAGGCCATTCTCCTCGTCGGTGAAGACGAAGTCCGGCTGCCCCGGTGTCATGGGCAGTACCTTGCCACTGTCGGCGGCGCCGTTGATGTACGCGTAGTCGCCCGCGGTGGACAGCAGGTTCAGGTTGGTGCGGGAGGAGACGTCGAGTTCGGATGACTCCTCCAGCATCTGGAAGACCTGGTGATCGGCGATGGACTGGCGCGCGTACGCGGTCAGATCGGGGTCCTTGAGCAGGGCGGCGAGCCGCATCGGATGGCCGTCCCACTTGTTGCCCTCGTCGTAGGCGGTCTTGCCCGGATATTCGGCGTCGCGCCAGCCGACGATCGCCTCGATGCGCATCGTCCTGTAGCCGTCGGCGTCCAGGGAGGGGTGGTGGAAGACCGCACGGGCCTTCACCATCTTGATCAGATGGTCGCGGAGTACGTCGTCCCGGACACCGCCGATGCCGATCACAGCGTCGTACACCAGTGACAGCCAGTCCTGGAGCTCTCCGTAGTTGCCTGCGTAGCCGAGTTCCCTGGAGATGCCCTTCTTGGTGACCTGGTAGTAGGAGCTGCCCAGGGGCTTGGTGGGCCTGCCGTCCTTCTCCTCCGGACCGAGCCAGGGGACCAGACCGATGGACTGGTAGACGTAGTTGCGAGCCTTCTCCTCACCCCAGGCGTCCGCAGAGCCGAGCCACGACAGGCCCCGGTCGGCGAGGTAGAGGCCGAGGGCGCAGATGATGGCCTGGTTGGTGTACTGCGGGATGTGCTGCCGCCAGTACTCGCGGGTGGCCCGGAGCATCGTGCTCCAGGCGTCCCGGCGCACTACAGGGGAGTACGCGGAACCGGCGGGTGGGGTGAGTGTCACATCGTCGAACCAGGCGGTGCCTGCGTCCTGGAGCCGGAGGTGGATCTCGATCTGGGTGGCGGTGGCCGGAGTGGCGAGGGAAGCGGTGACGTGTTCCCAGTCGTGGGTTCCGGCCGAGGCATAGAACTTGTTGTCGCCGCCGACCAGCTTGCCGGCCGCGTCGAAGAACAGCACGTCCAGGTAGGCCTTGTTGCTGCCCACGCCCGCGGTTCTGATCCAGGTCCCGTAGGAGTACGTCCCCTGGCCGACCGGGATCCTGGTCGAGGTGGCCCAGCCGACCGTTCCGGAGCTGGGGATGCTGACCGTCACCGAGGCGGTGCCGGAGCGGTGCACGCCGGTGTCCCGGGAGGCGGTGCCGCCTCCCGACCAGGTGACCGTGCGCCAGCCCGCCGTGCCGTACTCGAAGCCGGGGTTGGAGATCGTGCCGGGTGAGCCGATGACCGGCTCGTCCAGCAGCGGTGCGAGGTCGTCCGCGAGGGCCAGCATGACAAGGCCCGCCCGGCCCAGGCCCATCCACTGCTGGCTGGAGTCCGTGATCAGCTTACCGTCGGTGAGGTGGTTCCAGTAGATCGCGTCGAGACTGGAGGCGATCTGCGCGGGGACGGCCGGATTGCGGTAGGCGTCCGTCGAGGGCATGGCGTACGCGCGGGCGAGGAACTCCAGGTACATCAGATCCAGTTGGGGCGCGGTCCGGCGAGCCTCGGCGCCGGCCTGGGCCACCACCCGCGCATTGATCTTGTCGATGACCTCGCTGCCGGGTGAGGTACGGGGTTCGAGCGTGGGAAGGGTCCCGGTGATGTCGTCCGCGACGGGCTCGAAGTACGGCATGTCGTGGGTGTAGAGACGGTAGACGGTGCGGCTCGGGCCGGTCATGTCCTTGTAGTAGTCGTCGGCCGACTGGGCGTAGCCCGCGATCCGCCCCATGGCGCGGATCTCCAGATCGACCGAGGACCTTCCCGCGGTCAGTTCGACGGGCAGCGGCAGCGTGTGGAAGTAGAACCGCTCCGGTGTGCGCGGATCCGCAGCCGGGATGTCCAGAGGGTCGACCGCGCCGAGATGGTAGTGGCCCACCTGCTTGCCCTCGGCGAACAGTTGGAGGCGGCCCAGTTCCTCGCCGTGCTCCGAACCCCACAGCTTGATCGTGACGTACGTCGGTCCCTTGGACCGGCAGGCCATGGTCACTGCCAGCCGGCCGCCCCAGAAGCCGGGCTCCTCGGGAGGGTTGAGCACCCGAGCGGCCTGGTCGAGACCTCCAGTGACGACATCGGAGAGTGTGGCGTTCATGCGGTGTGTGCTCTCCGAGGCCATGTCCCCGAAGACGACCGTGTCGAGCGGGCCGAGCGTGTCGGTCTCGACCGCGTCGACGGCCTGCGCCTGGGCGGAGCCTGCCTGCCACAGCCAACCGGTGGCCAAAGTGCCCGCGGCGAGTTTGAGCAGGGATCTGCGCTGGAGGTTCTCGGACATGACGGGGAATCCTTTCGGCTCTGTGATGCGCCGGCGAGGCGATACGCCGGAAAAGGCTCGGAGCGCGGGCAGCCTGGGCCTCGGTCTCCCGTGGCCGCGCGACTTGGTGAGAGGGGCCCGGGGCTCGGGTGCGGACAGGGCTGTTGCCACGGCGCGGCCCGGGTGTCGCTGCGGCTGGGGCCTGGCGTTTCCGCCGGACCGCGTGCGACGAACTCCGGGCAGGCGCCGCGGACAGGCCGGTCGGGTCCGGCGTGACGGCTCTGCAGGTGCGTTGCGGAGCGGATCGGGTGTTGCCCGGCCGGATCAGGCGCTGTTGACCAGATCGGCCGGCCGGACGCCGTGAGTGAGTGGCGCACCGGCGACCAGGAGTTCCAGCTCGTCCACGACCGTGCGACCGAGGCGTTCCAACTCATTTCCCAGGGAACCCGCGATGTGCGGGGTGAGAAACACGTTGGGCAAGCGGTAGAGAGGGGAGTCGGCGGGGAGCGGCTCGGGTTCGGTGACATCAAGGATGGCGCTGATGCGTCCGCTGACCAGTTCGTCGGTGAGGGCGTTCGGGTCGACGAGGGCACCGCGGGAGGTGTTGATCAGCACACCTCCGTCGGGGATGAGGGCGAGGCGTTCGCGGTCGAGCATCCGGTACGTCTCGGGGGTGTCCGGGGCGTGGAGGCTGACGATGTCGCTGGTGCGCAGCAGCTCGTCGAGGGGTTGGGGGGTGGCGCCCAGCGTGACGGCGCTCCCCTCATCCACATAGGGGTCGTAGAGCGAGACCGCGAGGTCGAAGGGCCGCAGCAAGTGCACCAGCCGGCGCCCTACGCGGGAGGCGCCGATGACACCGACCCGTCGGCCGAGGTTGCCGACCGCCGCGTACTCGTCCGTCGCGGGGAAAGTGTGTTCCGCTCGGAAGCGCTCCCGCAGGCCGAAGGCGTCCTTCCCGGCCAGCAGGATCGCGGCGAGGGTGTACTCGGCCACCGGGAGGGCGTTGGCCGCCACCGCGCTGGATACCGCAAGTCCGCGCTCCCAGCACGCCTCACCGATCAGGCTGCGCACGCTGCCGCCGGTGTGCAGGACGGCGCGCAGTTTCGGCGCGGCGGCCAGCGCGTCCTCTCCGATGTGCGGAGCGCCCCAGCCGGTGATGAGCACATCGGCTTCTGCCAGCACCGGTGCCAGCGCCGGATCGGTGAAGTCCTGGACGACCAGTGCGGGGTCGATCCGCGCCAGCTCCCGTAGCCGGGCCATGAGCCGCGGCGGGAAGAGCTCGGACAGGTGTACCGGGTCCATGGCGAACACGGCCACGGGCTTCTGCGAGGTGGGCATGGTTCTCCTGCTGAGGCATGGAAGAGGAGAGAACGAGGAGTACGTGTAGAAAACGTATTCCACGCTAGGCGCCGTTCGCTTGGCTGGTCAATGCCCATGCGTGGCGGAACTGCAGCCTCGCTGAGGAGGGTTGGATGGACCCTTCTGATCCCATTCTGAGGGAAAATCCCAGCTCAGAGCGCGCATGAAGTTACGTGAAGGAAAGGTCGGCGAAACAAATCGACTCCGACCTCTTGTGTGCTGACTCGATCGCACTCTACGGTCCACAGCAAACGGTTACTTCTTCGACCGCGCCCGTTCCCCACGTCGTAGGCGCAGTCCCGTCCTTCCGTGGAGGACCTCCATGCACACCTTCCGCTCAAGAGTCCTCGCGGGCGCCGCGACGGCGCTGTCGATCTCCCTGCTCGTGACCGCCTGCGGGGGAGGTGACGGCACGGACTCGTCGGCGAAGACCACCAAGGGAAAGGTCAGGCTGGAGTTCTGGAGCTGGTCCGAGGGTATCGAGACCCAGGTCGAGGTCTGGAACAAGGAGCACCCTGACACGCAGGTCAAGTACGTCAACGCGGCCGGCGACACCGTCTATCAGAAGCTGCGTGCCGCGGTGAACGCCGGCACGGCGCCCTGTCTGTCCAAGATGGACGGGATGAACCTGGCGAACTTCGCTGCCGACGGGCTTCTCACCGACATCACCAAGATCGCCGCCCCGTACAAGTCCCGCTACACCACCCCGGCCTGGAACGCGGTCAGCCCCGGCGGTGCCACCTACGGCATCCCCACCGGATCCTCGCCCCTGTTCACCGCCTACCGCGCGGACCTGTTCCAGAAGTACGGCGTCAAGGCGCCCACCACCTGGGATGACGTCATCGCGGCAGGCAAGGCCGTGCAGAAGAAGGACAGGAACGTCAAGATCTTCAACATGGCGGGCGAGGACCCCAGCACCCTCGTGGACCTGTCCTGGCAGGCCGGCGCCCAGTGGTACAAGGTGGCCGGCGACCACTGGGAGATCGGCTTCACCTCGCCGGACGCCTTGAAGGCCGGTGACATCGTCCAGCAGCTCGTGGACAACAACCTGGCCTCCAATGCCTCGTACGCCGACCCCGGCGTCTTCAAGACCTGGGACCTCGGCAAGACGATCCTGATGACCACCTCCACCTGGCAGCTGCCGATCTACGACACCAACTTCCCCAAGTCGAAGGGCAAGTGGCAGCTCGCCGACGCGCCGGTCTTCGATCCGGCAAAGCCGCAGACCTCCAGCAACTTCGACGTGACGGCCGTGCTCAAGGGCTGCAAGTACCCGGACCGCGCGGCCGAGTTCGCAGCCTGGCTGTCCAGCAGCAAGGAGTCCCTGACCACGCTGACCGACCCCGCGTCCAAGTCTGGGCTCTTCCCCGCGGTCAAGGACGTGTCCCCGTACGTCGACAAGATCATTCCGACGGAGATGTTCAACGGGAAGTCCGACAGCGCGCAGGTGATCACCACGGCCGCGTCCCGGGTGGGCGAGCAGTGGCAGTACGGCCCCGACTACGCGGCCATGTACTCCGAGATGCAGAAGCAGTGGGGCAAGGTCATGAAGAAGGAGACGACCGTGAAGGACATGCTGACGCACCTTCAGGACTGGACCCTGGCCGACCTGAAGGCCAAGGGCGTCAAGGCCGTCGCGAGCAACTGATCCCCGCGGTCCGGCGGGCGGTCGCCCCCGGCACGAAGACGACCGTTCTCCCGCCCGTCAAGCAGCTGTACCACCTCACCTGGAGACCTCCGTGTCCACACTGACGCGACCGCCGCGGGTCGCCACCGACTCCCCGGTCCGGCGGACCTCCCCCCGCCGGGCCGGGAGGCGGGGAGCCTACAAGGGCCTGCTGTTCACGCTGCCCTTCCTCGTGGGTTTCCTGTTCACCTACGTCGTGCCGATCGGCTACGCCTTCAGTCAGAGCCTGCAGCAGAAGAGGAGCACGGGTCTGGGCTTCGGCCCGACCAAGGTCGTCTTTGTCGGTCTCGCCAACTTCGCCGCCATCCTCACCGACGGCACCTTCTGGTCGAGCATGCTGCGCACCCTGATCTTCGGGGCCGCGCAGATCGCCGTCATGCTCGGGATCTCCCTGTTGCTCGCCCTGCTCCTGGACGGCGTCGCGGCGCGGGCGGTGCGCTTCTTCCGTGCCGGACTGCTCATCCCGTATGTCGTCCCCACCGTCGTCTCCGCGCTGATGTGGCTCTTCCTCTACAGCCCGACCGCCAGCCCGATCCTCGACATGGCCGACCGCGCGGGCACGCAGCTCACGCTGTTCGGCGGGCTCAACACCTATCTCTCGCTGGGCAACGTGCTCACCTGGCAGGGCATCGGCTTCAACATGATCCTGATCTCCGCCTCCCTGCAGGCGCTGCCCCGTGAGCTCTACGAGGCGGCCCGCCTGGACGGGGCGAGGGAGTGGCGGATCGCCTGGTCGGTCAAGGTGCCGAACATCACCGGGATCCTGGTGCTGACCGGCATGTTCTCGCTGATCGGCCGACTCCAGCTGTTCGCCGAGCCACTGCTGCTGAGGTACGTGGCGCCGGAGTCCATCAGTACCGACTTCACGCCGATGATGGAGATCTTCGACCGCGCGTTCAAGACCGGCGACTACCAGTACGCCGCCGCCGAGTCACTGGTCCTCGCCGTTGTCACCGGCATCCTCGCCTTCGTTTTCTACCGCGTCACGAACAGGAAGACGTCATGAGCAGTGCCACTCAAGCCGTGCGCGCCACGAAGGCGCGGGGGGATTCGGGCGGCGGAGTGCGCCCCACCCGGGGTGCCATCGCCCTCACCACCGGGCTGCTGATCGTCTTCCTGCTCTACTCGATCGCGCCCACCTGGTTCCTGCTGGTGTCCGCCACGAAGAACCAGACCGACCTGTACTCCACGTTCGGCCTGTGGTTCTCCGCCAACCACCTGGGCGACAACCTGAGCGCGATCTGGAGCTACCACGACGGCGTCTTCGGGCGTTGGATCTGGAACTCGGTGCTGTACTCCACGGTCGGTGCCGGCGGCGCCACCTTCATCTCGCTCGCCGCCGGCTATGGGCTGTCGAAGTTCGAGTTCCGGGGCCGGGGTGCGCTGTTCGGTGTCATCGTCGGCGCCTCGCTGCTGCCGAGCACGTTGCTGGCGTTCCCGCTCTATCTGGTCTTCGCGAAGGTCGGGCTCACCAACACGATCTGGGCGGTGCTGATCCCGTACTTCATCAACCCCTTCGGGGTCTACCTCGGCAAGGTGTACGCCGACAGCTCCGTGCCCACCGAGCTGATGGAGGCGGCCCGCATCGACGGCGCCGGCGAACTGCGCATCTTCTGGGCGGTGGCACTGCGCCTGATGAGGACCGGCGGCATCACCATCTTCATGCTCGACTTCATCAACATCTGGAACAACTTCTTCCTGCCCCTGTTCATGCTCAACGGCGAGCGCACCTTCCCCGTCACCCTGGGCCTCTTCTCCTGGGTGCAACAGGCGCAGAACTCCCGGGACATGAACACGCTCGTCCTCACCGGATCCCTGCTGTCGATCATCCCGCTCGCCGTCTTCATGTTCGCGCTCCAGAAGTACTGGCGCAGCGGAATCCTCATGGGCAGCCTCAAGTAAAGGACTTCGCACGTGTCACACGCTCCCGCACGCCGTGACGTGCTCAGATACGCCGGAGCAACCGGTGTCGCAGCCGCCGCCCTCAGCCTGCCCACGGCCATGCCGGCTGCTGCCGCCACCGATGTTCCGTCGGAGCACGTTCGAAACAGTGTGCTCGACATCGTTGTCTTCGGTGACTCCGACTCCGAGGCCGTGCACGATCTCACGGCCACTCTCTCCGACACGGTCACCGGAGGCCTCGGCCAGGGCGCCCGGGTCCTCAACCCGACGAGTCCGGCCTCCTATTGGGGCGGCACGCTGAAGTTCGAGGTAGCCGTCTGCCCGACCGGCACCACGTACGTCACTGTCCGGCTGTGGGGCGACGACTACGACGACACCTCCGAGGAGGCCGCCTCCGGCACCAACATGTGGCGCCTGCAGCTGTTCTGCGAGGGCAAGCAAGTGGGTTACCAGGACCAAGGTGCCGTCGACAGCCTCGACATCCTCGACACCGCCCCACGCACCCCGGGCCGCTTCTTCTTCCACACTCTGCCGCTGCCGGAGAAGATGACCGCGGGCAAGGACAAGGTGACGCTGGAGATCCGCGCCATGGGCCGCATCTGGTCCTACGGCCAGAACGCGGACCAGCTCTACTACAAGATGACCACGCCCTCGCGCGGCATCTACCGCCTGTACACGCACGTAGACCCGTACTTCGTACCGCCCAAGGGCGAGGTCCAGGGCACCGCGCCCGAGCCCACTCCCCGCACCGGCGGTGAGGAGGTACTGGACGCCATCAAGGCGAGGGTGCAGAAAGACCAGAACAATCTCCTCACCACCGCCAACCCGGCCACCTTGGACGGCTGGGCCATGCAGTCGCTGGCCGAGGGCTACCTCTGGTCCGGCAGCCCCGCCTACCAGAACCCGCAGGCACTGGACCGGGTACTGCAGGCCATCGACGGCCGGTACATGGCATGGAAGTCGGACAGCACTGTGCTCACCGGCTCCGACCAGCAGTGGCAGGGCTTCGGCCGGGTCGGTCTGGTGCTGGCCCTGCTCTGGGGGCACCTCGGCGACCGCCTGAACGCGCCGGTCACCGGGTCCCCGTACGCCCTCACCAACCCCGGCTTCGAGTCAGGCGCGGCCACGCCCACCGCCTGGCAGATGCCCGGCTGGGCTTCTGCCGGTGGCGGCATCTGGGCCCGCGACACCACCGTCTCCCGCTCCGGCTCCGCCTCCCTCAAGCTCCAGGTCGGCACCCCGACCGGATACAGCTACGTCGCCTCCACCGTCCGGGTGAAGATCGGCTCCGGCACCTACACCTACGGCGCCTGGATCAAAACCGACGGTGTCACCGGTCTCGGCGCCCACATCGACCCGCTGTTCTACGACGCGAACGGCAAGCTCGTCGGCAGCGACCACAAGGTGTACGCGAGCAAGGGCACCCACGACTGGGAGTACGTCAAGTTCGTCTTCGACACCCCGGCCGGCGCCACGCAGATGGAGATGCACCTGCGCCTGTCCGGCCCCGGCACAGCTTGGTTCGACGACGTCACCCTCGTCGCCCCCGCTGACACGACGACCCCCGTGCCGCCGGTGCGCAAGGACGCGTACGTCGACATGCTCAAGTCCAGCCGTGACTACTGGCGACAGCACTTCCCGCACTACAGCAACCAGGCGCAGATCTGCGCCATCGGCCTCTACCAGACCAACCGCGGCCTGAGGCTCCTCGCGCCGGAACTGGCGCTGTCGGAGGACAGGGCCCGCGACTACATGTACCAGTCGATCGGGATGGTGCCCTACCTCGGCCCGGAGGACGCCGACGGCAACCCGACCAAGCCGCTCGGCGAGAGCTACTACCAGGTCACCGGGGCGGGACTGACCCGCGAGCTCGGTTACGTCGGCAGCTACGGCGAGGTCATCGACTGGCTGGTCATGATGTACGAGTCGGTCACGCGCGGGTACCAGGGGCAGGACGCGCCCGAACTGCTCAAGCAGATGGTCGCGATGACGAAGGCGCGCGGGAAGTTCCGCATCCCGGACGTGGACAAGGATCACCACCGGATCTCCCGCCTGGAGACCGTCATCGGCTGGCGCAACGAGGTGTACCCCGGTGAGATCGCCTATGCCTCGCGCACCGCCTGGGACTCCAACCCCGTCATGTCGGCCGCCGTGTTCAAGGACCCCGAGATCGTCGGCTGGACGCAGGAGATGGTCGCCGACGGTCAGCTCTACCCCCAGCTGGGCCTCCAAGCCACGCACACCTGGACCCGAGTGGGTCTGAACGCCCTGCGGTTCCTCTCCCGCGACTGGCCTGAGTTCCAGTCTCTGGCCTCCCGCCCCGCTCGGATCCCGGCCGGCTGGGACCAGCCCGACTTCGTTCTCACCGACGAGGACAACGGCTGCGTCGCCGTCAAGAACGGCGAGGAACTCCTCTTCGCCTCCCTCTACTTCCGCGCACGCCAGGGCGTCAACAACTACGCCCGCATCCACCACGTCACCAGGACCGACCAGCGATCGGCTACGATCCGCGAGCGCTCCGGCGGTCTGACGGACGACACCTTCACCGCCCGCGACTGGGTCCTGTGGGACTACGCCATCAACGACCCCGGCGCCTCCCACATCCCGCCCGGCGGCTTCCCCCCGCCCGGCGACACCCTCCACCAGGCCCTTGAAGGCGACGTCTACCACCTCGCCCCCGTCCCCGACGACGTCCCCGACCCCACCCTCGGCGTTCACTTCGACGGCGTTGAGACCATGCTCGTCGGCCGCGCACCCTTCTACCTCTGCGAGTACGGCGACTACCTCATCGCCATGAACACCAGCACCGACAAGACCTTCACCGTCCCCGCGCGCCAGGACTTCGGCCCCGCCCGGGACCTGGCCACCGGCAGGATCATCGGCGCCGGCGTGCGCCCGAAGCTTGGCCCGCTCAGCACGCTCGTGCTGTTCCGAGGCTGAGACTCCGACGGGCCGGTGCGGTGCGGGGGACTGCACCGGCCCGCTCTCCCCGCGTCTTCAGTCCTTTTCTTCAGCACTCAACGCCGAGTGAAAGAGAAAACCGCATGAACGAGCCGCAACCCGTCCCCAGTACCACCCCCACGCGCCGCCGCTTCCTCCGGATCACCGCCGTCGGCGCGGCGGCAGCCGCCACGGGCCTGGTCCTCACCCCTCAGGCCGACGCCATCACGTCCTTCGTCCACCCCGGCGTCCTGCACAAACTCTCCGACATCCAGCGCATGAAGACCCGGATAGCCGCCGGCACCGAGCCCTGGCTCAGCGGCTGGAACGCCTTCAAGGCGGACTCGTACTCGCAGTCGACGTACACGATGAGGGGCCCGTACGCCACGGTCGACCGTGGCACCACCGAGGTGCACAACGCCGACTTCTGGAACGACTGCAACGCGGCCTACCAGAACGCCCTCATGTGGAACCTCACCGGAACCACCGCGCACGCGACGAAGGCCCTGCAGATCATCAAGGGATGGTCGTCCACACTGACGTCCATCACCGGCAAGGATGCCCAACTCGCCGCGTCCATCTACGGGTTCAAGCTCGCCGCGGCGGCCGAGCTGATGCGGTACACGGCCCCCTCAGGCAGCTGGTCGACGACCGAGATCACCCAGACGGAGAACCTGATCAAGAATGTCCTCGTGCCGCTGGTCCGCACCTTCGGCGACGCGGGCTGGGGCACCAACTGCATCAAGGCGATGATGGCGTTCGGCGTCTTCTGCAACGACACCTCGCTCTACAACGCCGCCGTGGACGCTTTCTACCAGCACGACTGCTGCAAGATCAGCCGGGTTCTCATGGACACCGGCCAGTGCGTGGACAGCGGCCGCGACCAGGCACACACCCAACTCATCCTCGGTAGCATGGCCGAGGCCTGCGAGATCGCCTGGATCCAGACCCAGGACCTGTACAGCGCCTCCTCCAACCGGCTCCTGGCCGGATTCGAGTACACCGCCAAGTACAACCTCGGCAACGACGTGCCGTACACGACCTGGGGCTCCTGCCAGGCCACCTACACCTCCATCTCCACCACCGGACGTGGCACCCTGCGCCCGATCTACGAGATGGTCTTCAACCACTACGTCAAGCGCCGCAGCCTGCCCGCGCCCTGGACCTACTCGGCCGTCGAACAGATCCGGCCGGAAGGCGCCGCCTTCCAGTGCGACCACCCCGGATTCGGCACCCTGCTGTTCACCCTCTGATCGGAAACTCCCGGTGAGCCCTGTGATCCACAACCCCGTCCTGCGCGGCTTCGAACCCGACCCGGTAATCCTGCGGGTCGGTGACGACTTCTACATCGCCACGTCGACCTTCGAGTGGTACCCGGGTGTGCGCATCCACCACTCCAGGGACATGGTCAACTGGCGCCCGTTGGGCGGAATCCTGGACAGCACACGGCTCCTCGACCTGACTGGCGTCCCCGACTCGGGAGGCATCTGGGCACCCGGACTGTCGTACGCGGACGGGCAGTTCCACCTCGTGTTCACCGTCGTGGACACCTACACGGAGGGCTGGAAGGACCTGCCCAACTACGTGACCACGGCGCCCTTCATCGAGGGCCCGTGGTCCGACCCGGTGCCGCTGCACGGCCGCGGCTTCGATGTCTCCCTCTTCCATGACGACGACGATGACGGTGTCGGCCGCAGCTGGCTGTTGAACATGCGGTTCGACTGGCGTCCGCGAAAGGAGTCCTTCGCCGGGATCGAGATCCAGGAGTACGACCGCGCCACCCAGAAGCTCCTCGGCGAACCCCGGACGATCTCCGTGGGCACCGTGGCCGGAGTGGCCGAGGGCCCGCACCTGTACCGGAGGAACGGCTGGTACTACCTCGTGCACGCCGAGGGAGGCACCGGCTACGAGCACGGCGCGGCCGTCGCCCGCTCCCGGGACCTGTTCGGTCCCTACGAACCCGACCCGTCCGGCCCCCTGCTGACGTCCCGCCACGACCCGTCCCTGGGACTCCAGAAGGCCGGGCACTGCTCGCTCGTGGCGACATCGGCGGGGGAGTGGTACGCCGCGCACATCGTCGCCCGCCCCTACACCGAGCGCGGGCGGTGTGTCCTTGGCCGGGAGACAGCGCTGCAACCGGTCGCCTGGTCCGAGGACGGCTGGCCGCGCATCGCCGGCGGCGTGCCCGCAGTCACCGTGCCCGCGCCCGCACTCCCCTCGGCCCCGACACCCGAGGAACAATCCACCGACCACTTCGACGCGCCGACGCTGGGCCCCGACTGGTCGACTCTCCGCCGCCCCGCCGCACCTGCCTGGGTCCAGCCGGCCTCGGGGCGCCTGCGCATCCTGGGTGGCCAGTCCCCCGTGGGCCGCCGTACCCCCAGCCTGGTCGCCCGCCGCGTCACCGCGCGACGCTGTTCCTTCGAGACCGAACTGACGTTCAGTCCCCGCAGCCCCGATCACCTGGCGGGGCTCGCCGCGTACTACAACACCCGCAACTGGCACTATCTGTACGTGACCGCTGACGACGACGGCAGCCCCCTGCTGACCGCCTTGAGCTGCGTGTCCGGGAACCTCACCGCACACCCCGTCGAGATCCCGCTCACCGCGGGCCGCAGCGTGAGGCTGCGTGCCGAACTCCACGGACCGATCCTGCGGTACTCGTACGACATCGACGGCGGAGGCATGCTGGAGCTGCCTCTCGAGCTCGACGCGACCGTGCTGTCGGACGAGCACGCCGACGAGTTCCACGACGGACAGCTGAGGGTTCTCGGCTTCACCGGGGCCGTGCTCGGCCTGTGGGTCCAGGACCTCGACGGGGCGGGCGTGCACGCCGACTTCAGGTATGCCACCTATCGCGTGGAGGGCCAGTGACACGTCCTGACCGCGCCCACCTCTTCCATACGGTCCTCGGCCCCGCCGACGCCCCCGTTGTGCTGCTGGTGCACGGCTGGGGCGGTGACGGACGCGAGTGGTCACCGCACGCCGAGACACTGGCCGACCGGTTCCGGATCGTCGTGCCGGACCTGCGCGGCCACGGACGGTCCGAGGTGCCCGACGAAGGCAACACCCCGACAGAGATGGCCTCGGACCTGGCCACGATGATCGAAGAACTGGGCACCGGTCCTGTGACCGTCGTCGGCCACTCCATGGGCGGACAGGTGGCGAATCTGCTCGCCGTCCACCATCCGCACACCGTGAGATCGGTGGTCGCCCTCGACCCTGCCCACGGCGCCCACGGCGCCGAGGTGAAGCAGATCCCGACACGGCTGGCCGAGTATCGCGAGCGCGGCGCCCGCGCGGCGGCCTCCTTCGTCGCCGGGGCCTTCTCCCTCCAGGCGCCGCCCGGCCTGCGGACGGCGCACGTGCGCACGATGCTCGGCACGCCCGACCACGTGATCGCCCAGTCCTACGCCGGCATGTACACCGATACGGACGCGGTCGGTGTCCGCCCGCAGAGCGAGGCCTACCTGCGCCGGCGTCTGCAACCCGCGCTGGCGGTCTGGACGTCGGCGGAGGCCGCGAGATGGGAACGCAGCACCTTGCACACGCCCGGGTCCCGTGTCGACCACTGGCCCGACAGCGGACACTATCTGCACGAGGAACACCCGCGGCGCACGGTCCGACTGATCGAGGACTGCGTGGCGAGCGTGGCGGGACACTGAACCTGTCCGGCCAGAGAATACGGTCACGCGCCGCAGGCGACCGGTCCGCTGCACGTTCCGAACAGCGGGTCCCTCGCGAATCCTCCGGAAGATCCGCGCAGACGGAGCGCGTGAACCCGCCGAGGCGCCCAGTCCGCGCCCCATCACCTGGCCGCGCGCAGGTGCCTTCCTGCTGTCAGTCGCGTCGGCCGCGGAGGTCCGCAGTCCCCTTTCGGCGGCTCGCCGCGAAGATGGTCCAGCCCTGCTGTCCATCGGCTCCGACGCCCTGCGCGCCGAGATCGGCGTCGCCGATCACGCTCGAAGTGGTCCCGGTTGTGCTGGTTGGGCGCTGGGGCCGGTGAGCGGCCAGGTGGCCCGCAGGCTGCGCGCCGTGCTTTGGCGGAGCGGGTCGGTTCTCGCCGCGGCAGGCGGGTGGGAAGGCGCGGAGGTCCGTCTGCGGGTGGTGGCCGCCTCCTGGAACGGCGTCGGCTGGTGGTGCGTCCAATCAGGGAAGACCTCGGCTTCGCCTGGGTCCGACCCATGAAACCTGTACCGACCCGTTGCGCCCTCTTGACCGCACCACGCGCACGATTTTTGCAGGAGTACGGCTGCTGACTGCCGCCGATGGCGGGGGAGAATCGCCGAGCCTGTGTCCGCCGAGAAGTCCTGAGCCTCGGGAATGACCTCGTAAATCAGCGTGACCTGCGGTGACGTGCCGTGGATTCTTGGGTGCAAGAGCGGGGTTTCTGCGCCGACTTCGCCATGCGTGACTTCGGTGGCGCTCGCGCCGACGGCAGCACGGCCTTCCGCGCCGAGGACAGCTCGCGGCAGTGGCCGCGGGTGCCACGACCGTGATCGCCGTCGACAGTCGCCTCGGGGTCGCCAAGAGTGTCGGCGCCAGTGTGCCCTTCGTTCTCGAGGGCGATGCCGTGCCGCACGTACTGATTCCGCAGCTGATCGCCCCCGCGCGTGCAGGAGGGCGGACGGGAGGGGCGGTGTCGTACGTCTTGCAAGAGGAAACCGAGCGGTTTACAGTGACCGTGTGCGAGGATTGTTGAACGATCCTCCGGTCGACCATGCGTCACCCATGGTGCACCCATGTGTCGCGTATTTCGCTTGGACTGTGAAAGGACCGATGTGAGCAGGAACGAGATGAGCGTGCCCCGCGCCGTCCAAGAGGCGGTGCACGCCTGCGCAGTCCGGGCGACGCAGGGCTCGGCGGCCTTGGCCCGCGCTTCGGACGTGGAGATCGACACCGCGCTGCGGGCCATGGCGGAGCGGCTGGACACGGCACGCGACCTGCTGACAGCGGCGAACCAGGACGACCTGCGGTCGGCCGCCTCGAGCGGGATGTCGGCGGCACTGCAGGATCGCCTGCGGCTGACCGGCCCACGGCTCGAGGACATGGCCGCGGCGCTGCGTACGCTGGCGGATGTGCCGCACGAGCCGCGGGACACCGTCCTCGAAGAGCGTCCCGACGGCCTGGTCCTGCTGGAGCGCCGCCGCCCGGTGGGGGTCATCGGCGCGAACTTCGAGGCGCGTCCGAATGTGACACTCGACGTCGCCTCCCAGTTCCTCAAGTCCCGCAACGCCGGTGTGCTGCGCACCGGTTCGGCTGCCCTGCGCTCCTCCCAGGCCCTGGTCACTCACGTGATCACGCCCGCGCTCACCGACGCGGGCCTGAACCCGGACGCCATCCAGCTGGTGCCGAGCGAGGACCGAGCGGCGGCATACGCGCTGGTGTCGCTGCCGGAGACGGTCCCCCTGGTCATCCTGCGCGGCAGCGGAGACAGCACCCGGGAACTCGGCCTCGAAGCCGCCCGTCACGGCGTGCGCACGCTGGCCCACGCGGACGGCGGCGGAGTGCTGTATGTGGCCCCGGACGCCGACGAGAAGCTGGTGCACGAGCTGGTGACCAGCAGCCTGGACCGGCTGGGCGTCTGCAACCGGCTCAATCTGCTCCTCATCGACCGGGCCGTCCACGACACGCTGCTGCCGGGCATCGTGAAGACCCTCGAAGACCTGGGCATCGCGGCATCACTGCCGCCGCACACCCACGCGCGCGGTTACGAGTGGTCCCTGGACTCCGAGCGTGCGGCCACGGTGACGATCGACGAGGCGGACGGTCCGATCCAAGCCGCACGGATCGCCAACGAGGAGACCTCCGGACTGGCCGCTGCCATCGCCACCCACGACTCGGACACCGCCGCCCGGTTCATGGACGCCTACGGTGGCTCAGGCGTCTTCTGGAACTCCACCACACGCCTCCTCGACGGCTTCAAGCTCCTGCGCCTGCCAGAAACCGGCATCAACCTCGACCGCGTCCCCGGCCCCCGCGGCCCTGTCACCTACCGCGACCTGTATCTGCGCCAGTACGTCGTGCGACCCGCGGCGTCCATGCATCGTTGAGCCGAAACCGCATCCAGGTGCGGGTCCCGCGAGACGTGGGACGCCGCACCGGCAACCTGCCCCCCAAGTGCTATTGCCGATGCCCGCGACGCGTCCTCTGCATGTTCGTGCCGGCACACACGGCGGCCGGTGACCGGGTGGAACGGCACTCGGGGTCGCGCATGATTGGTCGACGCGGCGCGTGAACGTGGGGGCGGTCCCAGCAACAGCCGGGACCGCCCCCACGTTCACGACCGGGCTGAGACCGCTGCCGGGTCGAGGTGAGCGCGGAACCACGACAGCGCGGCACCGCTGGATTCCTCGAAGTGCACCTTGTAGGCGTCGAAGTGCCCACCGGGCAGCAGCACCAGCTCCTTCGGGGCGAGTGCCCGCTCGAAGGCGGTCAGCTGGATGTCGGCCGGGACCACCGTCTCGCCGGTCTCGACGATCATCATGAGCGGCTTGGGCGAGACCCGGGCGATCCACCCGCCCGGCTCGTACAGCCGCGCGGCCCGGCTGGAGCGCCTCGTCACCGTGTTGTTCCAGCGACCAGGCGGAACCACGTCACGGTAGAAGCGCACTGCGTCCGGGCTGCTGTACAGGGCCGGGTCGGTGGGATCGTCGCCGATGGAGGTCTGGTACCGCAGCTCACCGCCGGCGGCCAGGGCGCGTTCGTCCTCGGCCTGGGCGAGTTCGAAGGCGGCGATGCGCTCCGGCGGGACCTTGCGCTGCCACTGCTCGAATCCGCTGATGGTGGGCACCTGCGACACGACGGCCTTGATCCGCACGTCGGTCGCGCCGAGCACGATCGCATGACCGCCCGCGAAGCTCGAGCCCCACACCCCGATGCGGTCCGCGTCGACCTCCGGCCGGGCCTCCAGGAAGCTGATCGCGCGGCGCCAGTCCGCGATCTGACGCCACGGCTCGACGTCGTTGCGGGGCTCGCCGTCGCTCGCGCCGAACGTGCGGTGATCGTGGACGAGGACCACGAAACCGGCGTCCGCGAACTTGCGCGCGTACGGGTCGAGACCCATCTCCCGGTTGGCGCCGAATCCGTGCGCCATCGTGATCGCGGGGCGCGGGCCCTCGGCGTCCGGCAGGTAGAGCCAGCCGCGCAGGGTCACATCCCCGTCCGCCGTGAACTCCACGTCGATGCGTTCTGTCATGGTCATTCGCCTTCCGTGAAGTTGAAGTACTCGGCGGGGATGAGGCCGGCCTCGATGAGGGGACCCCCGACCTTCGCGTTGATCTGCACCACGGCGCCGAAGGGGCGGTGGTGGATGGCGATCTCCGTGATGAGCCCTTCGTCATCACGCGTGAGGATCGTGATCCCCTTCATCTGGAAACCGCCGAACGCGGCGGCCTCCCACTCCAGATACGTCCGCGGGCCGTCCTGCGCCTTCCGGACGAACTCGAGCCGCTCGTACACGGAGCTCACCGCGGTCATGAGGGCTTCGACGTGTTCCTTGCGCTCGACCGGCTTGGCGAGCGCGCTCGCCTCCATCCGCACGTTCGGCGAGAGCGCCGCCGCGAAGGAGTCCTGGGTGCGCTGCTCGAAGGCACTCGTCCAGGCTTTGGCCGGGCGGTCGTCGGCGGAGGCCGACGCCTCGACGAGCGCGCCGATGAGATCGGCGACCGCCGCCGGGTTCTCGGCGTGCGCCCAGTGGCCCGCGTCCGCGATCGTCTGGGTGGTGGCGCCGGGGAAGCGGGGCGCGACGTACGCGGCGACGATCTCTTCCGTGACGAAGGGGTCGTTCTCGCCGCGCAGGACAGTGACGCTGCCGTGGAACTTGCTGGGCTGCTGCCCGTCCGGGTGGCCGTTGTTCCACGCCGTCGCCGTGTCGGCGATCGTCGACGGGTCGACGTGCAGCGCCACTTGGGCGAGCCGGTCGTTCTCCTCGGCCGGGAACGCGGTGGCGAGCGAGCCGCGGAAGGCGCGCTGCGCTTCGAGTCCGAGGTCCGGTGCCTGGAAGGGGGCGATCTGCTCCGGGGGCAGGTGAGTGCCCGCGAGCGGGATCGGATTGACCAGGACGAGCGAGCGCACCTGGTCGTCCAGGCGGGCGGCGACGAGTTCGGCGATCTGGCTGCCCATGCTGTGGCCGACGAGTACGACGGGGCCCTCCGTCGTGCGCACGACGGTTTCGAGGTCGTCGGCCCAGCGGGCGAGCGTGAACGGCCCTTGATCCGAGGCGCGCGTACCCATACCGGCGAGCTCGAACGCGATCGAGGGAATCGACCGCTCGTCGAGGACGGTGCGGACGCTGTTCCAGATGGCGCCGTCGTCCAGATATCCGTGGACGAGCACCGCGGTCGGCGCCTTCGTCGCTGGGCTGTTCATCTCGTGTCTCCTTTGACGATCGCTCTGTTGCGGCGACGAATCGGAGCCGGTGGCTCTCGAGATTCTCGGCCGACGCGAGCTCTATGACGTAAGCATAGGGTCTATGCTTGCGTCAATGTCATCGCTCTGTGATCGACGGAACGAGGGCCGGCCCTCCCTCCGGCTCCCCCCGCGTTCCGGCCGGAGTGGGAGCGACCACCAGAGAATCCGAGGAGTCCACCAATGACGTCGAACGCCTTGACCTACGCCGTTCACATCGCGGACGGCATGCCGACCACCAACGCGGACGTGCCGCCCGATCAGAGCGAGCGCTCCTGGTCACCGACGTCGAGCATCCTCATCTCGAACGGGGGAGAGGCGCTGCTGGTGGATCCGCTCTTCACGATCGCCCAGTCAAAGGGCCTGCTGCGGTGGCTCAGCGAGCGGGACGCTGCGGTGACGAGCGTGTACGTCACCCACGGCCACGGGGACCACTGGTTCGGCCTCGGAGCCGTTCTGCAGCAGTACCCCGCAGCGCGCGCCTTCGCGCTGCCCGAGGTCGTCGAGGACATGGCCTACCAGTCCTCGCCCGAGGTCCTCAAGGCCGTCTGGCACGCCTGGTTCCCCGAGCAGATCCCTGAGCGACTCGTGCTCGCCGAACCGCTGGAGGACGAGGTCCTGACGGTGGGCGGGGCGGAGGTCCGCCCGGTCCGCCTGGGACACACCGACAGCGACAACACCACCTGCCTGCACGTTCCGGACCTGGGGCTGATCGTCGCCGGCGACGTGATCTACAACAACGTGCACCTCATGCTCGCGGCGTCGGACGCGGACGGGCGGGACGAGTGGCTGAGGGCTCTCGACACGGTCGAGGCGCTGGCGCCGACCGCGATCGTCGCGGGGCACAAGGATCAGACCGCCGACGACGATCCCCGTCACATCGAGGAGACCCGCCGCTACATCCTCGATTTCAACACCGGGGTACGTCGCACCGGCAGCACCCTCGAGCTCTACGAGTACATGCTGGAGCGTCACCCGTCGCGCATCAATCCCGGTGCGCTGTGGGGCTCCTGCCGGGCGGCGAAAGGCTGAGCAGTCGGCGCATCGGCCGGGCGGCCCGCGGCGCGCTACGCGCGCGCGGCCGCCCGACGCTGCCGCGAGGCCCGAAGGTTCACGGCGTTACCGCAGATGCGCACGTCATGCCAGGCGCCGTTGTTGGGGTTCGTGCCGTCATAGAAGGCAACCGAGCAGACCCGGTTACGGCACATCTTCAAACGACGCCACGTACCCGTCAGTTGGGCGTTCGTGATCTCGTTGAGCACGGCCGCGACGACCCACCCGACGTCCTTGCCGCGCGGCGCCACCGAGAAGACGCCGTCGGCGTCGATCCGCACCTCGAGCGCGCCGCTCACCCCCTTCGGCGCGGACCGGACAGGAGCGTCGCGCACCGCACCCGACACCGTCATCTGCAGCGACGCGCGTAGCTGCTGAAGCCGCACCAGCCCCGGTTCGTCGACCTCGATCATCGGCGCCTGCGCCCCGGTACGCCGACTCCACTCGGCCAGCGCGCCGGAGAGCCACGACGTGGCGGATTCCGGCGTCGAGAGCAGGTCCTCGAGCGCGGGCTTGCCGGCGGCGCGGGTGTTCAAGACCTCCTGGACGAGGACGAGCGGTCCGGTGGCGATGCGGTCGGTGTAGCGTTCGCTCGCGAGTTCAGACATAGGCATAGCTTATTAGCTCCAGTCTTCCTTGGCGAGGAGGCCGCGGGGTGCTGGGTGTCCAGGACCGTGTCGCACAGGGCTTCGAGCGAGGGCTCTGGCCGGGCGAGTGCCCGGCACAGGCTGCGGTTGCCTTCGTCGAGGTCGTGATGGCGGCTTTCGATGAGACCGTCGGTGAACAGGGCCAGCACGCTGTTTTCGGGCACCGTGAACTCCGCCGCCTCGAAGGGCAGGCTTCCCAGGCCGAGGGGCGGGCCGGCCGGCAGGTCCACGACCTGCGCCGTTGCGTCCGGGCCGACCAGGATCGGGGGCGGGTGGCCGGCGCGGGCCAGCGAGCAGGTGCGGGAGACGGGGTCGTAGACGGCGTACAGGCAGGTGGCGCCGATGTCTCCCGGGATCTGTGATGCCGAGGTGTCGTCGGCGTCATCGACGTCTTGGGGGAGCCCGGAGTGGGTCACGATGTCGTCGAGGTGGGTGAGGAGCTCGTCGGGCGCCAGGTCGATGTCGGCGAGGGTGCGCACCGCTGTGCGCAGGCGGCCCATGGTGGCCGAGGCGTTGATGCCGTGCCCCACGACGTCTCCGACGACGAGTCCGACGCGCGCGCCCGGGAGCGGGATCACGTCGAACCAGTCGCCGCCCACCCCGGCGTTGCCGCCTGCGGGCACATAACGGGATGCCGTCTCCACAGCAGGGTGGAGGGTGGGCCTCCCGGGCAGAAGAGAGCGCTGGAGCGCCAGTGCGATGCCGCGTTCGTGGGTGAAGCGACGGGCGTTGTCCAGGCAGACGGCGACCTTGGCCACCAGGTCCTCGATGACGGTCCGGTCGTCGGGGCCGAAAGGGTCGGGAGAGGCCGCGTGCCGGAGGAAGAGGGCGGCTCCGAGGATCACGCCGTGGGCCCGGACGGGTACCGCGAGCAGGGAGTGCGTTCCGAAGGCGCGGGCGTACGCCTCCTGGGCGGGGTCCTCGGCAAGCCAGCGCATGATGTCGGGGTCCTGCATGTGGCCCAGCACCGTACGGCCGGTGATCTGGCAGCGGACGATGGGAGACGACTGTGGAGGGGTGTGGATCGCGCCGACGCCAGGGGCGGTGTCGGGCGGGAGAGGGCGGGTGCCGCCCTGCGCCGCTCGTCGCAACGAGACGGGTGCCGGGGCACCGGGGCCGGGCAGCGCACCACGGAAGACGTCCTCCAGCAGGTCGACGCTGACGAAGTCGGCGAAGTGGGACACAGCCACGGTCACGTCGACGAGTTCCTGGGCGGTTCCCGCCACGTCCAGGCTGGCGCCGATGCGGGTCCTGGCCTCGCTGAGCAGGGCCATGCGTTCGCGGCTGTGGTGCTGCTCGGAGTAGTCGTTGGCCACCATGCCCACCGCGTGCACCCGGCCGTGCGCGTCCTTGAGAGGGAAGACGTCCACGGCCCAGGCGTGTGCCCTGGGTTCACGTGGGAGTGCAACGAACAGCTCGGTGTATTCCGGCTCGCCGGTATCGCCGACCCTGAGGATCCTGCGCTCCGCCTCCTCGAACGCGGATCCCGGGAGGTATTCGGTCAGACGTCGGCCGCGGACTTCGCTCTGGACGTAGCCCACCGCCCACCGTGTGGCCTCGTTGGCCCACAGCAGCCGCCCGTCACGGTCGTGGATCGTAAGGGACGGGGATTGCTGTTCCAGCATCCACCACATGAGGTCTTGCAGCCTCCCCGTCCCTGGCGACGGAACGGTCGTCACGAGGAAGTACTGCTGCTGTGTGGCGCCGACCAACGGGCTCAGGTGGGCCCTGGTGTCCAACAGGCTGCCATCGCGATGCCGCAGCGTGGCACCGTCTGCGGAGAGCAGATCGTCCAACGGCCGGCCGATGATCTCCGCAGGGGGGTATCCGAGGAGCTCCTGGGCTTCACGACTCCAATAGGCCACACGCGAGGCCCCGTCCGTCACCGCTATGGTCACGGATTCGACAGGGTGGGCCTTGTCCGGTTGCCGTGCGCGTCGGCTGGGCGGCCCGCCGGTGCGATGCATGGCGCACCTGGCCCTTCTGCCTTGTGCGGAGGCACTGTCCACGATCGTACGGGGAGCGGCGGACGGCAAGACGAGACGGGGGCGTCGGCCGGGCGGTTCAGCCGTGCGGTCCCGTGCCCCGCAGAAACGTGTCGACGACGAGCGTGGCCAATGCGTCCGCGTTCTGCCGGACCTGGTCCGGGTCGAGATCCGCGCCGCCTCCGTGCTGGGCCTCGTCGACGAGGGCGTAGTAGACCCGTCGCGCCCACATGAGGTCCGTGTCCGGGGCGAGGAGCCCTTCGCGCTGGGCCCGGGCGAAGAACTCCAGGACGCCGGCGTTGATCTCGGACCAGATCACCTCGGTGAGGGGGGTGTCGGCGAGGGGGTGGCCGAGGGTGAACCGCCAGACGCTCTTGGTCCGCAGTACGTTCGCCGTGCCGCGGTGCAGTGCCACGAGCGGTGGGGCGGTGTCCATGTGGGCGTCTTCCACAGCCTCCATGAGCTGACGCTTCGCCGAGGCGGCGAGTGCTTCGATGAGGGCCTGGCGGTTGGCGAACCGCCGGTGCACCGTCGTTCTGGCCACTCCCGCCTGCTCGGCGATCTGCTCCATGGACGCGCCGGGGTCTTCGGCGAGCACCTGCTCGGCCGCCTCCAGAATCGCGCGCACGCTGCGTGCGGCATCGGCCCGTAGGGGTCGACCCATGACTTCTCCACTCCCGTTGTTGATTCGTGATGCACCGAAGACCCTATGCCCGACCTGCGGATTTACGTTGATTCGCATCACTGGTGTTGCAGGGAAATGCAAAATCGCGACATCAGTGATGCTGTTAATCAAATGAACTGCTACGTTCCTGTTTTAGATCACGGGTGAACCGGAGGAACGGCACAGTGGAGATAGAGCTGCGGATCAACGGTTCCGCCCAGAGGCTGGACGTCGCGCCGCAGGTGAGCCTGCTCGACGCGCTGCGCGAGTACCTGGGCCTGACCGGCACCAAAAAGGGCTGCGACCAGGGCGCGTGCGGCGCCTGCACGGTGCTGGTGGACGGCCGGCGGATCAACTCCTGCCTCGCGCTGGCGGTGCAGTACCAGGGCCGGGAGATCACGACCATCGAAGGGGTCGACCACCCGCTGCAGGAGGCGTTCGTCCGCACCGACGGATTCCAGTGCGGCTACTGCACGCCGGGCCAGATCTGCTCGGCGATCGGCATGCTGGCCGAACACAAGGAGGGCGCGCCCAGTGCGGCGACCGAGCATCTCGCCGCTACCGGCGGGGAGTTGGACGAGGCGGAGATCCGGGAGCGGATGAGCGGCAACCTGTGCCGCTGCGGCGCCTACAACGGCATCGTCTCGGCGATCAAGGAGGTCGCGAAGTGAAGTCGTTCTCCTACCTCAGCGCACCGGACACGGTCACGGCGCTGCGTACGATCGCCGACGGCGAGGGCGTGAAGTTCCTCGCGGGCGGGACGAACTTGGTCGACCTCATGCGTGAGGGCATCGAAGAGCCGGCGACGGTCGTGGACATCACCCGCCTGCCGCTGACCGGGATCGAGGAACTGCCCGACGGCACCCTCCGCGTCGGCGCCCTGGTGACCAACAGCCGCCTCGCCGCGGACCCCCTGGTCAGGACTCGCTATCCGGTGCTGGCCAAGGCGATCCTGCTGGGGGCGTCCGCGCAGTTGCGGAACATGGCGACGGTGGGCGGCAATCTTCTGCAGCGCACCCGCTGCATGTATTTCTATGACGAGGCCTCCGCCTGCAACAAGCGTGTGCCCGGCAGCGGCTGTGACGCGATCGGCGGGTTCTCCCGCGGCAGCGCGGTGCTGGGGGCCAGCGAGCACTGCGTGGCGACGCATCCCTCGGACATGGCGGTGGCGCTGGTGCTGCTCGACGCGGTCGTCGAGGTCGAAAGCGTGCGCGGCGTGCGCCGTATCCCGGTCGCCGACTTCCACACGTTGCCCGGCGACACCCCCCACATCGAGACGGTGCTCGCCGCCGACGAGCTGATCACGGCGATCGAGCTGCCCCCGGTGCCGGTCGCGGCGCACTCGCTCTACCGCAAGGTCCGCGACCGTGCGTCCTACGCCTTCGCCCTCGTCTCCGTCGCTGCCGCGCTCAAGGTCGGCGCCGACGGCCGCATTGCCGAGGTCCGCCTCGCACTCGGCGGCGTCGCGACCAAGCCGTGGCGGGCACGCATCGCGGAAGAGCTGCTGCTCGGCGCCGAAGCCACTGACGAAAGTTTCGCCATGGCTGCCGCCGCCGAACTCGCCCCCGCCCTGCCCCTGCCCGACAACGCCTTCAAGATCGACCTGGCCCAGCGGACGGTCGTTGCCGTGCTGCGGAAACTCAACGCCGAGCGGAGCGCATCGTGACCACACGCACTTGGACAGGCTCCGAGCCCGGCACAGGCGCTTCTGTGCCCGTCGGGGGAGCGGTCGGACGGCCGGTGGACCGCCGGGACGGCCACGCGAAGGTGACCGGGGCGGTGCGGTTCTCCGCCGAGCACCACTACCCGAACCTCACGTACGCGACGCTGGTGCATGCCACCGTCGCCCGGGGCACGATCACCGGCATCGACACGGCCGCGGCGGCCGCGGTGCCCGGCGTGGTCGCGGTCATCACCCACCTCAACGCGCCGAGGATCCGCCCCGAACGCAAAGCCAACATCGTGCTGAACCTCGGACCGGACGTGTCGGGCACCAGCCTCGACTACCTCAACACCGATCAGGTCTTCTGGGACGGCCAGCCGATCGCCGTCGTGGTTGCCGAGACCTCTGCCGCGGCGAACGAGGCCGCCCCGCTCGTCGAAGTGACCTACGACCCGCTGCCCGCGCGGGTGGACTTCGCCGCCGAGCAGCACAACGCCACCCCGGCGAAGGGCGACCTCACCTTCGCCGGCCACACAAAGAAGGGCGACGCCGAGGCGGCGCTGGCCACCGCGGAGGTGTCGGTCGATCTGCGCTACACCACGCCCGGCCTGCAGCACAACGCGATTGAGCCGCACGCGACGGTCGCCGTCTGGGACGGTGACCATCTCACCGTGCACGACACCACGCAGGCGACGGACCAGAGCCGCCGCTACCTGGCCGGGCGGTTCGGTGTGCCGGTGTCCCACGTCCGCGTCCGTGCCGAGTTCCTGGGGGGCGGCTTCGGAGGCAAGTTCGCCGTCTGGCCCGGCACGGTCATCGCGGCCATGGCGGCCAAGGCTGTCGGACGGCCTGTGCGCCTGGCACTGAGCCGCACGGCCGTCAACCGCGCCACCGGCGGGCGCACCGCATCGACCAACCGGATCGCGCTCGGTGCGACCCGCGACGGCCGGCTCACCTCACTGATCCAGGACAGCATCACCCGCACCGGCTCGGCCGGCGGCCTGCTCGAGGCGACCAGCTCGCCCGCCCGGCACCTCTACGGCGCCCAGAACATGCTGACCCGGCAGAACCTCGTCTCCATGGACCTGATGCCCAACACCTGGCTGCGCGCCCCCGGCGAGGCGATCGGCAGCTTCGTGCTGGAATCAGCGATGGACGAACTCGCCTACGAGCTGTCCATGGACCCGATCGCCCTGCGGCTGCGCAACGAGCCCGCGACGGATCCGACGCGCGGCAAGAAGTTCTCCCAGCGCATGCAGCGTGAAGCCTTCGAGAGGGGCGCGGAACGCTTCGGCTGGGCGGACCGCGACCCCGAACCCCGCTCGATGCGGGACGGCGAGTGGCTCGTCGGGATGGGCATGGCCACCGCTTTCCACCCGACCCTGCGCCTGGTCGCCGACGTCAAGGTACGGCTGAGCGACGACGGCAGCGCGCTCGTGCAATGCGGTTTCCACGAGATGGGCATGGGCGCCGCGACCGTACAGGCACAGATCGCCGCCGACGCCCTCGGCATCGCCTACGAGAAGGTCCGGGTGGAGTACGGCGATTCGGCCCTGCCGTCCGGCCCGATGGCCGGCAACTCCAACCAGACGGCGACGGTGGCCACCAGCCTCCTCGCCGCCTGCGCCGAGCTGACCCGCAAGGTGACCGCTCTGGCCCAGCGAACGGGCACGACCGGCCAGGAACCGGCGGCCGCCCTGCGCGCAGCGGGGCGACCGTTCCTCGAGGCCTCGGTCGGGTCGGACACCCGGCGGGGTCTGCTGGGCGCTCAGGGCCGCTTCCTCACCAACTTCCTGAAGGACCAGCGCTGGTCCAAGGCCGCCCGCGGCGCGCAGTTCTGCGAGGTGCGGGTGAACGCCGACACCGGCGAACTGCGGATCTCGCGCTGGCTCGGCATGTTCGACGTCGGCCGCATCATCAACCCCAAGACCACGGCCAGCCAGCTCCGCGGGGCCGTGATCATGGGCATCGGCATGGCGCTGTCGGAGCAGAGCCTGGTCGACCCGCGCAACGGGCGCACCATGAGCGCCGGGCTCGACTCCTACTACGTGCCGGTGCACGCCGACATCCCCCCGATCGATGTCGCCTGGCTCGACGAACCGGACAAGACCATGCCCCTTGGAATCATCGGGCTGGGCGAGGTCGGCACGACCGGCGTGGCGGCCGCGATCGCGAACGCCGTCTACCACGCGACCGGCAAGCGGATCCGGGACCTGCCGATCACGCTGGACAAGCTGCTCTGAGACGACGGTCCATCTGCGGACGACGACAAGAAAGAAACTCCCGTGTTGGACATCGCGGATGAGCTGAACCGGTGGCTCGAGGAGGGGCGGGACTTCGCCGTGGCCACCGTCGTGGCCGTCAGCGGCAGCGCGCCGCGAGGGCCGGGTGCCGCGCTCGCCGTCGACGCTGACGGCACGGCCATCGGCTCGGTCTCCGGCGGCTGTGTCGAAGGCGCGGTCTACGACCTGTGCGCCCAGGCGCTCGCCGACGGCCAGGCGGTGCGCGAGCGGTTCGGCTACAGCGACGAGGACGCCTTCGCCGTAGGGCTGACCTGCGGCGGGGTGCTCGACATCCTGGTCACCCCCGTGGCCGCCGACGGACCGGGCAGGAAGGCGTTCCAGGTGGCGCTGTCGGCCGCCGTCCGAGGGGAGGCGGCGGCGCTCGCCCGCGTGGTCCGCGGCCCGGCAGAGTTCCTCGGGCGGGCGCTGGCAGTCCGCCAGGACGGCTCGTACGAAGGTGGACTGGGCGGACGTCCCGACCTGGACCGCACCGTCGCCGACGAATCCCGCTCCCTGCTGAACGCCGGCCGCACCGGCACCTTGGACATCGCGCAGGACGGCTCCCACTGCGAGGCGGAGTTGACCGTGCTCGTCGAGTCGAGCGTGCCGCCACCGCACATGCTCGTCTTCGGCGCCATCGACTTCGCCGCCGCCCTGGTGCGCATGGGCAAGTTCCTCGGCTACCACGTCACCGTGTGCGACGCCCGGCCCGTCTTCGCCACCCGGACGCGCTTTCCCGAGGCCGATGACATCGAGGTCGACTGGCCGCACCGATACCTGCAGCGCACCCCGACCGACGACCGCACCGTGGTCTGCGTCCTCACCCACGACGCCAAGTTCGACGTACCCCTCCTCGAAACGGCCCTGCGGCTGCCGGCCGCCTACATCGGCGCGATGGGCTCCCGCCGCACCCACGAGGACCGCGACCGCAGACTCCGCGAAACCGGCCTCACCGAAGCCGAACTGACCCGGCTGCACTCACCCATCGGCCTCGATCTCGGCGCCCGCACACCCGAGGAGACGGCCCTGTCCATCGCGGCCGAGATCGTCGCCGCCCGCCAAGGCGGAACAGGCCTGCCCCTGAGCAGTTCGCAGACACCGATCCACCACGACACCGATGGGCGCCGGTCAGGGCGGTCGACGCGAGTGGCCGCGTGACGCGACTGCGAGCCGGCGGTCAGGCGCCGAAGCGGCGACGGGCGGCCTCGATGTGACCGAAGTACTGGTGGGTCCAGCCGCACATTGCGTCGACCGTTGCCCGCAGGGCTTGACCCGGCTCGGTGAGGGTGTATTCGACCCGCGGTGGGACGGTGGGGTGCACGGTGCGGTCGACCAGGCCGTTGCGCTCCAGCATGCGCAGATTCTGGGTGAGCATCTTGTGACTGATGCCCTCGACCTCGTTCCGCAACTCGCTGAAGCGCAGGGTGCGATCACCGAGACCTTCGATGATGAGGAACGCCCACTTGTTGGCGACGTCGGAGAAGATCTCCCGCGCCAGGGAGCCCGCACGCGCCAGATCCGCATCCTCGGGCGAGCCCGTGAGCTGCGTGGTAACCATAGGGTTCTCCAGTCACTGAAAAGTGCGTTCTTCCACGTCAGCGTCCACTCTCCTACGGTTACTGAGTAACCACAAGAGAGTTGCGTCTTGGCCGGCACGGACGGCCCACAGGCGCTCAGGACGAGGAGACAGGCACCATGGCCATCACCTTTGTGAACCCCGGCGGATTGCCCGAGATCGATGTCTATCGGCAGGTGTCGATCGCATCCGGGTCAAGGCTGGTCTTCATCGCCGGGCAGGTCGCCTGGGACACCGAGGGAAACACGATCGGCGAAGGCGACCTGGCCGCCCAGGTCGAGCAGAGCTATCTCAACGTCGGCACCGCCCTGGCCGAGGTCGGTGGCTCCTTCGACGACGTGGCGAAGCTGACCTTCTACGTGGTCGACTGGACCCCCGACAAGATGCCCCTGCTCCTGGAAGGCATCTCCCGGGCCGCCGCGAAGCTGGGAGTCACCCCGGCCCCGCCGGCCACGCTGATAGGCGTTGCGGCACTGGACATCCCGGACCATCTGGTCGAGATCGAAGCCACCGCGGTCCTCGACTGAAGGGGAGGCCGGTGAGGTGCCGCGCGTATGTCCCGGAGGACGTTCTCGAGCGGGACGCGGGCCAGCTCGTGCCTCAGGTTCTCCTCGAGGCCATCGCCGGGTGGATGCGGTAACTCACCACGCATCCCTGGTCCGGGGTGGTGCGGTGCCCGCGAACAGCGGACCGGGTTTCCACTGACCCGCACACGGCGAGCAGGGTCATCGACTCCAGCCCACGTGCTAGCGACCAGCCCGAACCCACACCCCGTCGGGACTTTACGAGCCCGTCGCGACCTGCTCTCCTACGTCAGCCGACCGCGTGGCCGGCCTGGCGGTGACCCAGGGCAGGAGCCAAGCCGGCGTCGCTGCCCAGGGCACGGTCCATGCTCTGGCCGAGCCTGTCACGCGACGCGCGGCCTGCGAGCGCTTGAGCGCTCGAGGGCACGTGAAGCCGTCCGCGGACTGGCGAACGCCCAGGGGCCGCCTGGCCGGTCGGTCTCGGCGGCGGCCTTGTTCGGCATTGGTGTGGGCGAACCGGCCCGCACCGCCACGCGATCTCCGGGCTCACACGTCAACGGCCGTACCGCGCCTGTGGCCTGGCCGAGGTACCACCCGCACAGGAGGGGGCGATGCACTCGGCACCCGGAGCCCGCATATGGTCGCCGCGAGGTGTTGGCGCGGAGTGTGGGCGACGCCGGGCTGATCGGTGTGCGCTCCGCGGTGTCCGCGTGCACGCCGGTCAGTGCGCCGTCCTGGTGCGCGCCTGCTCGACGCCGAGCAGTGCAAGGACGTTGTCGATGCCCTGATCGAGGACGTCATCGGCGAGCTGCTGGTCGGCGAGGGCCCGCGCGAGTTGGAGCGTTCCGGCCATCATGGCGTACGCGCTGAGGGCCCTGGTGCGGACCGAGAGCGGGTCATCCGGCGCCAGGCGGGCGGCGATGCCGTCGGCGACCACGAGTACGCCGTCGGTGTACGCCTGCTTGGTCGGGTGCGTGCAGCGCCCTATCTCGTCGAGCAGGGCGGCGGAGGGGCAGCCGATGTCGCGGCTGTCACGGTGCCAGGGGGACAGGTACCAGCGCACGATCTGTTCGAGGCCCGCGCGGCCAGGTTCCGCGTGCGCGACGATGGTCGCGTTCTGGGCCTGCAGCTGGTCGGCGATCGTGGTGGCCACCAGGTCGTCCTTGGACGTGAAGTGGGTATAGAAGGCGCCGTTGGTCAGCCCGGCGTCCCTCATGAGCGCCGCGATACCCGAGCCGTCGATGCCGTCCTCCTTGAAGCGGCGGCCGGCCGTCTCGATGATCCTCTGCCTGGTGGCCTGCTTGTGCTCTTTCCTGTATCGCACCGCAACTCCTCTACGTGCCGGGTGGGCCACTCGCCCTCCAGCGACTCCTTCAATGTATTGTATTGTGAACGTAATTCAATAATCCTGGATTCCGCCGCTCTCGCGGTCAGGGTCGGGCTGTCGCCCTCGGTCCGCGCAGGCTGGACTCCCTGCGCGGTCTGTATGCGGTTGCGCGTCACGGGCGCGGGCCTCCGCTCCTCAGGGGGAGCCCCTTGCGAGCCCGGCGTGCCCGTGCATAGTATTACGAACATAATTTAATCGCCTCGCGACTCGGCGAGGTGGGTTCCGAAGTGATCGGAGCGAGCCGGAAGCCACCTGGTCACCCCTGCAGTCGGCACTCCTTCGGCTCGATGCCATGAGTGACATGCAGGTCACCCACGTGCTCGAGCGATCCGAGCGGATCGTCAACCTGATCCACAATCCCGGCTCGCCGCATCTAGCGCCGGCAAGGGCAGTCGCCCGCAGACCCACCATGTCTCCGGTGTGCTGCGTGAGTGGACCCGCGAGATCTGACAGGCACCCGCCAACAAGGGAAGGACGTCATGAGCACATATCTGGCAGACAAGGCCGAGGACCTCACCGTGGAGGGCCCCTCGGCGACTTTCACCTACCGGCGGATGGGTCCGCAGGGCGGTGTCCCGCTGGTCCTTCTGCACCGTTTCCGCGCGACCATCGACTGGTGGGACCCGGAGTTCCTGGACTACCTGGCCGCCGACCACGACGTGATCGTCTTCGACAACGTCGGCGTCGGCTACACCACCGGCGAGCCGCGCGACTCCATCGACGGATTCGCCGAGGGCGCCGCCGAGTTCATCGAGGCACTCGGCCTCACGCAGGCCGACGTGCTCGGCTGGTCACTGGGCGGCTTCGTGGCCCAGCGCCTGGCCGCGCGGCGTCCAGAGCTGGTGCGCAAGATCATCGTGGCGGGCAGTGGCCCGAACGGCTGGGTGCCCGGTGCGCCGGAGGCGAGTGAGAAGGTCCTGGGCATCATGGCCAAGCCCGACGCCGACCTCGAGGACACGCTGTTCCTGTTCTACCCGGAGACGGAAGCGGCCCGTGCCTCGGGACACGAGCACTTCGCCCACGTCTCGACCCGACTCGCCGCCGGTGGCCCCGCGGTCTCCGAGACGGCGGCGCAGGCGATGCTCGCCGCGATCGGCCAGCTCCTGGCAGCCCCCTTCGACGACGTCCAGGCCGAACTGGAGTCCATCAAGCACCCGGTCCTGTACGCCAACGGCCTGCACGACGTGATGGTCCCCGCCCACGCGTCCTACGTCGCCGTCCAGCACCTGTCCGACGCCACCCTCCTCCTCTACGGCGACGCCGGCCACGCCTTCCTCTTCCAGCACGCCAAGGCCTTCACCAAGCAGGTGACCGACTTCCTCGCCGCCTGAGCACGCCGACCGCGCCACCGATACCGGACCCGGGCGGCGATCGGTCGACCATCGGGCAAGCGCCGACTCGCCGCTGTACGGCGGCGCTTGCACGATTGCTCTCCGGTGTCCGCCTGCTGACAGCGCGGCCTTGCGGGGCGGAGCCGGCCCTGCGGGGGCGGACATGGTCCGGCGGGTCCGGTCCCGGTCATGGATGGGGTCGGCCAAGTGCCTCTCGATCCCGCCCAGGCGTTGCCGCAGTGCTCGCTCCGTGCGGGTGCGCGATGGCCAAGCCACCGGGCAAGGCCGCGCTGACCAGGCGTACGGATCCCGCGCGCACCGCGAGTACCTGCGCAGATGCCGCATCCGCTGCACTATTCCAGAGAAGGCCGAACAGGTCTGCAACCGCAAGAAGCACGTTTCCCGCTGCGGTCGGCCGCCGAAGTTCGACAAGGCCGACTGCAAGGAGCGCCACGCGGTGGAGTGCGGGATCAGTCGTCTCCAACCCCACCGGGCTGTAGCCACCGGAGGGGCATCAATGCTCGCTGTCGGCTACGAAGCAGCCGTGCTGGAAGCAGTGATCAACGAGTGGCTGTGACACTCACACGGCACGCTCCATGCACACCAGTTGATCCCGCTCGTCCCATGACTCGGCGACGGTGAAGCCGAGTCGCTCGTAGAGGGCGATGGCGGCTGCCCGCCACTTCCACACCGACAGCCGTACGGTGCTGACACCGCTTTCCGCGGAATGCGCAAGTGCGGCGCTGACCAGTCCAGACGCGATGCCCTGGTTCCTGCATGCCGGGTCGGTCCAGAGCCTCTTGACCTCTGCCCGCCCCCCGACGGGGGCGGTCACCACCACGCAGCCCACAGCGGTGTCCGCGCTGAGTGCCACCAGCACGACAGCGTCCGCGAACGCAGTCCGCGGGTCCAGGACTTCTGCCCGGTAGCGGTCCGGCAGCCCGTCCACATCGGCGACGGCCTCGCCCTTCTCGGCCTCCGTCCGCAGATGGTAGCTCGCCAACAGCTCAGCCGGCCCGGCGTCCACAGAACGCCCCTGACCTGGCCAGCGGACGATGACAACCTCGCGTTGATCAGTCACGACGCCAGCATCACACGACCCATACCGGACGCCAAACAAGACCCTTGATCCACTTTCGCAACAGCCCACAGCAGTCCGCCAGTACAGGGCTGGCCGGGCCGGGCATCAGCCGGCCGACCTGCGCACCGCGACGGTGGACGGCGGTCCAGCCATCGGTACGAGGTCGTCGAACCCGTCGAGCACGGTCGTGGTCAACTCGCGGGGGTGCCCGCCGGGCAGCCAGTCCATCTGTCCGAAGGCGCCCGCCCAGTCGCGCAGTTGGGCATGAGGGGCGTTGTCGAGCGGGCCGAGGACGACGACCGTGCGTCATCTTGCCGACGATGCGGTCACGGTTCCTTCGGGACTGTCCCCCCGTCCATCGGCAGCGTTCCGGTGTTGCGCAGGAGGACGAGTGGACGCCGTCACAGTTCGAGGGCGAGGACGGTGTGATCCGCTGAGCCGATGACCGACTCCTGCCGCGAGCACTCGGGCGGGCGTGGATGGGGAGGCCCGCACTTGTACGTCTCCGGCGCCGGCCGGGCTCCGGAGGCGGACGCCGCCATCGCGCGGATCTGCGTGTGGGTCAGGGAGAAGGCGAAGGTCTGACCCGTCCCCCCGGCATGGGCGGGCGGGCAAGCGGCTGTGGGCTACCCGCCCTCACCGTGCCTCTGGCCGGACGAAGGAGAGGGCGTTCTCGATTCCCCGCTCGAGGACCTCGTCGGAGAACTTCCGGTCGGACAGCGCGCGGGACAGCTGCAACGTTCCCACCGCCATCGTGTAGAGCCCGATGGCCTGACCGCGGGCCGACTGCGGATCCTCGGGGGCCAGGCGGGCGGCGAGCTCTTCCACGATGGCCCTGGCGCCTTCGGTATAGGCGCCCTTCGTCGCGTCACCACAGCGGCCGATCTCATCGAGCAGGGCCGCGGACGGGCAACCGTCGCCGGGGTTGTCCCGATGCTCGGGCGACAGATACGCGCGAAGGAAGTCCTCGAGCCCCTCGCGACCGGGCCGCAGCGTGCCGTACTGCTCAACCTGCGCGCGCAGCTGCTCGGCGACCACGTTGGCGACCAGGTCGTCCTTGGACTCGAAGTGGGCATAGAACGCTCCGTTGGTGAGCCCGGCGTCCGACATCAGCGTGGAGATGCCGGAGCCGTCGATGCCGTCCTTCTTGAACCGGTGGCCGGCCCGCTCGATGATCCGTTGCCGCGTCACCTGCTTGTGCTCTTTGGTGTAGCGCGCCACAGGGTTCCTCCATCAACTCCGCCGGGTCATTGCCTCGTATCTCATTCTAATCTATGGTCTGACGTATGTAATATTACGGTCGACAGGTAATTGCCGCTCTGCCACCGGAAGCCGCCGCCCCCCGGCCCGGTCCGCCGGCACGACGTTCTCGCGAGGCACAGAGCGGACTGTCCATCAAAATGAGCCATGGGCCCGAGTGGAGGCGATCTCACCGCCATCGAGTCCATCGCCTTCTCCAGCCCTGGGGCGGCGGGCTCGCGCCGATTCGGCCGTTGTCCGGACCGCCCGCTCGCCCGCGCCCGCAGAACCAGGAGAGCAATGATGCTCAGCCCGAGCCGCAACGTGTCACGACTGCTGACGGACACGGTGTCCCGACACCCCGAGCGCACCGCGATCGTCTTCGGCGACGACCACATCACGTACGCCGCTCTCGACGCCGCCGCCAGCCGCGTCGCGAACCTTCTCGTCACGCGCGGGATCCGGCCGGGCGACAAGGTCGCGCTGTCCTGCCCCAACCTGCCCGAGTTCTCCAGCGTCTACTTCGGCATCCTCAAAGCGGGCGCCGTGGTCGTGCCGCTGAACGTGCTGCTGAGGGCTCGGGAGATCGCCTATCACCTCGCCGATTCGGACGCGAAGGCGTACTTCGTGTTCGAGGGCACGCCGGAACTGCCGATCGGGCAGGCCGCGTGGGAGGGGTTCCGGGCGACCGAGAGCTGCACCGAGTTCTTCCTGATCGAAAGCGGTGCCGGGGCTCCGGCCGGGGGAGCGGCACCGGAGTCCTACCAGGCGGCCGTCGCCGGGCAGCCCGGGACGTTCCGGACGATCGAGCGCGACGAGGACGACACCGCGGTGGTCCTCTACACCTCCGGCACGACCGGCCATCCCAAGGGCGCGGAGCTGCGGCACCGCAACGTGTACGACAACGCGCTCATCGGCCGCGACCTGTTCGCCGCCGATCCCGGGCACCCCGACACCTACCTGTGTGTGCTGCCGCTGTTCCACGCCTTCGGCCAGACCGTCGTCCAGAACGGAGCCTTCGCGTTCGGCGGCACGATCGTGATGCAGCCGAGGTTCGAGGCGCAGACGGCCCTGCGCCTCATGCTCGCCCACGACGTGACGTTCTTCGCCGGAGTCCCGACGATGTACTGGGGCCTGCTCGCGGCACTCGACGAGACGGTCGACGTCGCCCGCCTGGCCGCGAAGCTCCGCGTGGCCGCGGCGGGCGGCGCCGCGCTGCCCGCCGAGATCCACAAGCAGTTCAAGGACCGCTTCGGCGTCACGATCCTCGAGGGCTACGGGCTGTCCGAGACCTCGCCGATCGCGTCCTTCTCCCGGTTCGGGGAGGAGCCACGCGTCGGCTCGATCGGAGTGCCCATTCCAGGCGTGGAGATGAGGCTGATCCGCGACGACTGGTCGGATGTCGAGGGTGGCCCCGAGGAGATCGGGGAGATCGCGATCAGGGGACACAACGTCATGAAGGGCTACTACAAGCGGCCCGACGCGACGGCCGAGGCGATCAGGGAGGGCTGGTTCCGCTCCGGCGACCTCGCCCGCAGGGACGAGGACGGCTTCTACTACATCGTCGACCGGTCCAAGGACATGATCATCCGGGGTGGCTTCAACGTCTACCCGCGCGAGATCGAGGAAGTGCTCATGGAGCACCCGGCGGTCTCGCTGGTCGCCGTGATCGGCGTACCGCACGAGTCCCACGGCGAGGAGATCAAGGCCGTCGTGGTGAAGGAGGCAGGCAGCGGCACGACCGAGGACGAGCTCGTGGCCTGGGCGAAGGCGCGGCTCGCCGCGTACAAGTATCCGCGCATCGTCCAGTTCGCCGACGAACTGCCCCTGACCTCCACCGGCAAGATCCTCAAGCGTCAACTCTCCTGAGCGGCGACCGCCGGCGCGAAGTGCCGGTGGCTAGTTTTTGCCGAGCCGCTGCGCCACCGCGGCGCGCGGTCATGGGGCGTTGGCGAGGGCGTTCGGGCGCGCCCGACTCGTGTTCAACGCCGCGGGCCGCGTGCGTGAGGATCCCCGGAAGGCAGGCAGGACTATCCCCCCGGCGCGGAGTTGTCCACCCGCCTGATCCCCGAGGCCGAACGCGTCCGTCAACTGACGGACGCTCGGGCGCAACCTTCCGGTGTTCTGTCGTGTCCACGTAGTGTGCTGACGATATTTAAATCATGGCGGACAGTGGCGGCCGCCGCTTTCGCGACCGCGGCTCTGGCGGTCGCGACCCCGGCCGCGCACGCTGCCGGAGCGACGCTCGTCCTGGACGCCCAGGAGAACTACTACCTTCCCACCGAGGGCGAGGGCCCCAATCTCAACCTCGGCATCACGGCCTCGGGCGGGGATGCCCACGACGTCTCGGTCGCGGTCGACGCGTCGTCCCTCGCCGGGAAGGCGACGATGGTGGTCACGGGGGACTGCGTGAGCACCGGCACCCTGAAGGTGAGGTGCGACGTGGGCCCGCTGTCGGGCAAGGAATCGATCGACCCGTTCCTCCTGAAACCCACCGCAGCCGCCAAGGCGGGCGACACCGGTGCCATCACCTACACCGCCACCGCCTCCGACACGGCCACCGTGACGGGGAAGACGGACGTCCTGGTCGGCGGGCCGAAGCTCGTCAGCCGGCCCTACCCGGCGCTGAAGGGCATCGCGCCCGGCGCCGTCTTCGAGCGCACCCCGGCCTTCGCCAACAACGGGAAAGCCCCCGCCGACAAGGGCGTCATGCTGCTGGTGCAGGACTCGGAAGGCGTCTCTCTCGCCCGTGACCACTCCAACTGCCACTGCTCGAACCGGCCCGAGGCCGGTGCCTGGTGCCGGTTCGACACCCCGGTCACGCCCGGCGCGGCCTACGAGACGGACGCGCCGCTGCGCTACACCGCCTCCAAGGACACGATGTACGGCTACAACACGTACGTCGTGTGGCCGGTCGGCGGCACCGCGCCGGACTCCTTCGACCCGTCCGGCTTCCCCGAGACCGGCACGGGCGCGCCGCTCGGCCTGAAGTCCGTCGCCGCCGGCTCCGGATTCACCGGCTCCGGGTACGGCACCTTCGCCACCACCCAGTACGCCGACTATGAGGCGCTTGGCGACACGGTCGAGGGCAAGGTGGGCGAGACGGTGAGCATCACCGTGGGCGTGCGGAACAACGGGCCGGGCCGGATGGGCTTCCAGTGGATGGACGCCGACAACTCCGGCACGTTCGTGGTGACCCCGCCCGCCGGTACCACCATCACCGGCGCCCCCGGCCCCGGCGAGCAGGGCGACCCCGGGCCGCTGTGGAACTGCACACCGGGCAAGGCCAGCGCGAAGAGCTACACCTGCGCCATCGGCAGCACGGACTTCCGGCCGGGCGACTCTGTGACCCAGGAGTTCACGGTGCGGATCGACCGGGTGGTCCCCGGCGCGCAGGGCAGCGTGCGGGCGGTGGAGAACCCCGAGTACCCCAACCGTGACGACGACGCGGCGAACGACACCGCGGCGATCGCGGTGAAGTCAACCGGCTCGGCTACGTCCAGCCCGTCGCCCAGCGCCTCCGCGTCCCCGTCGCCCACGGCCACCGCGAGCTCGTCCGGCTCCGGGGCGGGAACCACGGGCGGGACGACGACGGGCGGCGGGCTCGCCGCCACGGGCGCGGACGGAGTCCTGCTGCGGGCGGGCACCGCCGTTCTGCTGGTGGCGGGCGGCGCGCTGGTGTTCCTGGCGGCGCGAAGGTCCCGGACGCAGAGCGGCCGCTGACGCTGCCCGCCCCGGCGTGGCAGGCGTGAACGTCGGCGCAATGCAGTTCGGTGATCGCCGCGAGATCGAGCGCCCCAGGCCGCTTCCGTCTGGCGCGGCTTGCCCCCTTGTCGGCAGGCCGCGCAGCTGGGCCTCGGCGCCGCTCCGTCTCTCCCTCCTCGTCCAGGCACTCTGCGGAATGAGTGGTCAGCGCTGGGAGGTGAGTCCGTGTCCCGTCCCGGCTGTCGGCGCGTGTGAGGGGCCGCCCCGTGGACTCGAGTGCCCTCCGCCGTCTGCGCCGTGCGTACGCCGAAGCGCCCGGGGAAGGTGATTGCCTCGGGGCGCTCGTGCCGCGGCGGGAGGTGATCAGAGGGTCTCGTTGACCCGGCCGATGTACTCGCCCAGCTGGTACTCGACGTCGAGGCCCTTCTCGGCGACCAGTGCGCCGAGCCTGACCGCACGCGCGGCGAATCCTGGCTGCGTGAGGGTGCCCGCGAACTCGTTGAAGGCGGCGACCAGGTGGGCGTCCGGCGGCAGTGTCGCCCGGTTGACCTGGGACTTGGCGGTCGCGATTGCCGGCCGGTCGAAGGAGGCGAGGCGGGCGGCAGTCGCGTCGACGAAGGCGTCGAGTTCGGCGTCGGGCAGGGTTCGGGTGACCCATCCCCAGCGTTCGGCCAGGTCGGCGTCGTAGTCGGCGCTGGTCAGGATCGCTTCCAGGGCGTGGTCGCGGCCGATGGAGCGGGGGAGCCGCTCGCCGCCGCCTCCGCCGGGGACGAGGCCGAGGCCGACCTCGGGCTGGCCGAAGAACGCCTTCTCGCGGCTGGCGTAGCGCAGGTCGCAGGCGAGGGCCAGCTCGTTGCCGGCGCCGCGGGTACGGCCGCGGATGGCCGCGATGCTGACGAACGGGGCCTTGCTCAGCCGCAGGACCATGTCGGTCCAGACCGGGTTGTCGTCCTCGTGCTCGGGCAAGGGGAGGTCGGCGGCCGCGGCGGCGTCGAAGTGGTTGATGAAGAAGTCGGGGAGTTCGCTGGCGAAGACGACGACCTGGATGTCCGGGTCGTTCTCCAGTTCCTGGACGATCTTGTGCAGCGTCACGACGGACTCGGGAACCACCAGGTTCACGGGAGGATTCGAGAACGTGATCCTGGCGGTCCGCGGGGTCGTCCGCTCCAGGCGGACAGTGCTGGGCTGGCTCATGGCGTGGTTCCGTTTCGTTCTGTCGGGTGGGGTGCGGGTTCCGCCGTCCTGACTGTCGGAGAGGCGGAGCGGCATCGGCTGCACCGGGCCTGCTTGTACCCGTGCGGCACGGTGTGGGCTTCGTTCCCGCCGTTGGTGAGCCGGCCTTCGGTTCCCGCCATTTAACTTACGATCGTAATACTATAAGCGCAAGAGGTTGGGCAGGCAAGAGATCTGATCCACCGGACGAACGAGCGGGCAAGGTCACGCGGTCGGGGTGCCGGACAGAGGTCGGGAAGCGGTCGCCGGGGAGGATCGCGGCGACCCCGGAATCATCCGGTCTGGGGCTATCTCCTACCTCACCCTGCTGGAGGTCGGACAGCGGCACGAGGCGCCCACTTCAGGCGCATCCACATGGCGCTGATGAGACTCGCACTCGAAGGCCGGCTCCCCCAGGCAGGACTTGTTGTGGGGAAGGGGGTTTGAGTGAGTGTCAGGTCCATCATGCCTGTTCGGAGGCGGTTTCGGTAGGACGCAGCGCACGTCCGATCGGCCTTGTGGCAACGGGTGCCGCGCGCCAGACTCGTCGTCATCCACACTCCGGCCATCGTGTCGGCAGCCCTTCCCGGCTGTCGGCGCATTCGCCGTGCTGTCTCGCCGTGTGACGTGCACCGGCCCGGGGGTGGAGGGACGAAGGGGATCGATGGATCAGGACATGGTTGTGCTGGCGAGGGTCAGACTGCTCGGTGCCAACCAGCGGGTGGTGCGTGGTGCCGAGGGACTGTGGATCTACCGTCTTCTCGGACAGGTCGAGCCGGAGGTGTACGGGTCGAAGCTGGCGTACGTTCTGGTGGAGGCGAGCGCGTCGCCCCTGGTGCGGGAGTTGCCTGAGCGACGGTTGGCCTTGCTGGACGAGGCCGTGAAGGTGGCGACGGCCCTTGGTACGTCGAATCCGTACCGGGCGAAGATGCTGGCGAGGGCGCTGGCCGCCAGGCAGTGGGAACTGGAGGGGCACCCGGCGGAGCCGCTGGCGTCCGACGGGCGGGAGCGTCGGGCGGCGCTTCAGAACGTGCCGCAAGAACGCACATGATGTTGTGGGGGTCGAGCGCCGACTCGCTGGACGGTGAAGAAGGGGAGGGGCCGGGGCCGCTGCCTGGATGCGGTGGCGCTTGACTCTTCGCAAGTACAGCTCAGGACGTGGGGCCCGGTCACGGTCGGGCCCCACGTCCCGACCGCGGGGGGCGCAGGGGGGTACGGGCTGTACTCGCCTGTCGGCAGGTGAACTTGCTCAACTCCTGGCCCGTCGGCGGTTGTTGGTCAGCCAGCGCGTTGACGGATGGCGGTGGGAATGCATCCTCGGTCGTGGCCCAGATCTCGGAGCGCGCGGCCGACAGGGCCTCCGAGGGTTTTCCTCGATCGCCGGGCAGTCGTGCGCGCTCGTGGGCCGTCGTTGTGGGCCCCGCAGGCCGGCCGGCGCCCCGCTGGTCGGCGGACGTCAACCCGATGACCGTGAGGCCCCACTCCTGCGACGGCCGCTCAGGTTCAGGACTCGAGGAATCCAAGCGCCCTGGGCACGAAGTCATCGTGGCACTGGAAGACGCCTCCGTGCCCGGCATCCGGGTAGAGGGGGACGAGTTCGCTGTGGGGCAGGCGGGCGGCCAGGTCGAGTGTGTTCGGGCTGGGCACCATCCGGTCGTTCTCGCCGTTTGCCACCAGGACCGGTTGGCGAACGGCCGACAGGTCCGACGGCGCCTGGCGGCCCCACTGCTTGACGGCCTTCAACTGGGCGCGCAAGGACGCCAGTGAGATGTCCTTGTCGCGGTCGTGCGTGCGCTCCTTCAGCCGTTCCAGGAAGTCACGTCCGGCCTGTCGGCCGCCTGCGGTGTCGGTGAAGAAGAGGGAGAGTTTGGGGTCCTGGCGGGTCAGGGCGCCCTTCAGCGTGGCCTGGATGGTGAGTGCCGGGACCTTGTCGATGCCGGGGCCCCCGGCAGGGCCGGTGCCGGCCAGAATGACCTTGCGGACGAGGTGCGGTTCTTCCGCCGCGATGACCTGCGCCACGAAGCCGCCCATCGACAGGCCGAACAGATCGACCTGGTCGAACCCGAGAGCTCGGATGAACAGCACGGCGTCGCGGGCCATCGCCTCGATCGTGTCGGGCGTGGAGCCGCTCGATCCGCCCACCCCGCGGTTGTCGAAGGTGATGACCCGACGCCGTGCGGCGAGTCCGTCGACGACGCGCGGATCCCAGTTGTCCAGCACTCCGGCCAGGTGAACCAGGAGGATGAGCGGTACGCCGTCCTTGGGGCCGAGTTCCCGGTAGACGAAGTCCTCGCCGCGAACGGACAGGGAGCGGGTCGCCGCGTTCTTGGACGACGCCGTCGAAGGGGAGGGGGAGTTCCGCGGTGTGCTCATGTCCGGATCCTTCTGGGCGTCGGGGGAGAGGGGGCGCCCTCGCTGATGGGCGCGGGCTGGGCAGCGTATAGAAGTATGTTCATAATCTTAACGTGGTCACTCGACAGGCTGCAAGCGAGACCTTCGTCATCAGGGCCGCTGTGGTCTGGGTGCGTGATCTTCAGTGCGGATGCGCGCTCTGCGGACGGGTCAGGTCGCGGAACTGGTGTGCTCATGTTCGAGGCTCGGCAGGTGAAGGCATTGCGGATGCCCTGTTCGAGTGGTTCATCGGTGAGCTGCCTGTCGGCAGGGGCTCGGGTGCTGCGTGTTGAGTGCTGAGGTGCGGGCGGGGGAGAAGTCGTCGTGCGCCGACCGTGCAGGCATCTCGAAGATCCAGGCGTCGGCCGGTGAGGCCGTTCTGGCGATGTGTACGCCATGGATTCCGATGCTTCACCGACCTCGACAGCGGCTCGAGCGGATCGGCCGACCGATGCCGGAGCCCATGCGCACCCCTGCCTACCTACCCGTCTGCTTACCTGTCCGGCGGGGTCGGTACGTCCGCCGCGACCCCGGCAGACGGTGGCTCATGGCGTCGAGAGTCGACCTGTTTACTGCTCGGCGGCATGGCGGGCGAGGTCGTCAGTGGAACCGATTCGCGATTCCGGCGGTATGGGCCCCCTCGTTCGGTGAGCAGGCGGAGGCGCATCCGGTGCCGGGCTGGTCCCGCTGTGCAGGCACCAGGTGCTAGCGGGCGAGGTCCTCAAGTCCAGGGCGGCCGGGCCGCAGAGTGCCCTACGCGGTGATTCTGCGTATGCAGTCTCTCGGCCATGAGGCGGGTGACGAGGTCGCCCTCGGAGGCGAAGTGGGCGTAGAAGGCTCCATTGGCGAGTCCGGCATCTGACATCAGCGGGGAGATGCCCGAGCCGTCCATATCGCGCTGCTTGAATCGCCGGCCCGGCCCCTCGACGATCCGCGTGCCAAGAGCTCTCAGATTTCGCCGGTCTGCGAGTCCCGACCAATGAGCCTTTTTCAACCTGGGTGTGAGATGGGTAGCTGGGCAGCCGACCAGCAGAGCGCGCTTCTCTACCTGGGTTCCTGAGTCATCGATCTGTGCGCCTTACCGGGCGAACTCAGAAATCACGCTGAGGCGGTACGTCTGATCGCACTAGGCGGACTCGCGCGGCTGGTATGCGGGAGGGTAGATAGACGAAGCCATTGCCGTTGTCGAGGAGCAACGCCTCATCGATGCCGTCCACGGACCAGAGGTCGGCCGGCCCACCGGTGTTGTTGATGATCTGAAGGAAGAACCCTGCTTCTTCCTCGTCCCGGCAGATGAAGATCCCCTCCACCTCGGGGCGGCGGCTCCCGGCGATTCCCCGTGCGGCGCCCATGCGGGTCCAGTCCAGGCCATGCTGTGCGATCGACCGCCGATTGAGGACGGACGAGACGTGGAACAGGTTCGAGGCATCAGACACGACAGGAGTATAGGAGGCCGCGTGGCTCCCATCCTCAGGCCGAGGCGGACACGGGTGGCGCTGCAGCGGAGTTTCTGCAGCAGCCGCCAAGGCTTGAGGGTGCCCATCGCTGCTCGCCGAGCGCGCGGATCTTCGCATGGGCGCGGTTGACTGCCCTCTTCCCGGCCAAGAGCGGATACCAGCGGCCGCAGAGGGGGACGCGAACGGGGGGACCGGACCTTGGTACGCCTTGTCGGCCCAGCACGGGATGCGGTAGCTGCCGCCTTGCTGTCGTAGACGGGCCTGGCAGGGTCGGCGATGCCCGGACGAGCTTTCCGAAGGGGTATCGGAGAGGGACTGGACGTTCATGCCGTGCCTGCAGTGCTTGCCGGAGTGGAACGGGCGGCCGGCTGCGAGCGGTCGACGGGAAGCAGGGGCCGTCCAGGATCATGAACGCGTCCGTTGGCGACAGCCATGGCCTGCTGGAGCGTGGGGGCCGGGAACGGCCAGGACATCCACGGCCTCGCTGACGTAGCGGGGCGCAGTGGCCAGGCCCGCGAGGTGCGCGAACGTTTGACCGCAACGCAGGTGCGCCAGAGTCGTCAACACCTCTCCCGTCGCAGCAGCCGCGGCGCGGAAGCGGACAGACCCAACCCGGACGGGTAGAAAAGCACGCGAAGCTCCCGGCGAAAACCAGGAGCTTCGCCAGGTCGGAAGAGGCTCAATGTCTCACGACCGGCGGCGGGCACCGGGGCCGAGCCGGGCGGTGACGTCTCCAGGGGTGAGGGCGGAGTGGTCCGCGGAGCACTCGACGACGACGCGGAGCGGAGCGTCGCAGTCGGTGTGGCGAACGTCCAGCACCGGGCCCTCGGAGCCGAGGGCATACGCCTCGCCCCACTGGCTCAGCGCCATCAGGACGGGCCACAGGTCCCAGCCCTTGCGGGTCAGCCGGTATTCGTTGCGGGAGCGGCTGCCCGCTTCCTGGTAGGGGACGGTCTTCAGGACGCCGGACGAGATCAGTTTGCGGAGGCGGTCACTGAGTACGGCCTCCGACAGGCCGATGTGGCGGTGGAAGTCGTCGAAGCGGCGGACTCCGTTGACAGCGTCACGCAGGATCAGCAGCGTCCATTTCTCTCCGACCACGTCGAGCGTGCGCTGGACGGGGCAGTTCTCCGTGCTCGCCTCAAGCCACTCCATCCCGCCATCGTAAGGCCCTGGCTTCGTCATTGACAGTCAGGTGGGCTCACAGATAGCTTCATTTATCAAAGCCAGATGGGAAGGTGCTCGGACGTGGGACGAACGCGAACGTATGAATGGGAAGATCCCGCGATCCTGGCGGAAGCCGCCGGGCGCATGTCCGGCATCGACTTCCTGCGCGAGCTGAAGGCGGGGCGACTGCCGGCGCCGCCCATCAACTACTCCATCGACTTCACCCTGGACGAGGTGGAGCCCGGCAGGGCGGTCTTCTCGCTGACGCCAGGGGAGGAGCACTACAACCCGATCGGCAGCGTGCACGGCGGCATCTTCGCCACCCTGCTCGATTCCGCTGCGGGTTGCGCCGTTCAGTCCACCCTGCCGCAAGGCGTGGCGTACACCTCGCTGGACCTGACGGTGAAGTTCCTCCGGCGGATCACCGTGGACACGGGTACGGTGCGCGCGATCGGCACGGTGATCAGCAAGGGGCGTCAAACCGCCCTCGCCCAGGCGCAGTTGGTCGACGGGGCGGACCGTCTGCTCGCCCATGCCACCAGTAGCTGCATGCTCTTCCCGGTGCCTTCCTCTCAAGGGTGACCCCCGACCGCGACCGGTGAATCGGGCCTTGCCCCGCACGCACCGACGTCTCGCCCTCCTTCCGCCTCCTCCCCCTCACCGTGCTTCCATCTGATGTCTCAACCACGCTCCGCCGGGGCCTCGTTGGTCAGCTGACCTGCCGAACCCGACCTACCCCATGCGCCCGTGGGATGGGCGACCATGCTCGCCATCACCTGCGAAGGTGACCGGCGCTGCGAGGTCCGCCTGCCGCAGCGGGCGATGGTGGCACTGGTGTACCCGCGCGAACACATCACCCTCGCGAAGATCGCTGCCGGTTTCGGGATCAGCGAGTCCACTGCTCATGCCTGCACGAGCGCGGTCATCCCTCTGCTTGGCCGACCCCGACTTCGCCCTTGATGGCCTCCTGGCCTGGTGCGGCCGGGTCGGCGACGGACGCTCGGACTCTTCCCACAAATGCCGCCTGAGTCGGCGTGAACGTCCAGGCGGTCACCGATCCCGGCGACCGCCCGCGAACAGCCGTGTGAAACGTGCTCATCGTGGTTCAGGCTCTGGGGCAGCCGTTCACGGCGTGTGACCAGCGCGGCGTAGTACAGGGCGCAGGGTTTCGATGACGCCGGGGTCGTCCACCGTGGAGGGGATGGGTTCGTCGTGGCCGTCGGCGATGCCGCGCATCGTCTTGCGCAGGATCTTTCCCGAGCGGGTCTTGGGCAGGGCGGCCACGACTGCGACGTCCTTGAGGGCGGCGACGGCGCCGATGCGCTCGCGTACGAGCTGGACGAGTTCTGCCTCGACCTCGGAAGCGTCGCGGCTGATGCCGGCTTTCAGGACGACGAAGCCGCGCGGGATCTGGCCCTTGAGTTCGTCGGCTACGCCGATGACGGCGCATTCGGCGACGTCGGGGTGGGCGGCCAGCGCTTCCTCCATGCTGCCGGTGGACAGCCGGTGTCCGGCGACGTTGATGACGTCGTCGGTGCGGCCCATGACGAAGACGTAGCCGTCGTCGTCGATGTGGCCGCTGTCGCCTGTGAGGTAGTAGCCGTCGTAGGCGGAGAGGTAGGAGGCGACGTAGCGGTCGTCGTCGTTCCAGAGAGTGGGCAGTGCTCCGGGCGGCAGTGGCAGCTTTACGACGATCGCACCGTCGACGCCCGCGGGTACGGGCTCTCCCGAAGGGTCGAGGACGCGGACGTCCCAGCCCGGGAGCGGACGGGTGGGGGAGCCGGGTTTGACGGGGGCGGCCTCGATGCCGACGGGGTTGGCGACGATGGGCCAGCCGGTCTCGGTCTGCCACCAGTGGTCGATCACCGGGATGCCCAGGAGTGCGCTCGCCCAGTGGTAGGTCTCGGGGTCGAGGCGCTCGCCGGCGAGGAAGAGGTGGCGCAGGCCGGTCAGGTCGTGGTCGGCGGTCAGCGTTCCCTTCGGGTCCTCCTTGCGGATGGCCCGGAAGGCCGTGGGCGCGGTGAACATGGTCTTGGCCCGGTGCTCGGCGGCCACGCGCCAGAACTGGCCCGCGTCCGGTGTGCCGACCGGCTTGCCCTCGTACAGGACCGTCGTGGCGCCGGCCAGCAGGGGCCCGTAGACGATGTACGAGTGCCCGACGACCCAGCCGACGTCGGAGCCGGTGAACATCGTCTCGCCCGGGCCCACGTCGTAGACGGCGCCCATCGACCAGTGCAGGGCGACGGCGTAGCCGCCGCAGTCCCGGACGACTCCCTTGGGCTTTCCGGTCGTTCCGGACGTGTAGAGGATGTAGAGGGGATCGGTGGCGGGGACGGGAACGCAGTCGGCCGGGGACGCGGTGGCGACCAGGTCCTTCCAGTCGAGATCGTCGGGCCCCAACTCGGCGGTTTCTTGCGGGCGTTGCAGGATCACGCTCTTTTCCGGCTTGTGGGCCGCGAGCTCGATCGCCTGGTCGAGCAAGGGCTTGTACGCGATCACACGCTTGCCTTCGATGCCGCACGAGGCGGAGACCACGACCTTGGGGGCCGCGTCGTCGATGCGCAGGGCGAGTTCGCGTGGGGCGAACCCGCCGAAGACGACTGAATGGACCGCGCCGATCCGTGCGCAGGCGAGCATCGCGACGGCGGCTTCTGGGACCATCGGCATGTAGATCACCACCCGGTCGCCGTGTCCCACGCCGAGCCCCGCCAGTGCTCCGGCGAAGGCCGCCACCTCGTCCCTCAACTGCGCGTAGGTGTAGGTACGTTGGGTGTCGGTCACGGGTGAGTCGTAGACGAGCGCGGGCTGTTCACCCCGGCCGGCCTCGACATGCCGGTCGAGTGCGTTGAAACAGACGTTGAGCCGTCCGTCGGGAAACCAGCGGTAGAAGGGCGCACCCGAGGAGTCCAGGGCGCGGTGCGGAGCGACGTCCCAGTCGATGCCCTCCGCCGCCGTCAGCCAGAAGCGCTCCGGGTCCTCGGTACTGGCGCGGAAGACATCCTCGTACGTTCCCATCGCGCACTCCTTTGTGGCATCGAGGGATGGTGGTGTTGTGGTGTGCGGAACGGTGCCGGACACAAGTACCGCATGCCGACGGGCATGGTCGAGCGAAATGCCGGTGGACCGGTCACCGGCATCGCGGTGGTGCGGCGGCCTGGCGGGCAGACCTGACGTCAGGCTCGGCTTTCGCTCACGCGCCGAGGTGCTTGCGGAGCCACTGGCCCATCTGCCCGATGGCCTGGTCCACCTCGGGTACGCGTCCGGCGCCCAGGATGAAGGAATGCTGCCCTTCGGGCATCGCGTGGGTCTCGGTGGTGACCTTGAAGTCCGCGAGGCGGCGGCCGAGCTGGGCACCGTCGTCGGCGAGGGTCTCGTACTCACCGTAGTGGACGAGCGTGGGGGGCAGGCCGGTCAGGTCGGCGTTCACGAGGCTGATCCGCGGGTCGGTGAAGTCCACGGCGGGGTCCTGCAGCCAGGCGCCCCGGAAGAGCTCCAGCGTAGCCCGGCTGAGCATCTTGTCGTTGGTCTCGTTGGCGTCCACTGCCGGGTTCTGGAGCGTGAGGTCGGTCCAGGGGGAGACGCTGACGATCGCGCCGGGGGTGGCCTCGCCCTTGGCGAGCAGGCGCAGCGGCAGCATCACCGCGAGGGTGCCGCCGATCGAGTGGCCCGTACTGCCGATGTTCTGCGGCTCGTAGCCCTGCGCGAGCAGCCACCGGTAGGCGGTCTCGGCGTCGTCGAGCTGCGCCGGATAGGGGTGTTCGGGCGCCAGGCGGAAGTCCACGACGAGCGAGCGGGCGCCGGCCGCCTTCGCGATGTGGCCCGCGGCCTTGCGGTCGGAGTGCATGGAGGCGGCGACGGACCCGCCGAAGTGGAAGTGAAGCAGCGCGCGGTCGGGATCGGCCCCCTCGGGGATGGCCCACAGGGCGGGGACACCGCCCGCGTCCACTTCGGCGTAGGTGACGCCTTCCGGCTCGGTCGACGCCTTGTGGTTCGAGTCGACGATGTCACGGATGACGGCCAGGTCGAGGCCCGGTGTCGACGACTTCGCGCTCACACCCGCGAGGAACTCCGCGAACTCTTGTGCCTCTTGGCTCACTCCCATGATGGTGCTCCTTCTCAGGCGGGTGCCGCGCCGGGGTCCCCTGCGGCAGCCGGGTCGATGTGCTGGTCATGACGCTACTTGCTGAGTATAGAAAAGTAAACTCAGATGCGGTTGGGATCACCCTCATGGAGGCGAGGGTGGGCGGACGAGACGTGGTTGCCGGTTGGGGCGCCCGCTGGTTGGTCAACGCCCGCAGAACCCCTACCGCTGCAGATCGGCGGTCTGGGATCCGAGTTCTTTTCCTGTCAGGACCCTGTATTGCATGTCGCGAAACTCGAGTTCGGAATTCTGGGGTGAGCTGACGCTGCCGAGCCACCCGAGAAGGAACGCCGCGGGTACGGAAACCAGGCCCGGGGTCTGGAACGGATACCAGTCGAAGTGTGCTTCCGGCCACAGTGCGAACACGGTTCCCGAGACGACGGGTGAGAAGGCCGTGAGGACGGTGCAGAACAGTAGACCGCCGTAGACGGACCACAACAGGCCTCTGCGGTTGAACCGGCGCCAGAAGAACGAGTAGAGCAATGCGGGGAAGATGCATGACGCCGCAACACTGATCGAGAAAGTGACCAGAAAATCAGTCGGATACCGGTGGATGGCAGCGGCCAGTGAAAGGCCCACCGCGCACACGATGACGGCGGCCGCGCGCAGTACTCGTACCTCCCCGGTTTCGGTACGGCGACGCCTGCCTTGCGCGAACACGTCGTGGGCGAACGAGACGGCGGCGGCGAACGTCACACTGGTCACGGTCGTGAGCACGGCGAGGAAGATGACACACGCCATGAGGGTGATGAGCACGACGCGTCCTGGCGAACCGTCACGGAGTACGCCCGAGGCCAGCAGGATCGGGGACGACTGCCCGCTGGCATCCACCGCACCGATATCGGCGGCGCCCACCACGGCCGCCGCTGCGAAGCCCGTGGTGATCAGGAGGAGGATGAAGGGGCTCAGGGCGAGCTGCCGTGTCGTGGTGATGACGGAGCAGGGCGCTCAACGCCCTGACCACAGACATGGTCGCCGCAATCGACCGTGTGCTCGCCTCATGGGAGCGCGCACCGCTGTCCGCTGTCGTGATCGCCAGTACCAGCACGAAGGCGTTCTGCGCCGGTGGGGACATCCGTACGATCCGCGAGTACAGCCTCGCGGGCGGTGCCGAGGCCGGGGAACGGTTCTTCGCCACCGAGTACCGGCTCAACGCCCGTCACGGAGCGCGCGGTGCTGGCGATGCCCGAGACCGGGATCGGGTTCTTCCCGGACATCGGGGCCCAGCTACTTCCTGCCGCTGCCCGGTGCGATCGGCAGGTACCTGGGGCCGACCGACGCTGCCTGTACACGGGGCTGGCCACGCACTTCGTCCCCGCGCACGGGCTCGGCGCGGTCGCGGACGCCCTGGCCGGCCATCCCGACGACCCCGTGGACGTCGTCCCGAACCGGCTCAGTCGTTGCCGGGCACCATCGAGATCACGACCTTGCCGGCCTTGGTGCGGCCCTGCTCGACGTGCGCCATCGCCTCGAGGGTCTGGTCGAAGGGGAAGGTGCTGTCGATGACCGGGCGGAGCTTCCCGCTGTCGTAGAGGGCACCGAGTTTGCGCAGCTGGGAGCCGTTGGCCTCCATGAAGAAGAACTCGTAGCGCACGCCCAGCGCCTTGGCCCGCTTGCGGATCTTGCGGCTGAGGGTGTTCATGACCAGGCCAATGACGGAGGGGGCGCCGACCTGCTTGGCGAAACCGGCGTCGGGCGGGCCGACGACGCTGATGGCCAGGCCGCCGGGCTTCAGCACCGTCAGCGACTTCTCGAGGTTCGCCCCGCCCACGGCGTCCAGCACCAGGTCGTAGCCGGAGAGCACCTTCGAGAAGTCCTCCTTGGTGTAGTCGACGATGATGTCGGCGCCGAGGCTCTTGACCAACTCCGCGGTCGCGGTGTTCGTGGTCGTCGCCACCGTGGCGCCGAGGTGCTTGGCTAGCTGGATGACCGTCGATCCGAGGCCGCCGGCTCCGGCGTGGATGAGTACCTTCTGCCCCGGCTTGACGTGGGCACGGTCGACGAGGACCTGCCAGGCGGCCAGGGCCACCAGCGGCACCGCGGCTGCCTCCTCCAGGGAGAGTGAGGCCGGCTTGGGCGCGACATCGTCCACGTCGATCGCGATGAACTCCGCGAAGCCCCCCACCCGCAGGTCGCGCGGACGGGCGTAGACCTCGTCGCCGACCTCGAAGCCGCGTACGGCGGAACCGACCCGCGTCACCACGCCCGCCACGTCGTGGCCGAGCACGAACGGCAGCTTGTACTTCAGGAGCTGCTTGAACTCCCCGTTGCGGACCATCTTGTCCAGCGGGTTGATGCTGGCGGCGCTCACTTTGACCAGGACGTCGCGGTCTCCGACGGTGGGCTCGGGTACTTCTGCGGCGCGTACGCCGTCCTTGCCGTACTTCTCTACGACGAACGCCTTCATGTCGGCCGCCTTTCTGTGTGGGTGTCCGGGTGGTTGATGCGATTCTTCGGGCAGGTCCCCCTGCGCGCCCGTTTCTTGCGTGCGGCCGGGTTGATGTGCTGCTGACGACGCTACTGGCTGAGTATGGAAAAGTAAACTCAGAGGAGGTTAGAATCACCCGCATGGATGCAACGACCGAAGCTCTGCAGGACGCCGGCATGGACCCCCGTCTCGACCGGGACACGTCGAACTGCTCGATCGCCCGGACCCTTGAGGTCGTGGGGGAGAAGTGGACGATCCTGATCCTGCGTGAGGTCTGGTACGGCTCGTCCCGTTTCGGCGAGTTCGAACGCGTCCTCGGCTGTCCTCGCAACCTCCTCGCGGCGCGACTTCGGATGCTCGTGGAGGAAGGGATCCTGGCCACCGAGACCTATAAGGAGCCGGGCTCGCGGAGCCGGCCGAAGTACGTGATCACACCCAAGGGCGCTGATCTGGTCCCGGCCGTGATGGGGCTCCTGCAGTGGGGTGACCGCTACCGCGCCGACCCGGAGGGCCCGGCCATGCTGGCGCGGCACCGTGGATGCGGCGCGCACGTCGACGCCCAGATCCGCTGCGACCGGGGCCATGCCGTACGGCCGGAGGAGATCGAGAGCGTCCCCGGCCCGGCATTCCGCTTGAGGCCGGCCGAGTGAACTGAGCGCGCTCGCGCAGATCTTGGATCTCACTCCGCCGCGGTGTGCTCACTCCGTCTGGCCCGGGCCTGGTGGAGGCGGACCTTCGTGCGGTTGCCGCAGCGGGACATGGAGCACCAGCGGCGGTTGCGGGTGGGGGAGCGGTCCACGAAGCGCAGGGCGCATTCGTCCGCACCGCAGACGCGTACCCGCCGGATCTCGGCGGACAGCAGCAGCTCGACGGCGTCCTGGGCGATCAGTGCCAGCGCGGCAGCGGCATCGGCGGCGATGCTCGTGCCTGCGGCGGGCTCCAGGCGCCCGTCCGTGATGGTCATCTGCAGGGCGGGTCGGGGGGCCTGCGCCGCTGATCGGTTGAGCACGGTGACGTCGCCGGACAACGGCACTCGGCCGTCAGCGACCGCGAGTACGGCTCGGTCGACCGTCTCGCGCAGTCGTCGGCCCGACGCCAGGACGGCGGCAGCGCCGGGGTCCTGGATGTCCGGTGCGAGCAGGCCGGCCCGCTGAAGCCAGAGAGCCAGCTCGCCCGGATTTCGGAGAGTTTCCTCCGGTGCGGTCCGCCACCGGTGGCGGAGGGTGTTGGCGAAGTCCAGGCAGACCCGCCCGCCGTCCCAGATCCAGGTGTCGTCCGTTGCCACGCCTCCATTCTGCACGTTAGCTTAACCGTCTAAGACGGTTAGTCATGCGGAAGAGGCGGATCATGGGACAGCCGACAGCGACGACCGGGGTGACGCAGGTGGACGGGGTCCGCCTGCACTACGTCCGAGCCGGATCCGGCCCTCTGCTCGTGCTGCTGCACGGCTGGCCGCAGACCTCCGACTGCTGGCGGCCCGTACTGGCGGACCTCGCGGCCGACCACACAGTCGTGGCGCCCGACCTGCGCGGCTACGGCCTGAGCGACAAGCCCACGGCGGGTTACGACAAGCGGCGGATGGCTGCCGACATCGCAGGTCTCGTCGAGGCGCTCGGCTTCGAGAGGGCCGCCGTGGTGGGGCACGACCGCGGCGCCCGTGTCGCGCACCGGTGGGCGCTGGATCGCCCGGATCAGGTGGAGCGGTTGGCCGTACTCGACATCGTGCCCACCCGGGAGATGTTCCGTCGCCTGGACGCCTCCCTCGCCTCCGGGTACTGGCACTGGCTGTTCCAGATGCAACCCGACCTGCCGGAGCGCCTCGTGGGACGCGACATCCGCGGGTATCTCGAGTACTTCTTCGAGCGGTGGACCTACAACCGCCACGGCCTGACACGCGAAGCAGTCGACGCCTACGTCCGGGCGTTCTCCCGTCCGGGTGCCCTGCGCGCGAGTTTCGACGACTACCGCGCCATGGAGCAGGACGTCGCCCTCGACGACATCGACGCCGCCGCGGGCCGGCGCCTCACCATGCCGGTACTGGCACTGTGGGGTTCCGTGGGGCTGCCCTCCCGCCTGCCGACGCTGGAGATCTGGCGCGAGTACGCGGACGACGTCACCGGTGCCGAGATCCCGGAGTGCGGCCATTTCATCCCGGAGGAGCAGCCGACAGCGATGCTGGCGCATCTGCGGCCGTCCCTGGCCGGCGGGAGTGCTGCCTAGCGCGGGCATCGGGAGCCCGGGGTTGCCGCCCGCCTCGGACAGGTCACCGATGCCGACGATCAGCGCGGCGAACGGATGGCATGGGCGCATCGTCCGCAGCGAGCGCCGGGTGCCGAGTTCCGTGTGTGAGGTCGTACAGGGGTTCCCGACGTGAGGTACCCGACAAACACCGCGGCGACCAAGACCGCCAGACAGCCGGGGTCTTGAGGACCGACAGGCCGTGGCTGTCCAAGTCCAGCAGGGCGCCGAGCAGTGTGATTCGCAGCGGCCGTCAGAGCAGCCCATTCCCCCGGGAGCAGGCTGAACAGGACGGTGTGCGTCGCCAGGGCGAAACCCCGGCCCGGCGCCCGCCCCGCTCCGTACGGTGCCCAGCGCACGGCCGCGGTCGTGGGTCCGTGTATCCGCTCACCGGTACGGCTCCGGCCGCCCACTCGCAGGTGGTGGTGAAGTGGACGATCGTTTCCTGCAGGACCCCGACGCGTGCCTGGCGGTCGGACGCCCAACCCGCTGTCCGGCCGCCGCACCCGGTGAAGATCAGCGAGACGGAAGCGAGCGTGCCGACGGCTCGGCGTGGCCGGCACGCAACGAGGTTTTGTCGATCTTGCCGACCGCGTTCTTCGGGATGGCTTCGACCACGAAGTACGCGGTCGGGCGCTTGTAGCCGGTGAGGCTGCGCGCGCAGAGGGCCTTCAGCGCCTCGGAGTCGACAGCCGAACCCGGCCGAGGCTGGACGTAGGCGACCACCACCTCCCCCCACTTCTCGTCGGGCACGCCGATCACCGCGGCTTCGAGCACCGACGGGTCGCCTGCGAGCACGTCCTCGATCTCCTTGGGGTAGATGTTCTCCCCACCCCGGATGATCATGTCCTTCGAGCGCCCGACCAGGGTCAGATAGCCGTCGGCGTCGAGATGGCCCACGTCGCCCGTGTGCAACCAGCCGTCGACGATGACCTTGGCTGTCTCGTCCGGACGGCCCAGATAGCCACGCATGACATTGGCTCCCCGTACGACGACCTCACCGTCGACGCCCGGCGCCATCTCGACACCGTCGGCGCCGACGATCCGGATCTCCTGGCCGGGGAAGGGAAGCCCCACAGTTCCGGCGCGTCGGGGGCCGTCGACGGGGTTGATGGTGGAGCCGCAGGTCCCTTCGGACAGCCCGTACCCCTCGACGAGCGGGAACCCGTACCGGGTCTCGAACCGGGTCAGCAGTTCGGCGGAGGCGGGCGCCGCGCCGCAGACTCCGAAGCGCAGGGACGAGGTGTCGGGGCGGACATCGTCCGGGAGGGCCGCGAGCATGCTGTAGATCGTCGGCACGGCGCTGAAGAAGGTGGGGCGTTCGCGCTCGACGACATCGAAGAACGTCTCGGGGCTGAACCGGTCGGCGATGGCGACGCTCGCGCCGGCCAGCAGCGGCACGAGGATGCTGACCACGATGCCGTTGACGTGGAAGAGCGGCAGGATCAGCAGGCATCGGTCGGTCGGTCCGACGCTCAGCGATTGGCGCCCCATCTCCGCCATGGCGTCGATGTTGGCGTGGTCGAGCATCACGCCCTTCGGTACCCCGGTGGTGCCGCTCGTGTAGATGAGCAGGGCCAGCGCGGACGAGTCCGCGTACGGTGCCTGATCCGACCCCTCCGCGTCTTCGTGCAGGTCGCCGACGGCGAGCAGAGCAAGACCGTCCGGCGCGACGGCCGCACCGTCCTCGACCACCAGGAGGCGGGCACCGGAGTCCTTGAGCTGTCGGGCCACTTCGACGTCGGTCATGCCCGGGTTGACCGGTGTGATGGTGGCGCCGAGCCGCCAGGCGGCGAACAGCAGGAGCACGAACTCGACGCGATTGGTCAGCTTGAGGGCCACGACGTCGCCGGGGCCGATCCCGAGGTCCTGGAGGTGACGTGCGGCCGCCTGGACGCGACGCAGCAACTGGACGTTGGTGAGGGCCTGGCGGCCGTCCGAGACCGCGGCCCCCTCAGGGTCGAGGGACGCGCGGCGGTCGAGCAGAGAAGCGAAGTTCATGGCGAAGGCGTACCTGTCTCGGTGTGGTGCGATCCGGTCACGGAGCCGACGCGGCGGTTGCCGGGGCCAGCTGGCGGGTGAGGAACTCGATCTGGTCGCGCACCAGTTCGTCGAAGGTCTCGCCGGTGTAGAAGTCGAAGTGGCCGGCGTCGTACCTCTTGATCTCTCCCTTGGGTGCGGTGCGCGCGTAGCGGAGGGTCTGGGCAGGCGGCGTGACGGAGTCGGTGTCGCTGACGCAGAAGAGGATCGGGATGGTGATCTTCTTGGCCGCGCGCCCGGGCCGGTAGGCGAGGATGGTCGGGATGACCCTCGCCGCCACCTCGTTGCGGAACGTCGTTCCCGCGGGCTGCAGCGCCTGGTATCCGGGCAGGGCGTCCGGGGCGTTCATGAGGGCAGACGAGCCGGGCGCGGCGGCGATCGGCACCATTACGGGCGGCTTTCCGCGACCTCTGGCCGCCAGATCGCGGGTCACCACGGGGACGACCTTGAGCGAGGCGGCAGGGCCCAGCGCGAGCGCCGAGGCGAGACCGTCGGTGAAGGGGCACTGCGCCACGGCCGCGCGCAGTTCGGGGTGGCGTGAGGCGACGGTGATGGCATGGCCGCCGCCGAACGAGCTGCCCCATACGGCGATGCGTGTGCGGTCGACGTCCGTGCGTCCCTTGACATAGGCGAGGGCGGCGTCCCAGTCGGTGAGCTGGCGCTTGATCGACAGGAGCTGGCGGGGGTGGCCGCCGCTGTCGCCGAAGTGCCGGTAGGTGAAGGCCACCGCGGCGATGCCGGCCTGTGCGAAGCGCTCGGCGAAGGCGTCCAGGCGCATCTCGCGGATGGCGCCGAGGCCGTGTCCGAGGATGACGACCGGCGGAGACGTGACGCCTGTGGGGAGGTAGAGCCAACCGGCACAGGTGCTGTCGCCGGACGGGAAGGTGATGTCGTGACGGGTGAAGGACTGCGAAGTGGTCATCGTCGGTTCACCGCCCGTCTGTCGGGCGACGGCCCGGCACGCTGCCCGCCGCGAGGGACCGAGCGTAGGTGCCGGGTGTGTAGAGCGGGAGTTCGCCGGTGGCGTCCGTCGTCTCCATGTAGTCCAGCATGAGTTCCTGACTTTCCTTCGACATGACCCTGGCGAAGAACTCGGTGCGTTCGGCATGCAGGCCGTCCTCCAGCGACAGGGAGCCGCCGAAGTACACCGCCCTCTTGGCGGCCTCGACCGTGCCCTTCGACCGCTTTCCGAAGTGCTCGGCGAGTTCGACCGCCTCCGCGACCACCTTGTCCTGCGCAACGACCGTGTCGACCGCCCCGTTGGCGAGGGCCTCCGCGGGCGTGAACGGCTTGCCTTCGAGAATCGCGGCCAGGGACCGGTGGGTGCCGATCAGGCGGGTCAGCCGCTGGGTGCCGCCTCCCCCCGGGATGATGCCCAGGAGGATCTCCGGCTGGCCGATGAAGTAGTCCCCGTCGGCCATGACCCGCAGATCGCACGCCCAGGCGAACTCCGCGCCGAGGCCGAGAGCCGAACCGTTGAGGGCGGCCACGTAGAGGACGCCACTGCGGTTCATCCGGAGGAAGGTCGAGTGCAGACGCTCCAGTTGGAGGGCGCCCCGCATCGGGGTCCTGCGCAGCACGGGTCCGAGGAGACGGGACCGGTCCACGTGCTTCGCCATGCGTACGACGGCGGCGGCACCGCGCCGGCCGACCGTGGGGCTGCTGGCGCCCCCTTCCTGCAGCCACCGGACCGCGGCATGGCTGACGAATCGCTCGGGATGTGCCCCGGTGAAGACGACGGCACGGATGTTCGGATCACGGTCGGCTCGCGTTACCAGCTTTTCCAGCTGCTGGGCGATGTCGAGGCCGAACTCCTGGTGCCGGCCGCCGTCGACGCGGACGACCAGGACGGACCCGCGGTCCTCGATCGCGAGGTGGCCCTTGTCTTTGTATGGCATGAGTTCTGCTCCCTTGCTGAGTTCATGGGACGGAAGGCGCATGGGGGTGGAAGGCGCCTTGGGGACAGCCGCGGATGCGCGGCGCGGCGACGAGGTCGAGTCCACCCCGACAGGCTGTGCCGCACCGGGGGCGGGAGACTGGGCCAGCGTGTGCAGACGTGTTCGAGGACGAACGTCGTACCCGGGACAGCACGTCACGTGCGATGTGTACTATTGCCGTGAAGAATTACATAACCAAGTTATTTCAGGTGTGTCAACGGTGGAGGCGTGCGGAACATGGCGGGGCGGGCAAGAGTCGATGACGCACCGGAGCGGCTTGTGCGGGCGGCCATCGGTCTGCTGGCCGAGCAGGGTCCGTCGGCTCTGAAGGTGCGCGCGGTGGCGTCCGCGAGCGGACTGTCGACGATGGTGGTCTACAGCCATTTCGGTGGGATCCCCGAGCTGATGAGCGCTGTCGCCGACCACGGGTTCAGGGAACTCGGCAGAGCGTTCGCCCAGGTGCCGGTGACGGAGGACCCGATCGCCGAACTCCTGGCCATGAACTTGAGCTGCCGTCGGCTGGCCCGCGAGAACCCGCACCTCTATGACCTGATGTTCGGGCTGTCCACCCGGGCGACGTACCGGCCTCTGCCGGACACGGACCTTCGCCTGAGCGGGCATTCCCCGGCCTTTCGTGAGGCCCACGCTCATGTCACCGCGGCATGCGCACGGCTCGTGGACTCCGGCAGGGTCGAGCGGCAGGAACCCGAGGTCATCGCCGCCCAGCTGTGGAGCTTCGTGCACGGCTACATCACCCTCGAACTGGCCGAGCACTTCGTCGAGTTCGACGACGCCGTGACGCAGGTGCTCCTGCCGATGGGCGTGAACTTCTCCGTCGGGCTGGGTGACAAGCGGGAACGTGCCGAGGCCTCCCATGAGGCCGGCGTGCGCCTGTACGACTCGATCGTCCAAGGCCGCTGAGAAGCCGGGCGGGTGGGAGCTGCCCCGGGCGGGACTAGGACGACCTGGTCTGCGCGGCGGCAGTGGTATCGGTGCCCGGCGTGAGCTGGTCTTGCCTGCCCAGCGCTGCGACCTCGCGTTCGAGAGAGGGAACCGCCCGGGCGGAGAAGCGCCTCGCCCACGGCCAGGCCAGCGGTGAGTTCAGCGCCGCCTTGGCCCAGTTGGCCACGACGACCGCGCGCGGGACGTACACCCGGCTGCGTCGGCGCACGAGCCCGTCGACGATCGCGGCGGCCGCCCGGTCGGGGCTCGTCGTGACGTTGCCCGGATAGGGCAGCCGCGCGCGCATGCCCTGGAACGAAGGGAGGTCCGCCTCGGCGCCCTGGACGAGGTCAGTGTTGATCCAGGAGGGGTGCACCACGCCGACCGTGATCCCCAGGTGTGCCACCTCCCGGCGGTAGGTCAGGGCCAGCAATTCGGCCCCCGCCTTGCTCGCGCCGTAGGAGGCCATCGCGGGCAGCGGCATGAACGACAGTGCGGACGCCACGACCAGCACATGGCCCCGGCTGCGTTCCAGATGGGGCGTCGCGTACTTGAGGGTGCGGAAGACGCCGTTCAGATTGATGTCCAGGACCCTCTCGAACGACGCCTCGTCCGTCTGCCGCACCGTCCCGTACGCCACGACGCCGGCGTTGGCGACGGCGAGGTCGACGCCGCCCATGACGTCAGCGGCCTCGTCGATCGCCGACCGTAGAGCGGCCCCGTCGCGCACATCGGCCTCACGCCAGGCAGTGGAGGGGCCCAGTTCGTCGGTGAGGGCGCGCAACCGGTCGGCTTCGAGGCCGATCACGGTCACCCGGGCCCCTCGGGCGGCGGCCAGGCGGGCCACCTTCTCGCCGATGCCGCGTGCCGCTCCGGTGACAATCAGCTTCTTGCCCTGCAAGTCACGTTTCATGGCGGCAACATAACTTCGTTATTGTTGGAACACAAGAGTCCGCGCACCGCTCGCTGCCCGGCCCATCTGCTGGGTCTCACGACGGGACGAACCTATGCTGGCCCTCATGAGGCGGACATCCTTTGCGCAGTGGCCCTGCTCGATCGCGCGGACCATGGACCTGCTCGGGGACTGGTGGACACCGTTGGTGCTGCGAGAGGCGTTCTATGGCATCCGGCGGTTCGACGCGTTCCAGGAGTCGCTCGGCATCGCCCGCAACACACTGACGGACCGGCTGCGCCGGCTGGTGGACGAAGGGCTGCTGGAGAAGCGGCCGTACCAGACGGAGCCGGTTCGCCATGACTACGTGCTCACCGAGAAGGGGCGTGACTTCTACGGCGTGCTGCTCGCGATGAACCGGTGGGGCGACCGCTGGCTGGCCGGTGAGGCGGGCCCGCCGGTGACGATGCGCCACGAGGCGTGCGGGCAGGACACGCATGCCGAGGTGGTGTGCGCCGCCTGCGGCGAGTCCATGACCGCGGACAACACCCATCCCCGGATGGGCCCCGGCTACCCACCGCATCTGGCCGAACGGCCGGATGTGCGGGAGCGATTCGCACGCTGATTCGGCAGCGCTGTGGTTGTCACGTCACCCTTGACAGGTGAGTCTATCTACGCAACGTTACTGGCCAGAAGCTCAAGTGGGAGTTCTCGGCGGGCAGGGAGGCTGCGGGGTCATGGAGTGGACGGGCGCGTGCTATGCGGACAAGCCGACGGTCGAGGTCCACACCTGGATCGCCGCAACTCCCCCTCAGGTGTGGACGCTGGTGTCCGACATCGAGCTGATGCCGCGCATGAGTTCCGAGCTGCAGTCGGTGGAATGGCTGGACGGCAGGAGCGGCCCCGCGCTGGGGGCCCGCTTCGTCGGCCGGAGCAAGCACGCAGCGTTGGGGGAGTGGGCCACCACGTCCCACATCGTCGAGTACGAACCGCCGAGAAGGCTCGCCTGGGCGGTCGAGGATCCGCAGCATCCGACGGCGATCTGGCGGTTCACGTTGAAGCCGGAGAACGGCGGCACCCTGCTGCGGGAGTGGATGCAGATGGGGCCGGCCCGCTCGGGTCTCTCCTTCGCCATCGACCGCATGCCGGACAAGGAGCAGAAGATCGTCTTCGTTCGTATGCGGGAGTTCGAGGCCAACATGGCCTTCACCCTCGAAGAAATCAGGAAGCTGGCCGAGAGCGCTCAGCCCGCGGACGAGGCGGGTGCCTGATGCGTACCTCCACCACGATCGAAGCCTCCGGTGGCGACTGGCGGGACATCGTCGACTACGTCACCGAGGCGGAGAAACTCGGCCTGGACATCTGCTGGGTCGCGGAGGCATGGGGCTCCGAAGCGCCCTCGCCCTTGGGCTATCTCGCCGCGAAGACGGAGCGCATGCTTCTCGGATCGGGCATCATCCAGCTCGGCACCCGCACACCCATGGCCATCGCCCGCGCCGCGATCACGCTCTCGCAGATCTCCCAGGGACGTTTCCTCCTCGGACTGGGCCCCTCAGGACCCCAGGTGATCGAAGGGCTGCACGGCGTGCCGTTCCACCGGCCGCTGTCCCGGATGCGCGAGACCGTCGAGATCGTGCGACAGGCCGCCTCGGGGGAGAAGGTCTCCCACTCCGGCCGTGAATTCCAGATCCCGCTGCCGGGCGGCGAGGGCAAGCCCATGCGTCTGTCCATGCGCGCCGAGTACGACATCCCCGTCTACCTGGCCACCCTCTCGCCCAAGATGCTGCACCTGACCGGTGAGATCGCCGACGGCTGGCTGGGCACCAGTTTCGTACCCGAGGGCGCCAAGGAGGCGTACTTCGACCACCTGGACCGCGGCCTGGCCGGCGCCGGTCGTACCCGCGCCGACCTCGACATCTGCCAGGGCGCCGAGGTCGCGCTCGCGGATGACGAGGAAGCGCTGCGCGCGATGGTGGCGGGACGCAAGAAGGAGCTGGCCTTCAGCCTCGGCGGTATGGGATCCGCGACCACGAACTACTACAACAACGCCTACAGCCGCCAGGGTTGGGCCGAGGTCGCGGCCGAGGTGCGGGCCCGCTGGCAGGCCGGGGACCGGGACGGGGCGGCAGGGCTGATCACCGACGAGATGGTCCTGGCGACCACACTGATCGGCACCGAGGACATGGTGCGCGAGCGGCTGCGCGTGTGGCGCGACGCCGGTGTCGACACCGTCCGCTTCTATCCCGCCGGTGACAGCCTCGACGCGCGCCTGGCCACCCTGGGCCGGGCCATCGAGCTGGTCCGCGGCATCGAGGACGAGGCGGCCCGGTAGCGACAGGCCAGGGGTGGCGCGGCGGGTCTCCATGCGCCGACGCCGTCCGCAAGGCCCGGGTTCAGATCAACCGCGGGCGCTGATGCCGTCGGCCGCCAGGCCCGACATCAACAGGGTGATGGCATGGAACGTCCCGGTCAGGGCTTCCTCCCGGTCGTCCGCGGCGGCGATGATCTGGTTGCCCTCGCACAGGCCGGCCAGCAGCAGCCGGGCGACAGTGGCGACGGGAACGTCCGGTTGCAGTTCACCGCGTTCGGCCAGAACGGTCAGCAGCCGCTCGATGGGCGGCTGGGCGACGCTGTCGTTGATGTGCCGGTACTGCCCTCCCAGGACCGAGGGTGCCTGGGCCATCAGCTCCCGGTGCAGGGGGTCGTCGATGGTCCGCCGCAGGAAGGCGTGCGTGAGATCGGCGACCGCGGTCATGGCGGGGTGGTTCGGCCCTGTCGCACCAAGTGCCTCGCAGGTCGCGTCGCACAGGGCGCCGACCTGCTGAAGCAGTTCGGTGTAGAGCTCGGCGAACATCGCCTTCTTGTCCGGGAAGTGGCTGTAGAAGGTGCCCTTGCTCACCCGCGCCGCCCCGGTGATGGCCTCGACCGACGTGGTGGCGAACCCGTTGTCCACAAACAGTTTCCGTGCGGCCGACACCAGGTCCGCCCGGGTCTGCTCCGCATACATCTGTCGTCGGTTTGGCCCTCGCATGCGCACCATCGTATATTCAATGACCTGAGGTCAGTGAATGACCAAGGGTCAGTCGAATCGTGACAGTGCCCTTCGGAAGGCAGGCGGAGCCGTGGAAAAGCGCAGGATCGTGTTGCTGGGTGCGACGGGGTACACCGGGCAGCGCGTGCTCCGGGAACTGCTCGCACGAGGAGAGAAGCCGACCTTGGTCGGGCGGAGCCGCGCCAGGATGCTGACCCTGGCGGACCGCTTCGAGGTGGACCTGCCGGTGGCCGAGGTCGACGTCACCTCGACGGCCGACCTCACGCGCCTCGTGGAGCCCGGCGATGTCGTCGTCTCCACGATCGGACCGTTCATGCGGCTCGGTATGGCCGCGGTCACGGCTGCCGCCCGGGCGGGGGCCCACTACCTCGACTCGACGGGGGAGGGGACCTTCGCCCGTCGCGTCCTGCTTGAGCTGGACGCCGTCGCGGCCGTCCGGGGAGCGACCCTCGTGCCCGCGTTCGGCTACGACTACGTGCCGGGCAACCTGGCCGGCGCGCTCGCCCTGACGAGGGCGGGCGAGCGGGCACGCCATGTGGAGACCGGATACTTCATCACCCGTTCCGGACACGGGGACGAACTGCTCTACCGGAGCACCCTGCGCGACTCGTACACCCTGACCACGGGAGGGACACGTCAGACGCTGGTCGCCTCGGCGGCCGAGGACGGGTTCGCCTACCGCAGCCCGCGGCTCTGGGCCACCGCCCGTGTGGTCGACGAGCGCGTGGGCAAGCGGGTGCGTGCCTTCCACTACGGCGGCGTGAAACGTACGGTCATGACCGTGCCGGGCACGGAGCATCTCGGACTGCCGGAGGTCTTCCCCCAGTTGGAGAGCGTCGAGGTGGGCCTCGGCTGGTTCGGGCGGTGGACGCGCCCGGTGCAGATCGCGGCCACGATCCAGGCGCCCTTGTTGCGCTCGGCGAAGGTGCGGGCCGCCCTGGAGCGGTGGTCCGAGCGGCTTCCGGGATCCCAGCGCGAGCCGGACCCCGACGGCCGTTCCCTGGTGATCGCCGTCGCCCGCGACGGCCACGGCCGGCCCCTGGCCACGGCGGCCCTCACCGGCCCTGATCCGTACGAGATGACGGGAGCCCTCCTGGCGTGGGGCGCCGTCCACGCGGCACAGCCGGATGCCGTCCTGAAGCCCGGTGCGCACGGCCCGGTGGCCGCATTCGGCCTCGACACCCTCAGGTTCGGTGCCGCCGAGGCCGGAGTACACGAAGTCGACGGGGCGTCGGCCCGCCGTCGATGATGACGGGGCGGGCATAGATCACGGCGCCGGGGCGCTGAAGCAGGCGTCCGGCTGAAGAACAGGTTGTTCGATCGGGAGCGAGTCGGCCCTCGCGGGAGTCGGCCGCCCCAGCGGAAAGGAAGCCGTCCATGGACGAGCAGGGTGACCACTTCGACGTCGTCGTACTCGGCGCGGGTCCCGGCGGGTACGTAGCCGCCATCCGGGCCGCCCAACTGGGCAAGCGCGTCGCGGTCGTCGAGGAGAAGTACTGGGGCGGCGTCTGTCTGAACGTGGGCTGTATCCCCACCAAGGCCCTGTTGCGCAACGCCGAGCTCGCGCACATCTTCACCCGTGAGGCGAAGACCTTCGGCATCAAGGTCGACGGGGAGGTCTCCTTCGACTACGGGGAGGCCTTCCGCCGCAGCCGGAAGGTCGCGGACGGCCGGGTCAAGGGCGTCCACTACCTGATGAAGAAGAACAAGATCACGGAGATCAGCGGTCGCGGCACGTTCGTCGACCCGCACACGCTCCAGGTGGCCGACTACGATGGCAACACCCGCACCATCGGCTTCGACCACTGCGTCATCGCCGCCGGAGCGACCCCCAAGCTGCTGCCCGGCACCCGCCGCACCTCGCGCGTCGTGACGTACGAGGAGCAGATTCTCGCCGAGGACCTGCCCCAGTCGATCGTGATCGCCGGCGCCGGGGCCATCGGCGTCGAGTTCGCCTACGTGCTGCACAACTACGGCGTCAAGGTCACCGTCGTCGAGTTCCTGGACCGGATCGCCCCGCTGGAGGACGCCGAGGTCTCCGCCGAACTGGCCAAGCAGTACCGGAAGTTGGGCATCGACGTCCTCACCTCGACCCGCGTCGAGTCGATCGACGAGTCCGGCCCGCAGGTGCGGGTCACGGTCACCGGCAAGGACGGCGCCCAGCAGGTCCTGGAGGCCGACAAGGTCCTGCAGGCGATCGGCTTCGCGCCGAACGTCACCGGTTACGGCCTGGAGAACACCGGCGTGCGGGTCACCGAGCGCGGTGCCATCGACGTCGACGGCCGGTGCCGCACCTCCGTCCCGCACATCTACGCCATCGGCGACGTCACCGCGAAGCTGATGCTCGCGCACGCCGCCGAGGCGATGGGCGTGGTCGCCGCCGAGACGATCGCGGACGCGGAGACCATGGAGCTGGACTACGTGATGATCCCGCGATCCACCTTCTGCCAGCCGCAGATCGCCAGCTTCGGCTACACCGAGGCGCAGGCGAGGGAGAAGGGGTACGACGTCCAGGTCGCCAAGTTCCCGTTCACGGCGAACGCCAAGGCCCATGGCCTGGGTGACGCGAGCGGCTTCGTGAAGCTGATCAGCGACGCCAAGTACGGCGAACTCCTCGGCGGCCATCTCATCGGCCCCGACGTCACCGAACTCCTGCCCGAGCTGACCCTGGCCCAGCAGTGGGACCTCACGGTCCACGAGGTCGCCCGCAACGTCCACGCCCACCCCACACTCGGCGAAGCGGTCAAGGAGGCCGTGCACGGCCTTGCCGGCCACATGATCAACATGTAAGGGGATGCGCGTCGCAGCGGCAACAGGGCCCTCTGGAGCTCGGATCGGCTTCGCGCCATCGAGCTCCGAGGGCCCTGATGTCTACAAGAACGCGGGCCGGCCGTTGCGCCCCCCAGCGTGATCACAAGCAGGGTGTGCGATGCGATCTAGAAGAGGGCCGGAGGCGGCACGAAGCCGTCTACCTCCCGGCCGAGCAGCGCGGCGAATTCGATGGTGGTGAGATCGCCCCCGCTCGGGCCCATGGCCTGCAGACCGATGGGCAGTCCGCTCCTGCCCTTGCGTACCGGGATGGTCGTCGCCGGTCCTCCGGAGACGTTGGCGACGGCGCTCCACTTGACCTGGTCCCAGTAAGGGCGTCGTAGGCCGTCGACCTCGAAGTGCCGCCCGAACCAGTCGACGGGTTTGCCGTGGTGGGCGGGGGCGGCGGTCGGGGTGACCGGCATGAGCACGATGTCGAAGTCCTGGAAGAACTCGAACCACCGCTGCCGGAGTTCGTTGCGCACCATATTGGCCTGCAACCAGTGGAAGTGGGACTGGAAGGTGCCGCGGAGGGCAGGTCCGGCGTCGCCCCGCGGGTGCTGGACGAACCGGGCCAACGTCGCCGCGCTGGAGGCAGGAGCGAGGCCGGTGCGGTCGCCCGCGCCGAAGAGCAGAGGCGAAAAGGCCTTCCGATGATTCGTCTCGATGTCGACGGGGAGGCTCGCGGGCTGGACGGTGATCTTCGCACCGGCCGTACGCAGCACGGCGACCGCATCGTCCATGGCTTCCACGATGTCGCTGTCGACCGGACACGAGGGGTCCTCACTCCAGACGGCGACCCGGAAGTCGGCGAGCCTGGTCGCGCGCGGCGGCGCGAGCGTGTAGCTGAAACCACCGTCGTAGTCGGCCGGCCCGACCGTCGCCCGCAGGATCGGGACGAGATCGCGGGCGTCTCGGACCTGTGCGCCGCCGCAGGCCATGTCGGCTTCCGTCCAGCGGCCTGCGCCCGGGCCGTAGGGAACATGTCCGATGAGCGGGATCGACCGCCAGGTCGCCTTGTGGCCGTACAGGCCGTTGAAGTGGGACGGGATCCGGGTCGATCCGCCGATCTCCGAGCCGAAGTCGAACGTGGTGAGGCCTGCGGTGGTGGCGACGGCGCCGCCTCCGGCGGATCCGCCCGAGGTGCGGGTGGTGTTCCACGGGTTTGATGAGGGGCCGAACACCGGGTTGTCGGCCTGGACGTCCTGGTTGCCCGGAGGCATGTTGCTCTTGCCCATGATCACCGCACCGGCCGCACGCAGCCGCTTGACCGCTTCGGCATCCTGGTCGGGCACGTGGTCCTTCAGGTCCACGCGCCCGCAGACGGTGCGCATGCCTGCGGTCTCGTAGCTGTCCTTGACCGTGATCGGCACGCCGTGCAGCGGACCGAGCTCCTGCCCCGCCGCCCGTGCGGCGTCGGCTTTCCCCGCCTCGCGGCGGGCACGCTCGGGGTCAAGGGTCACCACCGCGTTCAGTGCGGTGTTGTGAACGGCGATCCGCTCGAGATAGATCTCGACGAGTTCCCGGCTTGAGATCTCTCCCGCGGCCAGTGCGCGGGACTGCTGCACGGCGGACTGGAAGGGGACGTCACTCACGGCATGCCTCATCTCTGACTCTGACGGCGCCGAGTGGAATGGCGGTCGTAATATTACATTCGGCAGACCATAGGTCGGGGACGGGTGGAAGGCAATGGCCTTGTGGGGGAGGTGCCTGTGGCGCGGCACGAGCAGAGGATTCGGCGCGCACCATAGAGAGGCCCGGCCAGGCCTCGTCGCGGGAGGAACTGCGCACTGTCCCGCCACTCCCGGGCCGTGACCGAGGGCGACCTGAACGCCCGCGCCGCCCCCAGCAGCATCGCGGAGATCGACCAGGTCGCCCGCACCCACAACGAGATGCTGCACAGCCTCTTCGAACTCCTCCGCCACGAAAGCGACTTCACCGCCAACGCCTCCCACCAGCTGCGCACCCCGCTCACCGGTCTGCAACTCGCCCTGGAGGGCGGGCTCGCCCAGGACGACGACGCCGGGCTGCGACCCCTCCTGACCGAAGGACTGGCCACGACCCACCGCCTGCACCACACCATGCAGGAGGTGCTGCGCCCGTCGCGTGCCAGGGAGGTGTCCCGCTCCGCCGCCGGGAAGAACGCGACAGGGCAACTGCTGCGGGAGGCCGAGGAAGACTGGCACGGCCTGTTCGCTCGGGACGGCAGACGCCTGGAGTGCGCCGCACGGGACACACCGACCGATGTCCTGGTCCCAGGCGCGCCCGTGTCGGAGGTGCTCGGCATCCCGCTGGACAACGCCCGCGTGCATGGGCGCGGCACCGTCCGGGTCGCCGTGCGGGACCTGGAGGACGCCCTCGCCTTCGACGTGAATGACGAGGGCGCCGTGGCGGGCGAGCCTGCCCGGCTGTTCGACCAGGGGCACACCGGGGGCGGACCGGGAGCGGACATCGGCCTGGCTCTCGCCCGGGACCTGGCCGTCTCGCTCGGCGGCAGGATCTCCCTGAGCAGTGCTCATCCGGCCACTTTCACGTTGCTCATTCCTGTCGATGAGGACGAAGCACAAGGGGCGCCTGAGTGAGATGGCCTTCTTACGTCGCGTGCTCGGTCGCGGCAGTCTCGGGGGATGCGAATCGGGGGATGCGCATCGTGAAGTGGCTCGGGGGTACGGTGTGGATCGGTTCCTGGTACCTGAAGTACGTGGAGGTCACGCGCTGGCACCACGTGAGGCCGTCGTTGGCGTTCAACTCGGGCACGGTCCAGGGACGGGCGTCCGGCCGCGCGGCGGTCAGCCGCTGCTCCTTCTCTACGTCGCCTGCGTGGCTGCTCCGCTGGTGGTCGTGGCCGGAGTGGTCACGCAGATCCGCGCACGTCGTGCCGCCAGAACCAGCCGTAGACCGTGACGACCACCCGTGCCCGGCCCGGTCCAGCTCCTCCTAGCCCCTGAGCGCCGTCAACGCGTTCTCCTCGAAGGGGCCGCCCTTGATGGTGACCTCCTTCACGGTGCCGATGCCCTTGACGTAGTACTTGTTGTCCACGACGCCGGGCTCCAGCGGCGTCCATTCCTTCGTGCGCAGGGCCCCGGTGAAGGTCTTGTACGGGACGGACACGCGGGACGTCAGGTCCAGAACCTGGAAGCGGTCCTCGGCCTGGCCGGGGTAGTACTCCTGCTGTCCGGCGGCGCCGGGTACGGGGTGGGCGGGCTGGAAGATGCCCGGGCGGGCGCCGTCACGGCCGGCGCGCCAGGTGCCCTCCGTGGAGAGCATGTTGCCGTGGGCGTCGAGTTCGGCGGTGTCCTCGCCGAAGTACCAGACGTTTCCGGCGGCGTCCTGGGCGTAGTAGTCGCGGGTGGCCTCGCGCAGGGTGCGGCCGGTGTAGAGACGGTCCGAGACGACACGGCAGGGGATGCCGGTGATCTTCTCGGTCTCGCGGGTGGCGGTGAGGTACTCCGTGGACTTGGCACCGTCCTTGGTGCCGCTGTAGACCAGCGTCCGGCCGGGCGGGAGCGGGAACCACGGGTTGTCGACGGTCGCCGAGAAGCTGCGGGGAGCGGGGCTGGTCGTCGTCGGTGCCGCGGACTGGTGGCTCGAGCTTCCCGAACCCGAGGAACAGGCCGTCAGCACGACCGTGGCCGTGCAGCCGGCGGCGACGGTGAGGACCAGTGCGCTGCGTTTCATGCCTTTGCTGATCATCGGGACTCCCTCGTCGAACTGTGGCTTCGAGCCTGCTCGCGAGTGGCTAAGGGGACCCTGAAACGGTCCCCACGAGCCCCTGAGAGGTCCCTCCCATCGACTCAGCGTCTCCTTAGCCACACCCCACTACGCTGGACGCCAGCAGGGCCTGCGGGAGGAGGCGCCATGCGGATTCTCGTGGTCGAGGACGAAGCGCCCATGGCGGAGCTGCTGCGGCGCTGCCTGACGGAGAACGGTTTCGCGGTCGACGTGGCCACCACCGGCGAGGACGGCCTCTGGTACGTGGGGGAGACCGACTACGACGTGATCGTCCTGGACGTGATGCTGCCGGGCACCGACGGGTTCGGTGTGCTGCGTGAGATCCGCGCCGGCGGCCGGTGGGCGCCGGTCCTGCTGTTGACCGCCCGGGACGCCGTCGAGGACCGGGTGCGCGGTCTGGATCTGGGTGCGGACGACTATCTCGTCAAGCCGTTCGCACTGGCCGAACTGTTGTCCCGGCTGCGCGCGCTGATGCGCCGGGGCGCCCGTGAGCGGCCCGCCGTTCTCACCGTGGGCGACCTCAGCCTTGATCCGGCGACCCGCTCCGTGGCCCGCGACGGTACTCCGATCACCTTGACGGCCAAGGAGTTCGCGCTGCTGGAGTGCCTGATGCGGCGGCCCGGCCAGGTGCTGTCCAAGGTCGAACTCATCGGACACGTCTGGGACTTCACCTTCGATGCGGACTCGAACGTCGTGGAGGTGTACGTGGGCTACCTGCGGCAGAAGATCGACCGTCCCTTCGGGCGGCAGTCGCTGCGCACCGCCCGCGGCGCCGGCTACTGGCTGAGAGACGACCGCAAGGACCATGCGGATCATGTGCACCCCGTTGGCTAGGCTCCCCGTCCGGCTCCGCCTGACCCTCGCCTTCTGTCTGGCGATGGCGATGGTGCTTACCGCGCTGGGCGCCTTCCTCTACACCCGGATGGGCTCCGAACTGACCCGCGCGGTCGACCTCGACCTGAGGGCACGGGCCGCGGCCACCGTCGGCTCGCTGGCCCAGCGTGAACGGGCTCCGCTGGACGCGGGCAGTGGACTCATCGACCCCGACGAGTCGTTCGGCCAGATCCTCACATTGCAGGGTGACGTCGTCGAGACCACTCCTGCCGTCGCAGCCGCGCCCATGCTGCCGCCGGGCACCGCACGAACCGTCAGCAAGCCAGTCTTCCTCAGCCGCCATGTCGTGGGCATCGACGACCCCGCTCGGCTGCTCGCCCTGCCCGTTCGCCTGTCGGGGACGGTCGAACAGCCCGCCGTCCTCGTCGTCGGCGCACCGCTCGGCGACCGTGCGGAGGCGCTGGACCGGCTGCTGCTCCTGCTGCTCATCGGCGGGCCGCTCGCCCTTGCGGCGTCCTCGTACGCGGGCTGGCTGCTGGCGGGCGCGGCCCTGCGACCGGTCGAGCGGATCCGTCGGGAGGCCGCCGCGATCTCCGAGTCCGAGCCGGAACGGCGCCTGACCGTTCCGCCGACCGGGGACGAACTGGCCCGTCTCGCGCACACCCTCAATGCCATGCTCGCGCGCCTCCAGGAAGCACTGGAACGCGAGCACCGTTTTGTCGACACCGCCGGACACGAGCTGCGCACCCCGCTGGCCCTGCTGCGGGCCGAGCTCGAACTGGCCACGGCACGCCCGCGCGACCGCGCCGAACTCGAAGCCGCCCTACGTTCCGCAGCCGCCGAGACCGACCGGCTCGTCGGCCTCGCCGAGGACCTCCTCGTCCTGGCCCGCACCCGACAGGGTCGGCTCCCGCTGCGCCGCGAACCGGTGTACCTGCCACGGCTGCTCACCGACGCGGCCGAGGCGTTCCGCGCCCGCGCGACCGCCGACGGTGCGACGATCACCGTGGAGACGTTCGGAGCCCCCGAAGCAACCGCCGACGCCGATCCCGTACGGCTGCGCCAAGTCCTGCACAACCTCCTCGACAACGCCCTGCGCCACTCCGGCCCGTCGGGGCCTGGCCACATCGTCCTGAGCACCGAACGAGCGGACAGCGCCGTGAAGTTGTGCGTAGGTGACGAGGGCCAGGGCTTCCCGCCCGCCCTGCTCGCCGGGCCACCGCCGGGCCTGTCGGCCGACGAGAGTGCTGGTGGGCTCGGCCTCGAAATCGTCGTGATGATCGCCGCGGCACACGGCGGCCGGGTGAGCCTGGCCAACCGTCCATCGGGCGGGGCTCTCATCAGCGTGAGCCTGATCGCCGTGCCGGTGCAGGGAAGCGGTGCCGAGGGCTCGAGTGCTGCGGTCGGCTCGTGCGCGGGCCCGGCAGAGGCAGCCAGCGAACCTGGAGCGCACTCCTCGCCGAGCAGCGGCACGGAGTCCACGCATCCGAGGCCGATGTAGAAGCCGGTCAGGCCTCCGCGCAGACTTCTGGCCGGAGTTGGGCAGGGCGACTGCGTGGCCTTCCCCAGGACGTTCCACAACGGCTGATCCGCCTGGCAGTGCGATGGGCCCTTTTCATGACGGCGAGGTCGCGGCCACGACTCGCAGGGGGTGTATGGGGCCGCCCAGGTAGATGTCACCTGGGCGGCATCTTGCTGGGTGGGAGTTCAGCCGGTCGGTCCTGCCGGGGTCGTGGTGGTCTTGAAGCCCTCGGTCTTGTTGGCCTGGAGGGCGAAGTCGTTGGTGAACGTCTTGCTGAGGTCCACCGACCCCTTCACGTTGCCGACCAGTTTCTCCGTTGCCAGGGAGGTCTTCGGACCGCCTGCCGGCATGAGGCCGTCCGGGAGGAACTGACCCTTGTCCTCGGTCAGGGCCTGGATGTAGTCGGCCTTGGTCACCAGTTGGTTCGACACGAACGATGTCGGCAGCTTGTTCGCGATGTCGGTCGCGCTGTGGGTGTTGATCCAGTGCATGGTGGCGACGAGCGCGTCGACGACCTTCTGCACCGTGTCCTTGTGCGAGTTCACCCAGTCGGTGCGTGCGAGCACACTGGCCGCGGGAAAGGCGCCGCCCATCGCTGCCGTGGCACCCTGCGTGGTGGCCAGGTCGATCGCGGAGGTACCGACGCCCTTCTTCTGGATCGCGGCGACCGTCGGCTGCGTCGTCATCACGCAGTCGACCTTGCCGTTCTGCAGCGCGGCGATGGCGGTGGAGCCCGCGCCGACCCCGATCCGGTGGAACTCGCCGGTCTTGACGCCCTTCTTCGCGGCCAGGAACTGCGTGAGGGTGTCGGTGCCCGACCCCAGGTCGGTGACACCGAGGGTCTTGCCCTTGAAGTCGGCGCCCGAGGTGACGCCCGACTTCTTGGTGCACATCTCCCGCTCGCCCGGTGCACCGGAGAGCTGGACGACGTCCTCGACCGCCTTGCCCTTGGCCTGGAACTCGATGGTGTGGTTGTACCAGGCGCCCGCCATGTCCACCTGCCCCGAGGCCATGGCCTCCTCAGCGCCGACGCCACCGTCCTGCTCGGTGCTGAGCTCGACGTTGACGCCGTACTTCTTGTAGAAGCCCAGCTGCTGGGCGAGCTGGTACGGGAGGTAGATCTGCTTGTCGAGCCCGCCGGCCATGAGCTTGACGGTCGGCGTGGAGCCCGAACCGCCGGTGGAGGCAGAGGAGTTGCCGGAGCAGGCGCTGACTCCGCCGAGGGCGAGAAGGGTGAGGACGGACGCGGCGACGGCGGCGGGTCGTCTGGACATGGCTGATCACATTCCTTTGCTGAGGGCGTGGGGCGAGGAAGGGGTAAGGGCGGGGATGTCAGATGGTGTTGGCGGCCTCGGTCGGGGCCGGCGGGCGCCAGGACAGCAGCCGGTGTTCGAGCTTGCCGATCAGCCACTCGGCGCCGAGCACGATGACCGAGATGACGAGCATCGTGGCGAACACGCCGTTGGGGTCGAAGTTGTTCTGCGCGGTCTTGATGACCAGGCCGAGACCGCTCTGCGCGCCGAGCACCTCGCCGACCAGCGCGCCGACGATGGCGAAACCGAAGGCGCTGTGCAGGCTGGCGATGATCCACGTGAGCGCGGAGGGCACGGTGACGTGCCGGATGATCTGCAGCTGCGAGGCGCCGAGGACCTTGGTGTTGGCGAGGATGTTGCGGTCGACCTCGCGGACGCCCTGGAAGGCGTTGAAGAAGACGATGAAGAACACCAGCACCGCGGCGAGCAGGATCTTGGGCAGCACGCCGATGCCGAACGCGACGATGAAGATCGAGCCGAGGACGATACGAGGGATCGCGTTGACCATCTTGATGTAGGGGCCGAGCACGTCGGCGAGGAAGCGGCTCTGGCCGAGTGCGACGCCGACGACCACTCCGGTGACGGCTCCGAGGGCGAAGCCGGCGAGCGCCTCCTGGATCGTGGTCCAGATGTTGGCGTAGAAGGACCCGAACTCGGTGCCCTGCCGGAAGAGGTCGACCAGCCGTTGGGCGATGCCGGAGGGCTGCCCGAAGAAGAACTTGTCGACGATCCCCCAGGCGGTGAACGCCTGCCAGCCACCGAGGACGAAGGCCGCGAGACCGATGCGACCCGCCCACACCAGCGCGGTGCGCCGGCGGACGGCGCTCCTGGCGGCGGCCGCGGCCGAGAGGGGTGAGCCGTCCTTGACCGGGGCGGTGGAGACGGTGGATGTCGTACTCATGCCGTACCTCCTGCGGTGCGTGCGTAGGCGCGCTCCACCTCCTCGCGCAGCGAGTCCCAGATCTGGTGCTGAAGTTCGATGAAGCGGGGCTGGAAGCGGATCTCCTGGACCGCGCCGCGCGGGCGCGGCAGGTCGATGTCGAAGACCGCCTTGACCGAACCGGGGCTGGAGGTCATGACGACGACCCGGTCGGCGAGCGCCACGGCCTCGTCGAGGTCGTGGGTGATGAAGATGACCGACGGGCGGATCTGCTCCCACAGGCCGAGCAGTTCGGTCGACATGATCGCCTTGGTCTGCACGTCCAGGGCGCCGAACGGCTCGTCCATGATCAGGATCTTGGGTTCGTTGATCAGCGCAGCGGCCATCGCCACGCGCTTGCGCATACCGCCGGAGAGCTGGTGCGGGTAGCGGTCCTCGAACCCCGTCAGGCCCACCCGGCGCAACCAGTCGCGTGCCGATGCCTGGGCCTGCTGCTTGGGCACCTTGCGGAAGACCGGGCCCATCAGGACGTTGCCGAGGACCGTCTTCCAGGGCAGCAGCGCGTCGCTCTGGAACATGAAGCTGACGCCGTCGGTGACGCCGTTCACCTCGCGGCCGCCGACCTTGACCGAGCCCTCGCTGGGCCGGTCGAGCCCGGACACCATGCCGAGCGTCGTCGACTTGCCGCAGCCGGTCGGGCCCACCACCGCGCAGAACTGGCCAGGCTCCACGGTGAACGACACGTCCTGCAGCGCCGTGAACACCTCACCAGCGGGGGTCAGAAACCGTTTGGTGAGTCCTGAAATCTCGACTCGCGCGCTGTCCCGGCCGGTCGTCCCGGCACCGGGGCTCGTAGCCACATCGTTTCGTGAAGCCATCTGAGGCTGTCTCCTTCCTGACCTCGGAGGTCGAGGAAGGCAGACGCTAGAGGCCCGCGGGTGTTACGTCGCTGTTTCATCCGTATCTCGCGTTAGCCGTGTTAGCCATGCTTTTGCTCGTTCTGCTCAGCCGGCCGGGGCTGGGCAGAAGGCCGGTGACGGGGGCACAATCACGCCACCACGGGTACGGCGCAGGGGCCGCGCCCGGGCCCCGTACGACAGGCAGCGACACCCGTGACACGCATCCGTATCCCGATCGGCCGCGGTGGGAAGGGGCGGCTCTCCGCGCGGATTCTGGCCAACCAGCTGATCATCCTGGGGCTGACCGGGGTGATCGGTTTCGTGCTGTTCGCCTTCGCGCAGCGAGGCGAGATCGACCGTGCCTACGAGAAGCGGGCCCTGGCCATCGCCGAGACCACGGCCGCCGAACCGCAGATCCGCCACGCCATGCAGTACGGGGGCGGCGGCGACGTGGTGCAGACGGTGGCCGAGCGGATCCGCAAGGCGTCGGGCGCGTCGTACGTGGTCGTCCTCGACCTGCGCGGCATCCGCCACTCGCACCCCGACCCGGCGCTGGTCGGTGCCCCGACGGGGGACCGGATCGCGGTGCTGGACGGCAGGACGCACGTCGGCACCGACCAGGGCGCGACAGGGCGGTCCGCCAACGGCAAGGCCCCGCTGTACGGGCCCACCGGCAAGCTGGTCGGCGAGGTGTCCGCAGGGATCCCCGAGCACTATGTGCTGGGTGAGCTGTGGCGTGAGCTGCCCACCTTCGGCCTGTACAGCGCCATCGCCGTCGCGCTCGGCTCGACGGCCGCGTTCCTGCTGGCCGGCCGGCTCAAGCGGACGACGTTCGGGCTGGAGCTGGAGGAGATCGCCGGGCTGCTGCAGGACCGGGAGGCGATGCTGCACGGCATCCGCGAGGGAGTCGTCGCCTTCGACCCGGACGGACGGATCACGCTGGTCAACGACGAGGCCCGCGACCTGCTCGGACTCGGCACCGCGCTCGGCAGCACGCTGGCGGAAGTCCTCCCCGACGGGCGGCTGCGCCGCGCCCTGGACGGCACCCTGGCGGGCGGCGACATCAGCGTGCTCACGGACAACCACTGCCTGGTCGTCAACCGGATGCCGGTCGCCCTGCACGGACGGGAACTGGGCGCCGTGGTCACCGTGCGCGACCGCACCGAGATGATCGGTCTGCTGCGCGAGCTGGACTCGGTGCGCGGGCTGACGGACGCGCTGCGCGCCCAGCAGCACGAGTTCACCAACCGTATGCACACGGTGGCCGGGCTGCTGGACATCGGCGACCACGACGCCGCCTACGAGTTCGCCGTCGACACGGCCGGTGTCGAGCAGGCGCTGACCGAGTCCGTACGGGAACGGATCGGCAACCCGCTGCTCGTGGGACTGATCGTTGCCAAGACCACGGTGGCCGCGGAACGCGGGGTGCGGATCGTTCTCAGCGAGGACTCCGCCCTCGGCGACGACCCGCCGCATCTGCCCAGGCTGCTGACCATCGTCGGCAACCTGCTGGACAACGCGATTGACGCGTCCGCGACCGGACCGGCGCCGTCGGACGGTGCCGAGGTCTGTCTGTCGCTGATCGAGGCCGTCGACGCGGTGCGGGTGGAGGTGGCCGACACCGGCCCCGGTATCCCGCCGGGCACCGCCGAGTCCATCTTCGAGGACGGCTGGTCGACCCGTCCGGACCGCGGCACCGCCCGGCGCGGCCTCGGCCTCGCGCTCGTCCACCGGCTGGTGCAGCGGCACGGCGGCACGATCGCCGTGAGTGAAGGGCCCGGCGCCGTCTTCACCGTGATGCTGCCGGTGCCCGATACCGCGCCGGGCCCACGGGGCGCCCTGTTCACGACGGCTTCACCGGTACTGGACGGTGTGGCAGGAGGTGATCGCTGGTGATCCGGACCCTGGTGGTGGAGGACGACTTCCGGGTGAGCCGCATCCACTGCGACTACGTGTCCCGCGTCCGGGGCTTCGAGGTGGTCGGCCAGGCGGCGAGCGTGGCCGAGGCGCTGACCGCGGTGCGCGACCTGCACCCCGACCTGCTGCTGCTCGACATCTTCCTGCCGGACGGCAGCGGACTGGACGTGCTGCGCCGGCTCAGCGGCGACGAGGGCGGCGACCGCCCCGACGCCATCATGATCACCGCCGACCGGGACATCACCTCGGTACGGATCGCGATGAAGCTCGGCGCCGTCGGATACCTCGTCAAGCCCTTCGGCGCGCCCGACCTCACCGAGCGGCTCACCGCCTACCGGGAGCTCCAGCACCGTATGGACGCCCTGGGCACGGCCCCCGAGACCGACCAGGCCGACGTTGACGCCCTGTTCAGCGCCGCCCGGCCGCCGGCCGTGCCCCGCGTCCCCGCGAAGGGACACTCCGCGCCGACGCTCGCCCTGCTGCACCAGACCCTGCGCGGCGCGCACGACGCCCTGTCGGCCGCGGAGGCCGCCGAACGCACCGGAGTCTCCCGCGCCACGGCTCAGCGTTATCTCTCCTACCTGGTCAAGGAGGGCATGGTCCGGCTCGAACTTCGCTACGGGGCCACCGGCCGCCCCGAGCACCTCTACCGCATCACGCACTGAGCGGAGTTCACGGTGACGCAGGGCAGGGCGGGTGCCGACGAGCCGCTGTCCGCACGACCCGGCTCGCGGCGGTCTTCTGCAGCAGCCCGTAGGCGAGCACGGGCAGGAGCAGGTGTGGTTTGTCGGGCAGCGTGGCGGTGATCAGGACCGCGCTCGCGCTGCTGTTGTTCATCCCGCAGGCGAGGGTCAGCGAGGAGGAGGCGGGGGCGTCCAGGCGCAGGAGCCGAGCGGCGGTCCGGCCCAGCACGAAGGACAGCAGGCAGACGAGCGCAGCCACGACCAGTGCCGCGCCGAACAGCAGCGGGCGCGGATGCGCGAGGAAGGAGCCCAGGGCGCCACTGGCGTTGACATAGGTCAGGACGAGCGATCCGAGCAGCGCGACGGGCACGATCACGCGCAGGGTCCGGCTGAGCCACGCCGTCGGCAGCGCGAGTCGGAACAGGATGCCGAACGCACAGGGGAGGACCACGGTGACGAGAGCGAAGCCGCCCTGGGCCGTATGGCCGGTCGTTGCCAGTGTGTCCGCGTAGCCGCCGTCGAGGAGGGGCACCAGGGTGGTGATGATCAGCGGGATGGTGAGCGGGCTGAGGAGGGTGGAGGCGAGGACGAGCCCCACCATGGCGGGTTGGTCGCCGTCACCCTTGCCGGTCCAGACGGTGGCTCCGGCGGCCACCGGCATCGCCACGATCAGGATCATCGCGGTGATCAGTCCGCTGCCGCCGTCGCTGTCCGGGGTGCGGTGCAGTCCGAACGCGATGACGGGGATGACCAGGAGCGGGATCACGAGGTGGAGGACCATTCCGGCCAGCAGGGTGGTCGGCTTGCGGAGCAGGCGGCCCAGTTCGCGGACGGGTACCTGGAGTCCGGCGGAGAAGAGCACCAGGGACAGCAGAAGCGGGGCGGTGCTCACAGGCAGGCCGGTCACGGTGCCGATCGGCACGGTGTGGTCGCGACGCAGCCACAGGCCGGGGTCGGGCAGGACGAGGGCGGCGACGTAGGACAGTACGACAGCCCGGCCGAGCCGACGGCGCAGCCAGGCCGTCACCGGGTCAGCAGGCGGTGGGGAGGCGGTCGGACGGTTCAAGGCGGCCTTCTTCGTTGGCGGCGGAGGGGACGGGGCGGAACGCCGCTATGCAGGAGCCGTGATCACGAGTCGTCATGTCCCTCATAGTGCTCCGGTGAGGCGGATGGGGCAGCCGATGACGCACGGCGGTCAGGATGCGTTCAGGTCTCCCGTGGCACGGTCGGGCCTCATGACATACGAGACCTCCCAGACATCCACGCCCTCGGCGGCCGACACCCAGGTCTCGCCCTCCGGTCGCCGGCCGGGCTGGAACAAGGTGCCCGAAGTCACCGTCCACTTCTGGGTCGTCAAGGTGCTGTGCACGACGGTCGGGGAGACCGCGGCCGACCTGCTCGACGAAAAGGCCGGTCTCGGCCTGACCGGTGTGTCGGTGCTGATGAGCGCGCTGCTGGCGGTCGTCCTGGTGGCGCAGTTCCGTACCACCGCCTACCGCGCCGGGGTGTACTGGCCCGCCGTTGCCCTGATCAGCGTCGTCGGCACGCTGATCAGCGACAACCTCACCGACAACCTGGGCATACCACTGGAGACCGGCACGACGGTCTCCGCGGTCGTCCTCGCGATCGTCTTCGTGGTCTGGTACCGGCATGAGCGGACGCTGTCCATCCACCACATCGACACCACCGGACGGGAGTCCTTCTACTGGCTCGCCGTCCTGATGACCTTCGCACTCGGCACCGCGGCCGGCGACCTGGTCTCCGCGCGCATGGTCCTCGGCCACTGGCTCTCCGCGCTGCTGTTCGCCCTGGTCATCGCCGCGGTCGCCCTCGCGCACTTCTCCCTTGGGCTGGACGCGGTGTGGAGTTTCTGGATCGTCTACCTCCTCACCCGTCCGCTCGGCGTGTCCATCGGCGACTACCTCTCCCAGCCCACCGGCGACGGCGGCCTGGGCATGGGACCCGTCGTCACCAGTGCGCTGTTCCTCACCGTCATCCTCGGTCTGGTCGTGCATCTGGCGGTGACCCGCAAGGACGAGGCGCAGTCGCGGTGCGCCGCCAGGCATGCGGCCTGAGCAGGGGCGCGGCCTGCGTTCAGGATGCGTTCAGGCTGCCGCTGCCAAGATCGGTTCCGGCGATCACTCTTCGAGGTCGCCCAGTTGCACAGGGCGCTTGCCCCCCAGTCTCGGGGCGGGCCTTCTGCCGTACGACCGAATCGGAGCCCCCCCACCATGCAGCAACCGGAAGTGTTCACTGATCTCGACGTCGCGAGCGCGACCAAGTCGGTGATGAAGAAGCTGCCCGAGGTCACTCTGGCGTTCTGGATCATGAAGGTCGCCGCGACCACCCTCGGTGAGACAGCGGGCGACCTCTTCGCCCAGACCCTGAAGCTCGGCTACTTCCTCACCACGATCGCCCTGTTCCTTCTGTTCGTGGTGACCTTGGTCATCCAGCTGAGGTCCAGCCGCTACAACCCGTTCTTCTACTGGACCGTGATCCTGTCGACCAGCATGGCCGGTACCACGATGTCCGACTTCATGAACCGTGACGCGAGCACCAAGTACCTTTCCGGCGGCGCCACTTCGCTCGGCTGGGGACCGCAGGGTCTCGGCCTCGGCTACCCCACCGGGGCGGCGATCCTCATCTCGATCCTGCTGGTCATCTTCGCCGTCTGGAAGATGTCCGGGATGACCTTCCAGATCCGTGACATCGTCACCTTCCGCGGCGAGGCTCTGTTCTGGTCGGCGATCCTCGTCTCCAACACCCTCGGCACCTCCATGGGTGACTTCCTCTCCGACAGCTCCGGCCTCGGTTACGCCGGCGGCGCTCTGCTCGTGAGCGGGGCGCTCGCCGTGCTCGTTGCCCTGATGAAGGTGCCGGTGGTGCCGAACGTGCTGCTGTTCTGGATCGCCTTCGTGCTTACCCGCCCCCTGGGCGCCACCGCGGGTGACTTCCTGACCAAGCCGGTCGCCAAGGGCGGCCTGGACCTCGGCACCGCAGGGTCCTCGGCCGTGCTCCTGGGCGTCCTGCTCGCTCTGGTGGCCTACGCGAAGGTCCAGGAACGCCGGACCGCCGCACCGCGGCCTGCGGGACGGGAGCCAGTCACTCAGCGGGCCGACTGACAGCGGGCCGACCGAGTCCGGTCACCCGACGGGCAGGTCGACGCGGAAGCATGCCCCGCAGGTGCGACCGCCATCGTGGGACACCTCGCCGCCGACGGCGCGGGCCAGGCGCCGTGCGAGCGGCAGCCCGAGACCCGCGCCGTCGTGCCCGTCGCCGGGGTCGGCGCGGCGGCCGGGCTGGAAAAGGTCGTCGGCGAACGCCGTCGGCACACCGGGGCCGTCGTCGGTGACGTCGATACGCACGCTGCCGGGCAACTGCCGCGCGGACACGGTCACCGCGGAGTGTGCGTAGCGCACCGCGTTGGTCAGCAGCGGGCTGACGATGCGTTCGAGCAGGGCGGGCGCGACTCCTGCCTGCAGTCCTGGATCCCCCACGTCGACCAAGATCTTCACATGCTCCGGTGCGTCGAGGCTCTCGGCCAGTCGGCGCAGGACCGGCACGACGGAGGTGGTGCCGGGGGCCGTCGAGGCGTTCTGCGCTCTGTCTCGGGCGTCGTCGAGCAGCGTGTCGCACATGGTGCGCATGGACTGAGCGGCCTCGGCGATCACCCGATGGGTTGCGCGGGTCTCGGCGGCGGTGCGCGGGCGCGCCTGCCACCAGTCGAGCTCGACGACGATCCGGGTGAGCGGGGTGCGCAGTTCGTGGGACAGCTCGCCGGTCAGCTGCTGCTCGTGGCGCAGCACGGTGCGGATACGGTCCAGCAGAGTGTCCAACGAGGAGCCCAGGCGGGCGAGTTCGGCCGGATGGTCCTCGGCGCCGAAGCGTTCGTCGGAGGCGACGGCGCTCCACTGGGTGGCCTGGTCGGTCATGGTGCGTACGGGCCGCAGCGCCCGTCCGACGGCCAGGCGGGTCAGCGCGTAGGTGCACGCGAGCATGAAGGCGTCCAGGATCAGCGAACCCGACAGCAGGGTGCCGGCGGAGTTGCGGTAAGGAGCGAGATCCGCGGCCGTGACGATGGTGGCGGTGCTGCGAAGGCCGGAAACGGGGCGGGAGCACAGGCGGACGAAACGGGGGTTGTCGGTGTGCACGGTCGTGCAGACCGGCCTGCCCCGCGCGGCGAGCCGGTCGGCGGCTTGGGCCGCACTGTCGGCCGTGGCGGACGGTGGTTTCTCCAGTAGCCGTGTCCCGGTGTAGATCCACACGTTCGCGTCGAGGAGGCTGTCGTTGACGGTCTCCAGTACCCGCACTCGGGGCCCGCTGGTGTCGACGGTGGTGGCGACGGCGGCGGCGCGGTTGCGTAGTTCGTCGTCGGTCTGGTGCTGGAGGTGCCGGTCCATCGCGGTGTTGAACACGACGGTCAGCACGGTCATCAGGAGCGCGGCCGTGGTCAGTGCCACGAGCGAGAGCCGACCGCGCAGGGTGCGGGGCGCCAGACGGCGGGCGAGCTGGTTCATGACAGCCGGTGCCCGATCCCGCGTGTCGTGGTGAGGCCGAGGCCGCTGCCCGCTTCGCGCAGCTTGCGGCGCAGTCGGCTCAGATACTGGTCGAGGGTGTTGTCACTGACCTGGGCGCCGTCCGGCCAGGCGGCCCTGAACAGGTCGCGGCGGGACACGAGGGTCCCGCCTGCGGCCATGAGCGTGGCCAGCAGACGGAACTCCGTGGGGGACAGGTCGATGTGGACGTCGCCGACCTGCGCGCTGTGCCGGGTCGCGTCCAGGACCAGGTCTCCGGCGGTGGTCACGGCCGCGGGTGCCGCCCGTTTGAGTGCGGCCCGCAGCCGGGCGACGAGTTCGGCGAGGTGGAACGGCTTGGGCAGGTAGTCGTCGGCTCCGGCGGAGAACCCGGACAGCCGGTCGGTGAGGTGGTGGCGGGCCGTCAGGAAGATGATCGGGGTGGCGAACCCGCCCGCGCGCAGCGCCTGGCAGACGTCCCGGCCGTCCGCGTCGGGCAGCCCGACGTCCAGGACGACGGCGCCGATGTCGCCGGTGGCCAGCCGCAGGGCGGTGGCGCCGTCGGCGGCGGGCACGGGGTCGAAGTCCTCGTCGAGCAGGCCACGGCGCAGCACGTCACGCAGGGCGTGATCGTCCTCGACGACCAGGATCTTGTGGCGCATGGCCCTCCGTTGGACTGTCCGGCGCACGGGGCGTACCGGAGACGAACGATGCGGGCAGCCAACGGGTCATCGCGTACAGGCACACTCCGAGCCATCCGGTGGCGAACAGCCAGCCGCCGATGACGTCGGTGAACCAGTGGACGCCGAGGTAGACCCGGGACAGGCCCACCAGTACACCCCAGCACCCGATGACGACCCGGAGCGGGGTCGCGCCGCGCGGGGCGCGCAGTGAGACGGCGACGATCAGCAACCCGGCAGTGAGGGCCGCGGTGGTGGTGTGTCCCGAGGGGAACGCCCAACCGCCTGCAGATGTCGCCCAGTCGGCACGGGCGGGACGCGGCCGCTGGACGAGCGCCATCACCCCGTGGCGCAGCGCCTGACCGGTTCCCAGAAAAGCAAGGCCCAGTGCGGCGGCCCCCATCCGTTGCCGCGCGGTTCGTCCCGCGACCACGCCGGCCAACACGGTGAGGACGTAAGGGACGGCACCGCTGCCGGTGTCGGTCACCCCTCGGGCCAGAGCCTCGGCGACGTCCGGCCGATGGCCGAGCGACCATCGCAAAAAACCGTCGTCCGGCCACAGCTGTGCACCGTTCTGGCCGATCACCACCGTCGTGAGGACGCCGAACGCCAACCAGGCGCTGAGACCGACCGTCCCGGCCAGGTCGGCGGCGTCGCGCCGATTCACGAGGCGCTCAGCAGCCGGCTCAGGTGGCCGGAACCGATCCACCCGGCCACCGATGGCGACCACCGTCGCAGCACGAGCATCGCCATCAGTGCGACGAGGCCACCGACCAGCACGCCTGCCACTACGTCGTGCGGATAGTGCGCGCCGACCCACACCCGCGAGACCGCCATCGCCAGGGCCGCCACTGCCGCGACCGCCCCCAGCCGACGCGAGACGAAGAGCAGGGCCACGGCGGCGGCCGCGATCGCCGCGTGGTTGCTGGGGAAGGACCAGTCGCCGGGCGCCGGACACGTCTCCAGGGTCGTCACCCGAAGACTCTGGCACGGCCGGTCCTCGCGCACCGCCAGCTTCACCAGGGCATCCACGCCGTACGCGAGGACCACGACCACCGGCACGGCCAGCGCCGTCACCGCAGCCGCATCTCCACCCCGTCGAGCGAACCACCAGCCCACGACCGCGAGCACGGCGAACACCGCGAGCCCGTACGTCGACCAGAACGACACCGCTCCGTCCAGCCAGGCCGGCGCATGCCGGGCCAGACGCACCACGTCCAGATACTCGGTGCCGTCGACGGACGACCCGTCGAAAGCCATGATCACTTGCTTCCCCCCTCGGGCCGGCTGTTCCGCCGCGCCCTGTAGACCTCGGCGGCCAGGGGGATCAGCGACACGAGAATGATCAACGCCACGAGCGGGAGCAGGTAACGGTCGACGTTCGGGATCGACGAGCCGAGCGCGTAGCCCGCGAGGGTGAGTCCGAGGCTCCACACGAGGCCGCCGACGATCTGCCACAACGTGAACGTGCGCGCCGGCCATCGGATTGAGTACGGTCCGCACCACGGGCCCGAAACGGGCCAGCGTGATCGCCTTCGCGTGTCCGTATCGCTCCAGCAGTTCCTCGGCGCGTTTCGCACCCTCACGCAGACGCTGCGAGCGGCTTCGGGCCAGCAGTGCCCCACCCGCCTTCCGGCCGAGCACATAGCCGCACTGCGCCCCGGCCAGGGCGCCGACCGCCGCCGCGACCAGGAGCGGTCCCAGCGACAGATGCGCACTCGACTCCGCCGAGCCCGTGCACAGCAGACCGGCCGTGAAGAGCAGCGAGTCGCCCGGCAGGAAGAAGCCGACCAGCAGCCCTGTCTCGGCGAACATCACCACCCCGACGCCACGCCCAGCACGCCGAACGCCGCCAGCAGCGAATGAGCGTCCAACACGTTCACGGCCAGCTGTGACGCCGGATGGATCGGTGTGGTCATGGCAAGGCGGCCCTTTCCGGCAGGTGATTCGGCGTCCGCGATTCGCCCGATCGCGTGGACGTGGCCGGGAGGGAACCGCACTCGCCGAGCCTACATCTACAAGATGTAGTAGATGTTCTGCGGGTGGCCGGATGAAAACGGTCGCTCAAACGGAACACGAGGCGGAGGAGACGGGCGCCATGGCTGACCCCTGTCGCACAGGAACCGGCACCTGGACTCTGCGGCGTGCGGCCACGAACCCGACTGCGCCACCCCCGGCCCCGGCCCGGCCGTTCCGTGTCACGGGCGCCGGGCCCCAGCAGTTGCACCGGGGGATGACCCTCGTGGCCACGATCAGCCTGTTCATCGGGACACGGGCCGCCTGGACCACCGCGATGGCCTCACGCCCGGCCGTCGCCGGTGTCATCTCCGTCTGCTACGCCTCGATCCTCGTCTGCGCCGCTCTCAGCCTCCTCGTACGGAGCCGTCGCGCGCTGATCAGGGTCGACGCCGTCGTACTGGTGACCGCCGTTGCGCTGGTGATCTGCGGATATCTGCTCGATCACGCGGGCACCGACGAGGGGGTGCTGACCGCGCAGGCGGCGAACGAAATCCTGCACGGCCGTCCGGTCTACGGTCAGCCGTGGCCCTGGCTGTTCGGCACACCGCGCGTCGGCATCACCAAGACCATGTCCGGCGGTGCCGACTACACCTACGGCTACCCGCCGCTGACGGCACTGCTGGCGGCCCCGGTGCACGCCGTCGTCCACTCGACGGCGGCCGCCACCCTGGTCACCACGGCCGCGCTGCTCGTCTCCTCGGTCCTGCTGTGGTTCCTGCTGCCGGCACCCTGGAGGTCGGCCGCCACCGCGGTCTGTCTCGGCTTCGGCCTCCTGCCCCACTACGCCTACGCCGGCTACCCGGCGATCACGGCTCTCGCGCTGCTCGTCCCCGGGGTGGTCCGCTGGCCTGCAATCGGTGAGGGCGGCCGTCTCGGCTCGAGTGGAGTGCTGCGGGCGGCGTGCCTGGGCGCTGCCTGCGCGGCCCAGCAGCTGGCCTGGTTCCTTGCCCCGTTCCTGCTGATCGGCCTGTACGCCGTCAGGCGCGGGGAACTCGGTCCGAGGCGGGCTCTGGCGGTGACGGCCCGCTACGCGGCCACCGCCGCTCTCAACTGCGCTGCGGCCAACGCCTACTTCGCTGTCGAGGACTTCTCCTCCTGGCTGCAGGGCGTACTCCTGCCGCTCGAACAGAAGGCGATCCTGCACGGCCAGGGCCTGATGGGCATCTCCTACTACTTCACCGACGGCAGCGGCCGCCTCGACTACTACTCCTACGGCAGCCAGCTGCTCCTGCTCGGCCTGCTCGTCGCCACCCTGCTGTTCGTCCGGCGACTCGGCCCCGCCCTCACCGTCCTGCCATGGATTGCGTTCTACCTCGCCACGCGCTCCCAGGACGGCTACTTCCTGATGATGACCCCGCTGTGGCTCGCGGCCGCCGCCACCGTCCCGGTCGCCGCCTTCGCCACCGCCTGGCAGCCACGTCTTCCCCGGCTCACCGGCCACCGCGCGAAGACCGTCGTCGCGGGCGGGTTGCTCGTCCCGGCCCTGGTGTGTGTCGCGATCGCCGCGGCGAGCCCGCCGCCCCTGCGCATGAGCCTCTCGCCGCGCTTCGCCACGCACCGCGCGCGCGTGGGTGTCACCGCCATCGACGTGCGGGCCGTCAACACCACCAGTACGGCGCTCACCCCGCACTTCGCGAGCCGCACCGGCCAGGGCGCCTCCAACTGGTGGACCATCGCCTCCGGCCCCGCGGTGCTCGGCCCGCACGCCTCCGCCGAGTACCACGTGAAACCCGCGGGAGGGTTCCGCGCGATGCCGGGCGGCCACGGCCCGGGTACCTACCTCATCGCCGTCACCGGCACCCCGATGACCATCACCACCGCCCACATCCCGGCTGCTCCTTCCGCGATCCAGTAGCCAGGGCACCAGGCCGGCGTACCCGCACGGGCGCACCTGGCGAAGCCGCGGCAGCTGCTGGCGAGGCGTGTTACCGAGGCCGTACCCCGACTGTTCGGCGTTCGTGCTGGTCAGCCGTGGTCACGCAGCGGGCCGATGCCGTAACCCCGCTCCTGGCAGGTGTCGAGGATCCGGGGCAGTGCGCCCAGTGCCGAGCGCCAGGCGCCGGGGGCGGAGGTGCAGTCGGAGTCGTGGAGCAGGATCGTGCCGCCGCCGTCCAGGTCGGCGGTGACGGTGCGGTGGACGGAGAGCGGGGTGGCGCGTGCCGTCCAGTCCTCCCCCCAACACGTCCACAGCACCGGGGTCAGGTCGAGGCGCCGGGCCGCGAGGTGGGCCGCGGTGGACATGACGCCGTACGGGGGCCGGAAGAGCGTGGGCTGCCGTCCGGTGATCGCGGTGACGGTGTCGCGGGTCCGGCGGAAGTCGTCATAGGTGGCGCGCGGGCCACGCAGCACCAGGGGGCGGTGCAGCCAGCCGTGGACGGCGACCTCATGACCGGCCGCCGCGATCTCGCGGACCAGGCCGGGGGAGCGGTGTGCCTCGCTGCCGAGCAGGAAGAACGTGGCGTGCACTCCGCGCCCGGCGAGCAGCCGTAGAAAGTGCGGGGTGGAGCGGGGGTCGGGGCCGTCGTCGAAAGTCAGGGCGATGTGGTTCGTGCGACCGCGGCCCGAGAGGCGGGGCATGAGGCGGTTGCGCAGCGGTCCGAAGGTGGAGACGACGGGTGCGGCGTGGGCGGCGGCGAGGACGGGTATGGCGGCGAGGACGGCCGTGCGCAGCGTCGGGGCGATGTTCACGAGTGGCCGTCCTCCGACGGGGAGGTTTGCTCCGGTGGGAAGCCATCCGGGTCGAGGCGGTGGCTGATGGCGTGGATGAGGTCGGGACCGTCGTACGTCGTCGCCACCCCGGTCGCGACCGCGCCAGCGCATACGACGGACGCGAGGACGGCCGTGGCCGCGAGCTGGCGCGTTGTGCGGTGCCGGTGGGCAGCCGGCCGAAACCCCCGGTCGGGGACTCCTGACCGGTGCACGCGCGCGATCTCGGCCGTAGGGCAGCCGTCGGGGGACTGAGCGAACAGGGCGAATCCGGTTGCCCGTTGCCGGAGTCCGAGCGGGCCGTCGATCAGGTCGCACAGCACCGCCTTGAGGTCGGCCGGGTCGCGTATCCACACGGCCACGCCGGCCTCGTCCAGGGCGGCGGCGTTGGTCAGCCCGTGCCCGGGTATGCAGCGGTAACTGGCGACGGGCAGGCCGCAGGCGAATGCCTCCAGCGAGGTGAGCCCGCCGGCGTTCTGGACGAGGACGTCGGCGGCGTGCATCAGGGACGGCATGTCGTCGACCCAGCCGAAGGCATGGTCGATGCCGTCGGCGCGCAGCTGCTCGGCCAGGACCTTGTTGCGGCCGCAGACGACGACCGGGACGGCGGCGCCGCAGTCACGCAGCTCCCGGGCCACCGTACGGACCGGGCCCACTCCCCAGGACCCGGCGACCAGCAGAGCCAGCGGGGCGTGGGGCGGCAGCCCGAACCTCTCCCGGGCGCGGGCACGCGCCCGTGCGTCGCAGGGCCGGAAACGGGGGTCCGTGACCGGCCCGCGCACTCGCACGTCCCGGGCCCCGGCCGCGCGCGCCTGGGTGGCGGGCACGTCGTGAGCGGCGAGGTGGACGTCCACACCCGGCGCGACCCACAGCGGATGTACCGAGAAGTCGGTCAGATAGGTGAGGACGGGCACGGTCAGCCGACCGTCCAGGCGCAGGTTGCCCAGGACTCGGCTGGCCCCGGGGTAGGTCGAGACGACGGCGTCGGTGCCCGGAGGTAGGGCGCCCAGTACCCGGTCCTGTGCCGTGTGCAGCAGCGCCCGCGCCACCGGCCCGCCGCCCCCGGCGCGCTCGGTGCTGGAGTAGATCCGCTGGTAGGCCCAGGGTGCTCGCACCAGCATCCGGTGGTAGCCCTCCTGAACGGTGCGGCCCAGGTGGGCGGGGAGCAGGTCCAGCAGGTCGAGGCGGTCCACGGTGTAGCCCTGCGCGGTGAAACGGCGGGCGAGCTCGGCGGCGGCACCGTCGTGACCGGCTCCGACGCTCGCGGAGACGACCGTGACCCGTCCCGCGCCGGGTGTCGCGGCTGACTGCGGAGGAGGGGCGCCCGTGAGTGTGTGTCTGGGCGCCGTGCTCGCGCGGTGGGGCATGGGTTTCCTCCGCAGGGGACGGGAGCAGCAGAACTCTACGAGTTGTAGTAGTCCGCGGTTCGAAGCCCGGAGCATACCTCCTACAACTAGTAGGAGGTGGCCGGGTAGTCTGTGCGGACGGTCGGCGAACGGAGGCATCCGGTGGAGGAGCGAGAGGACGGCGGCGCCCGCGGGGCGTCCGGCAGGCGAGCCCGCGGCGAACTGGAGAGCGATGTCCTCGCCGCGCTCTGGGCCGCCGACGGCCCCCTGACCGCCGGCCAGGTCCGGGAGGCGCTGCCGGGCGACCTGGCCTACACGACCGTCCTGACCATCCTGTCCCGGCTGCACGACAAGCAGATGCTCGTCCGGCACCGCGAGGGCCGCGGCTACGCATACGAGCCGGTGCGGGACGAGGCGTCGCACACCGCCCAGCGCATGCGGTCGCTGCTTGAGGGGGGTTCCGACCGCGAGGCGGTCCTGGCCCGATTCGTCTCGGAACTGTCCGAGCAGGACGAGCACGTGTTGCATCAGCTCCTGTCCGGACACGATGCGCGTGCCGAGGGTGATCATTCCGGCGGGAGGGCGTAAAGCCGTGCTGTTCACCGTCTACGTCCCCTTCGCGGTCACGGCCGTCCTCGCTGTGCTGGCGCCCCGGCTGGCCCCCCTTCTGCCCCCGCGTCCCACCGCCTGGGCGCTGGCCTGCGCCGCGCTCGTCACCTCGGTCGGCTGGGCGGGGGCACTGGCCCTGCTGGCGTTCACCGGTGTGGCGCAGATCCCGGAGGTCGCGGAGCAGGGCCGCTGGTCGGTGGCCGCGCTGCGCGCCGAGGACCCGGTGTACCTGGTCGTCGCGGCCGCCGGCGCGCTGCTGCTGACCGCGGGCATGGTGTCGCTGGGCGTGGCCGCCGTACGGCAGACCCGTCACCTTGTCCGGACGCGGCGGGAGTGCGCCCGGCTGCCACAGGAGACGGAGCTGGCCATCCTGGACGACGACGCCCCGATCGCCTTCGCGCTGCCCGGAAAGCCCGGACGCGTCGTCGTCTCCCGAGGGATGCTGCGCTGCCTCGGCGACCGGGAGCGCGCGGCCCTGCTCGCGCACGAACGAGCCCATCTGCGAGGGCGCCATCACCTTTTCCAGGGCCTGTGGCGGCTCGCGGCGGCCCTGAACCCACTGCTGCGGCCGTTGGCCGTGGCGGGCGACTTCGTCCTGGAACGCTGGGCCGACGAGGAGGCCGCGGCCCGGGTCGGCGACCGCACGGTCGTCGCCCACGCCGTCGGCCGTGCCGCCCTGGCATCCGCCGGTGCGCCCCGCCCCGCGGCCCTGGCCGCTACCGGCGGGGTGGTGCCGCAGCGGGTGCGCGCCCTGCTGGCCCCGCCACCCCGACGCAGGAGCCTGCCCCTGGTGACGGGCGCCTTCGTGCTGGCCGTCTGCTGTGCGAGCCTCGCCAACGCAGCATCCGACAGCGATCGGATGGTGGACAGTGCGCAGTGCGCGGTGTACGCCGCCACGGCGAGCGCACCGTCGGCCGGATACCACCGGCACGGGCCCGACTTCTGCCTCGGCGAACACGATCGCCGGGAACTTCAGGAGCACCGCCCGTAACGAGGCGGCTAGGACATGTCGGCTACGCGTATTCAGGTCGCGAGCAGTCCGCGTCCGAACCAGTCCTTGCCGGCTCGGGCAGGGCGAAGAAGTAGCCGCCGCCGGTGGGGGAGACTCGACGAGAGGTTCCTTGATCAGGCAGGTCTGGGTGGCCTCGTACTGCCGTTGCACGTCTTGGCGGCACCGGGCAGCAGTCCGCTCGGCGGCGGTCTCCTACTGAGGCGGCCCCCGAGGCGACCTGCCGGAGCCTGTGCGCGATGGAAGGGAATCCGCTGGGGGCGGGTTCGAGACCGCATTCCGGGCCGGCGAGACCGCCCGGCATGACCGGACTGTGCTTGTCCCACGGCGGAAGGCGTCTTCGCCAGCTGCGGCAACGCCTGCGTGACGACACAGCGGCCGCGTACCTCCTCGACGCGACGGTGCCGACGGCGGACGTGCGCTGCACAGGGCCCGGACTTCCGACGGCGCGGTGACCACGGGCAGGCGCCGCGCTCGGCGTCACTCGCTGATGGGGATCGTGGTGGGTGCTTCCCGTGAAGGGGCGGCGTCGCGACGGGCTGCCGCACGCGGCGTACGGCGGGTGCTCTCTCGGATGCCGCTTTTCGGCCTTTGCCCTCTGCTGGAGAAACGGCTCGTCCGGAATTTGGTCTCGGTGGCGGCGTGTACGCGCGGCCGTAGTCGCGCTCCTCGCTTATCTTCGGCCAGATGCCGACATCCGGAGTAAAAGCGCAAAGAGCGGATGAAATGGTTGATCTGGCGGAGAGGCCGGCGGCCGTGGTCCCCGGGCCGCCCGCGTGCCGCACCGGCTCGTGGCCGTTCGCCGCCACGATCTCGATCGCGGCGGCCGCGGCGGCGGCCGTGCTCCTCCTCGCGGGCACGTCATGGCTCGACCATCCGGCGGTCCAAGCCTGGCGCACCGTCTGCCTGGCCGTCACCGTCCAGGCGTTCCCTTTCCTCCTCCTGGGCACGGTCCTGTCCGGTGCGATCAATGCCTTCGTGCCCGCCGACCTGCTCACCAGGGCGCTGCCGAAGCGGCCGGCCCTCGCCGTACCGGTGGCCGGCGCGGCCGGTGCGCTCCTGCCGGGCTGCGAGTGCGCATCCGTCCCGGTCGCGAACAGCCTGATCGGCCGGGGCGTCACCCCGGCGGCCGCTTTCACGTTCCTGCTCTCGGCCCCCGCCATCAACCCGATCGTGCTCGCCGCGACCGCAGTTGCCTTCCCGGGCAACCCCGTGATGGTCGCCGCCCGGCTGTTCGCCTCGCTGGCCACCGCCGCGGTGATGGGCTGGCTGTGGCTCTGGAGGGGCAGGGAGGAGTGGCTGCACCCGGCTGTCGGGCACGGCGGTCACCGGCACGGTCACAGTCGCTGGAGCGAGTTCCGCCTCGGCTTCCAGCATGACTTCCTGCACGCCGGCGGGTTTCTGGTGCTGGGGGCGATGGCCGCGGCCACCTTCAACGTGGCGATGCCGCGCTCGGTCCTCGACGCCTTCTCCGGCACGCCGTGGCTGTCGGTGCTCTTCCTCGCCGCCCTCGCCGTTCTCCTGGCGGTCTGCTCCGAGGCCGACGCCTTCGTCGCCGCCTCGCTCACCGGCTTCTCGGCGACAGCCCGGCTCGTGTTCATGGTGGTCGGTCCGATGGTGGACCTGAAACTGATCGCCCTTCAGGCGGGCACATTCGGGCGGGCCTTCGCCTGGCGCTTCTCCACGGCGACCGTCGTCGTGGCGATCGCCGCGAGCGTCGTGATCGGAAGGGCGCTGCTGTGAAGCGCCCCGTACAGATCCTGCTCCTGGCCCTCAGCGGCATCGGCCTGCTGCACGCCGCCCTGTTCACCGACCTCTACCTGCGCTACGTCAAGGAGGGGCTGCGTCCTCTGCTGATCGCCTCCGGGGTGCTGCTGTTGCTGCTGGCTCTGGCGGGGGCGGCCCTGGACAACGCGCATATGGGGGAGCCCGACCATGCGCACGGACACGACCACTCCACCGCACCCCGCACCGCCTGGCTGCTGTTCATCCCCGCGCTGAGCCTGCTCTGCTACGCCCCACCAGCCTTGGGCGCCTACACCGCGGCGCGCTCGAACAACAAACCGGCCAGGGAGCGGAAAGAGTTCGATCCACTGCCCGCCACCTCGCCGCTGCCCATGACGCTCACGGACTTCACCAGCCGAGTCCAGCGGGACCGTGGGCTGGCCATCAAGGGCCGCACCGTCCAGATGACCGGCTTCGCCACCCCGGCCGGACAAGGCGGCTGGTACCTGACCCGCATCATCTTCACCTGCTGCGCCGCGGACTCCCAGTCCGTCAAGGTCCGGATGCACGGCACCGAGGCACCACCTGCCAACACATGGCTGGCGGTGACCGGCGCCTGGCACCCCAAGGGCACCCTTGGCACGCCCACGGCCGAAGCCGCCCTCGACGTCCGCAGCACGAAGCGCATCTCGCCACCCGTCAACGCCTACACCGACGACCTGCCGCTCACCCCGTCATGACCCTCTGAGAACTCCTATCGGAATGAGTAGCGGATCCTCGAAGCTTGGCGTGCACCAAGTGGCCACCCACTCCATGCGCAACAGGTCGGTTGCACATGGACTTCCAGATGTGCAACCTTTGGGTAGCGTGCCCGGATGAGATGAGGTTGCAATGATCCCTAACGCGATTGAACGCGCCATCCTGATCAATGCCCCCAGGGAACGGGTCTGGTCCGTGCTGAGTGAGCCCGCTTTCCTCGGCCGCTGGTTCGGTAACGGAGAGCCGGTCAAGCTCGACCTGCGCCCCGGCGGTCTCCTGGTCTTCGACCATGGTATCCACGGCGTCATTCCCGCCCGTATTCAGACAGTCGAGCCGCCGCATGTCCTGTCCTGGCGGTGGTCCCAAGGCGCTGCGGGCGAGGAGCCGGACGACTCCAACGCCACTCTCGTCGCGTTCACCCTGACCGAGGACGACTGCACGGGAGGCACCCGGCTCACCATGGTCGAGAGCGGCTTCGCGCACCTCGGGCTGCCGACCGGCCAGGCCGCTGGCCGGCACCGCGCCAACAGCCAGAACTGGCCCGACAAGCTCGACCGGTTGCGTGCGGACTGCGAACTGACCACGGCATGACCCGCACCACCGAGGGCGAACAGGCCCCCGAAGACGTCCTGGTGGCCCTGGCCGACCCGATCCGCCGAGAGATCCTGGCCGTCCTCGCCCGCGAAGGCGGCGCGACCTCCACGTCCCTTGCAGGGGGCCTCCCAGTCACCCGCCAGGCGGTGGCCAAGCACCTGGCAGTGCTTGACCGCGCCGGACTGGTACGCGCCCACCGGGCCGGACGCGAGGTCCGCTACGAAGCCGACCTGCAACCCTTGAGGCGGACAACACGGTGGATGGACACCCTCGCCACCCAGTGGGAAGACCGCCTCAACGCGATCAAGGATCTGGCAGAGGGGGCCACTGGGCCCTGAACCCCCGCGGTGCCGCCTCAAAGGCTCGTCGCAGTGCGGAGTCTTTCTCCAGCAGACCAGTGCGCATCCGAGGGAGGAAGGCAGACTCGGTGGGTGCCGTCGCGTATCTCCCAGCGGATCCGCAGGCGGCGGAGCGAGTGCAGGTGGGCGAACGCCCGGTCCACGCCCCAGCGTTGGGTGCCCAGGCCGGATCCGTGCTCGGTGTCTCGGCGGGCGATCAGCGGCTTCACGCCGAGGTCCCGGACCAGACGGCCATACTTGTCGTAGTCATAGCCGCGGTCACCCAGCATCACATCTGGGCGGCGCCGGGGCCGGCCGCGCTTTCCCCGCGCGGGCGGCACGGACGTGCCCGACAGCTGACGTGTCCGGCCCGGCGTCTTGGCGTCCCCGTGTTCTCAGGCGGCGACCGTCTCGGTGACTTCGGCGTTTCGGGGTGGCAGGGCGAGAGAGAGTCCGGATGCGGTGGCGAAGCAGTCGAGGACTTCGGGGCGGCGCTGCAGCCGCTTGAGGCGATTGCGGGCGAGGGGCGTGTCGGTCAAGGGCGACGCCCGCCGGGGCTTCTCATGGGAAAGCCGCCCCGGTGTCGTCCCTGGGACAGGGGAAGATGTCGGGAGGAGTACCCCACTTCGCGGGATTCTGCCGGTCGGGCAGGACTCCGCAGCTGAGCAATGTGGTCGTGGTTCCGCTCGGTGGGGCGATCTCGCGGATAAACACCGCCTTGTCGGGCGGGAATTTGTTCTGGCCGTCCAGTTGCAGCACGCCGGAAGCGCCGGGGTACTGGGACACGCCGTGGGCGGTGAGCCACAGGTAAATGTCATTGGGCCGAACATCGTCGGAAGCCGGCAGCAGGTCCTCGATGACCTTGCTGACGACACCCACGGTGTCGAAGCCGCCGGCGGCGTCCGCATCCGCGCTGCGTCCGCCGAAGACCGTGGCGAAGCCCTGGGCGAACTGGGCGTAGGGATCCCGGGAGTCCGGGGTGGGGGCGTTCGTCGTCTCGTAGAAGAGCGTCATGTACGGGTAGGCGCGCGCCGTTTGTTCTGGATGGAGCTGGAAGTCGATGGGGGCGCTTTCGGTGATCATCGGGATGGTCGTGCCTTGAGGGGGCTGGCATTGACCGCCCGCGCTCTGCATCGCGTTGAGGAGGCTGGGAAGCACACCGGATCGGGCGAGGTAGACCACGATCCCGTGCGTCGCAGCGACCTTGTCGCACACTTCGCTCGCAATGGTCTCCGGCGTGGTCGCCCCGGGCTTCTCGCTGTAGCTTGGTCCTGTGTGATACCGAGGGCGAGCGGTACCTGGCGGGGGCTGTACGGGGACGAGCACACGGCGATCGGGTTGTCGCCGGTCGGGGTCCACCGGAATCCGCCGGCCGAGTCCTGCTCCCCCAGCAGAGTCGCGGCCAGATCGCTGGCAGCATCCGCGCGTATCCCACAGCGGGACAGCGCGCCCGCCACGGTGTCACGCGCCTCGCCGGGTATGTCGGCGTCGCCAAGCATGGGCAGTAGGAGCAGGAGGCGCTCGGATGGATCGGTCAAGCCCTCGCTGCCTTCGTGCGTGCTCGTGGCGAGAGCGAGGAGCTCCGTCCAGGACAGGCCAGGGCCGGCCTCGTCGGTGCCGCACTGGCCGAGATGGCCGAGGCGCCCCCAGTTGGGATGGCGGATGAAGAAGTCGACGCTGTTCTGGTCCTCCCAGTTGGCGTAGACGGCATAGGCCGTATGCCCACCGTCGAAGCAGACCCGCAAGACGGGCCAGGGCTGCCCGGGGTCACCGAGGCGGTCCACCATTGCGTCGTAAGCCGACGCGGCCACTCCGTAAGGCTCGGCTGGTTCGCCGGGATCGCCCATCGTCAACAGGACATGAGCAAGCCAGAAAGCGGGCTCTCGCGCGAGGTCCTCACTCGCAATCAGCTCGCAGTCCTGCAGGTACTCAGGGATGTGTACGCCGGTGCTCATGGGAGGAGGTTAGGGAACACCGGAGAGACGACCTGGCGCGGGGTTGTTCCCGAAGCGGTGGACAGCGCGGCAGACCTGCACAAGCAGAACGCCCTCACATGACGCGCGAGGTTAAAACTCAAGCTCAGCACGCGCACTTCTGGGAGAGGCTGCCGATGGAGCGTCTCACCCCCGTCACGCTGGCAGCACCCCGCCTTGACCTCGGACAACCTCGCGCTCCGGGCGGCCGCGGCCCTCGCCAAACAGCTCGGCGAGGCCAACGGATGGTCACCGTCGCTCGTGCGGTGCGCGTTGGACGGCCCGACGGCGGTGCTGGAGCATCGCCCGCCCGGCAAGCCCGTGAAGTTCACCGAAGTCCGTACGCGAATTCCGCGACACGCTTCCAGTTTCCGGGTCGCCGAAATCCTCGCTGCCCTGGAACTCCTGGAGGACGACAGCGCGTCGTCGATCCGCTCCTGGATCGACGACCGCACCGGCGAACTGCCCGCCGGTTTCGCCGGTGACGTCCGCGCCTGGCGGCTGGTCCTCCTCGACGGCGACAGCCGTGCCAAGCCACGGTCCCGCACCTGCCTCTACGTCTACTTTGGCTGCGTCCGGCCCCTGCTGGAGAACTGGGCGACGACCCGCGGGCACCTGCGCGAGATCACCGTCGCCGACGTCACGACCGGGCTGTCACCCCTGCGTGGATGGCAGCGTCGCAACGCCATCGCGGCACGGCGCTCACTGTTCCGCTTGGCCAAGAAGCGCGGCCTGATCTTCGCCAATCCCACCGTCCGACTCAAGGCAGAAGACATCCCACGCAGCCTGCTGCCGATGAGCGACGCCGAAGTGCTCGCCGTCCAACGGATCGCCGTCACCCCGGCGCAACGGCTGATCGTCGCCCTGGCCGCCGTCCACGCCGCCCGCGCCACAGCCAACCGACGCCTCACCTTGGACGACCTCGACCTGCCCAACCGTAGGATCACCATCGCCGGACACGGCCAACGGCTCGGCGAACTGCCTCACCAGACCCTGCTGGCCTGGCTCGACCAGCGCCGGGCCACCTGGCCGAAGGCCCCCAACCGGCACGTCCTGATCAACGCGAAGACAGCCCTGGGAACCGGGCCCGTCAGCCCCGAATACCTCAAGCGGCACCTGCTGCACCACGGCGTCTACCTCGAACGCATCCGCGGCGACCGGGTACTTTACGAGGCACTGACCGCCGGGGCCGACCCGCTGCGTCTCGCCCTGGTCTTCAGCCTGTCCCACACCACGGCGAGCCGCTACGCGGCCATCGCCCAGAAACTGCTCGACGGCCAGATCGAGCAGACCGCCGGGAACGAATGAGTCCCCCGCCGATCAGGCGCTCGCGGCCTGCCTTTCACCAACGCCCGGAGATCATCAGCGGGCGTGGCTTCGGGGCGGTCATTGCACTCGATCGGTCTCACAGCTGTGGCGGCACCGGGCGGCCGAGAAACCCAGCGAGGCGATCGATGGCCGGAGCGGTCTCCTCTACGGGGCGCGGCTCGGCGAATCGTCCCGTTCGGGACTGGGTGGAGAGTTGGGCCTGAGCGAACGCCAGGGCACGCTCGGCAACGTCTTCGGGCAGCCGGGCAGGGACTTGGGTGGCCTGGGCGAGGTCCCATCCGTGAGCGAGTAGATCGTACAGGCGGATCTGCAAGCGCTCGGCGCCCGTGGCACTCCCCAAAGGTCCGCGATAAGTCCGCTCCAGCACCCCAGGGCCGGAGAAAGCTGCCAGCAGCGCAGCACTGGAGGACCGGTAGGCTCCGGCCGGGTCGTCACCGAGGCGGTCTATTCCGCGTTCGGGCATCGGGCCGCCCTCGATCATGGCTACGAACACCAGGTCCATGCCGACCAGGTGGGCCACCACCTCGCGCACGTTCCATTCCGTGCATGGCGTCGGCGCCTTCCACTGCTCGGGGCGGACCTCGGCGAGCAGGTCGCCGACAGATTTGCATGCACGTGCGAGATCTTCGACGGAAACGGTAGTCATCCGGGGAGACTACGGCGTCAACTGCCAGGCTGCCCAAGGGATTTGCGTCGGTGCGGAGAAGCCCTGTCGAATCCGGCGACTGCGCGATCGCTGAGGATGGGTGGCAGCTGTCGCAGGTACCTGCCTCGCGAGATCCCCCAGTCGGAGATCGGCAAGGGCTACGAGTACGCCAAAGACCAGGTTGTGACCATCTCGGACGCGGACCTCCGGGAGCTGCCGCTGCCCATGGCGAAGGCCATCGAGATCGAGGCGTTCGTGCCGCTGGAGTCCATCGACCCGATCCGGATCGGCGAGGGCTATTACCTCGCCCCGGACGGGGCGGTGGCGGCGAAGCCGTACAAGCTGTTGGTGCAGGCGCTTGGACGGTCATCGAAGGTGGCGGTCGCGAAGTATGAGTGGAGCGGGCGCGAACAGCTCGGGCTGCTGCGGATCCGCGATGACGTGATCGTGCTGCATGCGATGCGCTGGCCTGACGAGGTCCGCGACCCGGCCGCCGTCGACCCGCCGAACGAGACTGTCTCGGAGGAGGAGATCGAGGGGGCGCTCGCCCTGATGGAGTCGATGACTCGCGACGACCTCGAGGGCCCTGAGTTCGAGGACACCTACACCGACGCTCTCGCGAAGATCATCGAGGCCAAGCGGGAGGACCGCGAGCTCCCCGAGGCGCCGGAGCCTGAGCAGCCGGCCCAAGTCCTGGACCTCATGGCCGCGCTCAACCAGTCGGTGGAGAAGGCTAGGGCCTCCCGTGGCGAGGACGCTTCTCGGGCTTTCACGAGCAGTGCCGTCTACCGCTTGATCAGAGAGGCGAGGAGCGCTCCTGACCTGCACAGATGAGACCTGGAGGGTCCTGGACGTTGCTGCGGAAGCGCACTTCTCGGATGAAGAGTGCTGACCTGTATCTGCATGTCGCGTCCAGCGCGTCGGCCCTTGGGATCAGACGGGTGAGGTGCTGTTGGTCGAGACAGTCCGCAACATCGGCTCGCATCAGGCGATAATGATCAGCTGCCTGTGCGTATCACTTGGGGGGTCTTGTGAGTCTGAGTCCGCGTGAGGTGTTTCTCCGCCTTGTTCATGGGGTCGCTGACGGGAACTCAAGCGAGTTGCCTGACCTGTACGGCGAGGTTACCGATGTCCGGCATCCGATGGCGACGCCGGAGTCCGAGCCGTTGACGAGTCGGCGTGCGCTCCGGGAGCACTTCACGGTGCCGCCGGAAATGCGGGAGTCCTTGCCGAAGAGGAGTGTCGTCGATGTCGTCGTCCACGAGACCGCCGATCCTGAAGTGATCGTCGCCGAGTTCGCCTACGAGTTCACGTTGCCGGACGACTCCAGGTCCAAGGTGCCCTGCGTCTTCGTCATGCGTGTGCGGGACGGTCAGATCATCGAGTCCCGCGACTACATCGACCCGATCCGTACGTACACGGCACGCGGGGACCTCGACCGCCTCCTCGCGTCGTTGCGCAAGGGCGTTTCCTAACCTCGCGCTTTCCGAGGTGGGTCGGGGGCACCCTCGTGCGGCTCGTCGAGCTGAACAACGCGCTGTGCTGGATGGTCGCACCGCCCATCGCGGCCCTCGGCCGGCTCTACGTCGCCGGGCCGGCTCGCTGGGACCGGTTCGGCGCCGCGGGACGGCCGGTCTGGCTGTGGACCATGCTGCTGCTGTGGGGGCTGGGTGTCCTGGAAGATCCCGGTGCCGCTCGCCTTCGCCTACACGTGGATCGCCATTCCACTGGCGGTCGTGGCGCTGCGGATTCCCGGGCGCCGGGTGACGGTGTCGGCGATCGGCGCGATCACGGCCGGGCTGCCGGCCTTGCTGGTACGGATCGGCGGCGGCGTCGACCTCGACGTGCTGGCGCCCCCGCTCGCCGCCCTCGGCGCCACGGTCGTCCTCTACCGCTCCCAGCAGCTGCTGATCGACCAACTGGCCGCCACGCTAAGTGAGTTGGCGCAGCGTCAGCGCGAGGCGGGACGGCTCGCCGAGCGGACCAGGATCGCCCGGGACCTGCACGACACCCTCGCCCAGGAACTCGCGGGCAGCCGTATGCTCCTGCAGGCCGTGGAACGGGACTGGCAACGCGACCCGGACGCCGCCCTGCGCCAGGTCCGCGCCGTCTCCCAGGCCCTCGGCGCACACCTGGAGGAGACCCGCACCATCATCAGCGACCTCACCCCGCCCGCCCTCGAGCAGGACGACCTGGAAACCGCCCTGCGCAGCCTGTGCACCCGCCCGCACCCCGCTGCCGGTACCCCGCGCGTCACGTTCCGCACGCAGGGAGAACCGCGGCTGGTGGCCGGTGAACGGGCCGTGTCCCTGCTGCGCGTGGATCAGGGCCTCCTCGCCAACGCCCGTGAACACGCCCGGGCCACCCAGGTCCACGTCACGCTCGCCTACGGCGACGACTGGGCGGCCGTCGAAGTCCGCGACGACGGCCGGGGCTGCGACCCGCTGACCACGCGACCCCGCAGCCGCGACCGCGGGTTCGGACTGGTCGCCGCCCGTGATCGTTTGAGCGCCCTCGGCGGCACACTCACCGTCGACAGCGCCCCCAGGCACGGCACCCGGGTCCGGGCCCAACTGCCCGCCGCCGAGCGCGTACTGGCCAGGACACCGTGACCGCGGACGCCCTGCGGATCCTGATCGTCGACGACCACACCGTCGTACGGGCCTGTCTGCGCGCCCTGTTGCAGGGCGAGCCTGGTCTCGACGTCATCGCCGAGACCGGGGACGGCGAGGAGGCCGTACGCCTTGCCCAACGCCTGCGCCCCGACGTGGTGCTCATGGACCTGCGTCTGTCGGACGCCGCCACTCCGGCCGACGGCTTCGGCGGTATCGAGGCCACTCGCCGCATCACCGCCGCCGCATCGGGCGTCAATGTCGTCGTGCTGACCAGCTCCGGCGGCCGCGGCGATGTCGTCCGCGCCTTGGAGGCGGGCGCCCGGGCTACATCCTCAAGGCAGGTCCGCCCGAGGAGCTGTTCCGCGCGGTGCGCGCGGCGGCAGCCGGTGGCATGGGCCTGGCCCCCGAAGCGGCGGCCAGCCTCGTCCACCGGTCAGCCGACCCGGGACCGGTGCTCAGCGAACGGGAGACCGAGGTCGTACGGCTGCTCGCCCGGGGGCACAGCAACCGGGCCATCGCCTCCGCCCTGTTCCTCACCGAGGCCACGGTCAAGACCCACCTGGTCCGCATCTACCGCAAGCTCGGCACCGAGAACCGGGCCGGCACGGTCAGCGAAGCCGTCCGGCTGGGGCTGCTCGAACTCGACGCGGGCTGACCGCTCGCGGGCGCCGCGATGTCGACACGGCCGAGCCCGCCACCCGGGTGACGGTACTGATCCCGGAGCCGGAGTAGCTGCGGCAGCGGCTGCTGCAGAACCAGCGGGGCGCGGTCGTCACGCGCGCCGTTCCGCCTGTGGTGAGGGCGGTCTGAGGCGGGGCCGTAAGGGGCCCGTCAAAGGTGTGGGGGCCGCCGTAAGGGACTCGTCAACGGACGGTCGATTCCGGTCAGGGGCGGGGTTTCCTCTATCTGTCCGTATCTCTTCCGAACCTCTTCTAGGAGTTCGCGATGGCCGATCTGGCCTTCGTCGTCACCACGATCGCGGTGTTCGCGCTGGTGGCCCTCGTCGCCAAGGGGGTGACGAAGCTGTGACCGCCGAGAACATCGTCGGCCTCGTCGTGGCCGTCGCCCTGCTGGGCTATCTCGTCCTCGCGCTGATCTTCCCCGAGAGGTTCTGAGAACAGCATGGGTCCCGTACTCGCCGGCTTTCTCCAGCTGCTCGCCCTCATAGGGGCGCTGGCGCTCGCCTACCTCCCCCTCGGCACCTACATGGCCGGGGTCTACACCACCGACAAGCACTGGCGCGTCGAGCGGTGGATTTACAAGGGCATCGGTGCCGACCCCGACACCGAGATGCGCTGGCCCGCCTACCTGCGCGGGGTCCTCGCCTTCTCCGCGGTCGGGGTCCTGTTCCTCTACCTGCTGCAGCGGCTCCAGGGCGTACTGCCGGGCTCGCTGGGCTTCAAGGCGATCGACCCGGACCAGGCGTTCAACACCGCCGTGTCCTTCGCGACCAACACCAACTGGCAGTCGTACTACGGCGAACAGGCCATGGGCCATGTCGTGCAGACCGCCGGGCTCGCCGTGCAGAACTTCGTGTCGGCCGCCGTCGGCATCGCTGTCGCCGTGGCCCTGGTGCGCGGGTTCGCCCGATCCCGCACCGGTGAACTGGGCAACTTCTGGTCGGACATGGTGCGCGGGGTGACCCGCATCCTGCTGCCGGGCGCGTTCGTCGCAGCAGTGGTGCTGGTGGCCTGCGGTGTCATCCAGAACTTCTCCGGGATCCACGAGGTCGGCCAGTTCATGGGCGGCTCTCAGCAGTGGAACGGCGGCGCGATCGCCTCGCAGGAGGCCATCAAGGAATTCGGCACCAACGGCGGCGGCTACTTCAACGCCAACTCCGCGCACCCGTTTGAGAACCCGACGCCGTTCACCAACCTGTTCGAGATCTTTCTGCTCCTGGTGATCCCGTTCTCGCTGACCCGCACCTTCGGTGTGATGGTCGGCTCGGTCAAGCAGGGGTACGCGATCCTCGCGACCATGGCGACCATCTGGGTCGGGTTCGTCGCCCTGACGATGTGGACCGAGTTCGCCCACCACGGGCCGGCGTTGCAGATCGCGGGCGGGGCGATGGAGGGCAAGGAGGTCCGGTTCGGCGTCGGATCCTCGTCGATCTTCGCGGTGTCCACGACCCTCACGTCGACCGGTGCCGTGGATTCCTTCCACTCGTCCTTCACCGGAATCGGCGGCGGGATCACCATGCTCGGCATGATGCTGGGCGAGATCGCGCCCGGTGGCACCGGATCAGGGCTCTACGGCATGCTGGTCATGGCGATCATCGCGGTGTTCGTCGCCGGTCTCATGGTCGGCCGTACGCCCGAGTACCTGGGAAGGAAGATCGGCACCCGCGAGATCAAGCTCGCAGCCTGCTACATCCTGATCACCCCGGCGCTGGTGCTCGTCTTCACCGCCGCGGCGATGGCGCTGCCGACGCCCGGTCACTCGATGACCAACTCCGGCGCGCACGGGTTCTCCGAGATCCTGTACGCCTACACGTCCGCCGCCAACAACAACGGCTCGGCCTTCGCCGGACTGAACGCGGACACCCAGTGGTTCAACACCACCCTGGGCCTGGCCATGGTCCTCGGCCGGTTCCTGCCCATGGTGTTCGTGCTGGCGCTGGCCGGTTCGCTCGCCGAGCAGCGGCCGGTGCCGGAGACGGCGGGCACCCTGCGTACCGAAAAGCCGCTGTTCACCGGGTTGTTGGTGGGCGCGATCCTCATCATCACCGGTCTGACGTACTTCCCGGCACTCGCGCTGGGCCCGCTGGCCGAGGGGCTGGCGTCATGACCACGCGTACGAGGGCCGCTCGTGACGAAAGCGATGAGATGTCCACAGCCACTCCCACCCGGGCGCCGCACAGCGACACACCCACCGGGCACCAGTCTCCCGAGGGCCGTGTCGGCGCGGGCCTCTTCGACCCCAGGCAGCTGCTGAAGTCGCTGCCGGACGCCTTTCGCAAGCTCGACCCGCGGGTGATGGTCAAGTCGCCCGTGATGTTCGTGGTGTGGATCGGCTCCGTCCTGACCACCGTCTTCTCCTTCAAGGACCCCGGCGACTGGTTCGGCTGGACCATCAGCGCGTGGCTGTGGCTGACCGTCGTCTTCGCCAACCTGGCGGAGGCGGTCGCCGAGGGCCGCGGCAAGGCCCAGGCCGACACGTTGCGCAAGGCCAAGACCGACACCGTCGCGCGCCGCCTGCTCAAGGACCGCTCCGAAGAGCAGGTGCCGGGCACCGAGTTGAGGATCGGCGACCTGGTCGTCTGCGAGGCAGGCGACATCATTCCCGGCGACGGTGACGTCGTCGAGGGTGTCGCTTCCGTCGACGAGTCGGCCATCACCGGCGAGTCCGCCCCGGTCATCCGGGAGTCCGGCGGCGACCGAAGCGCTGTCACCGGCGGCACGAAGGTGCTCTCCGACCGGATCGTCATCAGGATCACGACGAAGCCCGGTGAGACCTTCATCGACCGGATGATCAGCCTGGTCGAGGGCGCGGCCCGGCAGAAGACTCCCAACGAGATCGCCCTGAACATCCTGCTGGCCTCGCTGACCATCGTCTTCCTGCTGGCGGTCGCGACCCTGCCGCCCTTCGCGGACTACGCCGGCACGCACCTGACGATGGTCGTGCTCGTCGCCCTGCTGGTCTGTCTGATCCCGACCACCATCGGCGCCCTGCTCTCCGCGATCGGCATCGCCGGCATGGACCGGCTGGTCCAGCGCAACGTACTGGCCATGTCCGGCAGGGCAGTGGAAGCCGCCGGTGATGTGTCGACCCTGCTGCTCGACAAGACCGGCACCATCACCCTGGGCAACCGCCAGGCCGCCGAGTTCGTGCCGGTGAGCGGTGTGACGGACGCCGAACTCGCCGACGCCGCGCAGCTCTCCTCGCTGGCCGACGAGACGCCCGAGGGCCGCTCCATCGTCGTACTGGCGAAGGAGAAGTACGGCCTGCGCGAGCGTCACCAGGGCGAGCTCATGGGGGCCGAGTGGATCGAGTTCACCGCGCAGACCCGGATGTCGGGTGTGGACGTCGACGGGCGCAGGATCCGCAAGGGCGCGGCCGGTTCGGTCATCAAGTGGGTCGAGGAGCGCGGGGGCACGGTCGCCGAGGACGCGGGCGCGGCCACGAGCCGGATCTCCGAGGCGGGTGGCACTCCGCTGCTGGTCGCGGTCGAGGACGCCGACGGTGCCCGGGTGCTGGGGGTCATCCACCTCAAGGACGTCGTCAAGGAGGGTATGCGGGAGCGGTTCGACGAGCTGCGGCGCATGGGCATCAAGACCGTCATGATCACGGGCGACAACCCGCTGACGGCCAGGGCGATCGCCGAGGAGGCGGGCGTCGACGACTTCCTCGCGGAGGCCACCCCCGAGGACAAGATGGCCCTGATCAAGCGGGAGCAGGCAGGCGGCAAGCTCGTCGCGATGACCGGAGACGGCACCAACGACGCGCCCGCGCTGGCCCAGGCCGATGTCGGCGTGGCGATGAACACCGGCACGTCGGCCGCCAAGGAGGCCGGCAATATGGTCGACCTCGACTCCAACCCGACCAAGCTGATCGAGATCGTCGAGATCGGCAAGCAACTCCTCATCACCCGGGGCGCGTTGACCACGTTCTCCATAGCCAACGACGTGGCGAAGTACTTCGCGATCATCCCGGCGCTGTTCGCCGCCGTCTACCCGGGTCTGGACAAGCTCAACATCATGGGCCTGTCCTCGCCCGACTCGGCGATCCTGTCCGCGGTCATCTTCAACGCGCTGATCATCATCGCGTTGGTGCCGCTCTCGCTGCGGGGCGTGCGGTACCGGCCGGTCAGCGCCGACAAGATGCTGCGCAGGAACCTCACCATCTACGGCATCGGCGGCCTGATCGCTCCCTTCGTCGGCATCAAACTCATCGACCTGCTCATCTCCCTCATCCCCGGGATCGGCTGAAAGCCATGAACAACTCCGTATCGAACACGGGCCGGTTGCTGTGGGCGGGGCTGCGGGCCCTGCTGGTGCTGACCCTGGTGACCGGCGTCATCTACCCGCTGGCCGTCACCGGTGTCGCCCAGGCCCTCTTCCACGACAAGGCGAACGGCTCGGAGGTCAGGGCGGACGGCAAGGGCGTCGGGTCTTCCCTGATCGGCCAACAGGGCTACAGCCTGGACTACTTCCAGCCCCGGCCGGCCAACGGGCTCGGTGAGAACTCCGTCAACACCCAGTACAAGCTGATCCTTTCCGGGGCGACCAACCGCTCCGCGGACAACCCCGAGCTCGTCAAGTGGGTCAAGGAGGCCAAGGCCAAGGTCGTCAAGGACAACACGACCGCCGACTACAAGGTCGCGCCCTCCCAGGTCCCCGCCGACGCGGTCACCTCCTCCGGCTCCGGCCTGGACCCGGACATCTCCCCGGCCTACGCGGACCTCCAGGTCCACCGGGTCGCCGAGAAGAACGGCCTGACCGCCGCCCAGGTGCAGAAGTTGGTCGACGAGCACACCACGGGCCGCACCCTCGGCTTCATCGGGGAACCCCGGGTGAACGTCCTGGAGCTCAACATCGCGCTCAAGGAACTCCTGGCCAAGAGCTGACGGCGTTACCCGACCCACAGCGGAGTCGGCGGCCCGGACGACCGGGTGCGCCGACTCCCGCAGTCACCCAGCGGGTACGTCTCCGCGACGTACGACAGGAAGGCGCACGCCGATGACACGGGTGCTGGTGGTGGAGGACGACCCGCAGCTCGTACGGGCCCTCATCATCAATCTCCAGGCACGCCACTACGGGGTCGACGCGGCCGCCGACGGCGTCACCGCGCTGCGGCTCGCTGCCGCCCGGCAACCGGATGTCGTGATGCTCGACCTGGGTCTGCCCGACATGGACGGCGTGGAGGTCATCAAGGGTCTGCGCGGCTGGACCCGGGTGCCGATCCTGGTGTTGTCCGCCCGCCAGGGCTCCGACGAGAAGGTCGCCGCGCTGGACGCCGGTGCCGACGACTACGTCACCAAGCCGTTCAGCATGGACGAACTGCTCGCCCGGCTGCGGGCCGCCGTACGACGCACCGAGGAGACGCCGCTCGCCACCGGGACGACGCTCGTCGAGACGGCGGACTTCACCATCGAGCTGCTGGCCAAGAGGGCCGTACGGGGTGGCCACGAAGTACGCCTCACCCCGACCGAGTGGCATCTGCTGGAGATCCTGGTCACCAGCCCGGGACGGCTGATCACACAGAGGCACCTGCTCCAGGAGGTCTGGGGCGTCTCCCACAGCAACAAGTCCAACTACCTGCGGGTCTACATGGCCCAGCTGCGGCGCAAGCTGGAGGCGGATCCCGCCCACCCCCGCTATCTCATCACCGAGCCCGGCATGGGCTACCGCTTCGAAGGGTGAACATGGCACGCGGTGAACCCCGCATCCATGTACGCCGCGCGCGCCGGCGGGCGAACCGGGGGTGAGCGAGCCGTAGCCGCGCAGGTTGCCCTGGTGGTCCTCAATCCCTGGCGGTCCCCCGGATCGCGTTGGGAATGGGCCTGTATGGTTCGGCACCTAGTTCGGCCACAACGGCTGGCTCGCCGTCGCCCCGGTGCACAGCCGTCACCTTGCTGATCACGGTGGGGGACAACCCGGAACGGCTGGTCAGCGAGGCGGCCTTCGCCGCGCTGTGCGGGGTCAGCCCCGTCGAGCGCTCCTCTGGACGTCGGCAGTTCCGTCGTCTCAACCGTGGCGGCGACCGGCAGGCCAACGCCGCGCTCCACCGCATCGTCTTCACCCGTCTGCGGGTCGACCCGCGCACGCAGGACTACTACCAGCGCCGGATCAAAGAGGGCAAGACCCGGCGGGAAATCGTCCGTTGCCTCAAACGCTACGCGGCCCGGGAGGTCTTCCACCTGGTCAAACAGCCATAGCCAGACCCCCGCTCCTAGGGGCTGTGTGACGGAACAGGCGATGCAGAACCCCCGCTCGCGCGCGTCAAGCCGGGGGTTCGCAGGGCCAGAGGCGTAGGCGCTGTGTTCGGTGCCGTCGGGTGCGGTGCAGCGTCCGCCGGAGCGGATGATCACGTCCGGGTCGGCGGACGGGTGATCGGCGACAGCCGACGGGTGCTGCCGCTGAGCACGGCGACGCCGCCGGGTTCGAGACGTACCTGTTCACGGTCCCGGAGGGCGACCCAGGCGGGTCCGGCCAGCCGACGTCAGGGCGTCCATGCTGGTCACCAGAGTGATCCTGCGGTGGCGTTCACGCAGTTGCTGCATCAGCGGCCCGGTCCTGGACGCTCGCGGCGGTGGCCAGCACCACCGGCACCAATCCCAGGCACTCCACGAGCTGACCGTTGCGGCCCGCCACCTTCTTCCCCTCGTCCTGGCCGACACCGTCGGCGGACGCTCGAAAGCTTATACTTCTGAGCAAATCGGAGTTTAGTCTGATTTAACCTTGCACCCCTGGCAGGAGTGTGGCCAGAAGCGTCGGATCCGGCGTCCGTTCTGACCGAAGGTCCGCAGCGAGTGGCCGTCGGCAGCCTTGGGAAGGCGCGGGCGGATCACATAGGCGCCAGGAGGAAGATTTCTCGATGACCCGGCCCGATGACCCTCGCACCGCGGCGGCCCGGATGTTCGCCGAGGCCGGTGCGTTCGGCGAGCTTCTGGCCGGCATCGAGTGGGCGGCGACACCGCTCGGGCCCCCCGAGTCCTGGCCAGGGCCCCTGGTGGACACCCTGCGCCTCATGCTCACCTCTGGGCACGGAATGGCTCTGTACTGGGGCGCCGAATTCGCCACGCTGTACAACCTGGGCGCCGCACCCATTCCCGGCGCCAAACACCCCTGGGCACTCGGCAAGCCCTACAAGGAGGTGTTCCCCGAGGTCTGGGCCCCCGTGAGCTCCCACTTCCACTATGTGACCGGCAGCCGCAAGTCTCTGCTGATCCCGGATGAGCCGCTCGTCATGGAGCGCCACGGTTTTTTGGAACAGTGCTACTTCGACTCCTCCTTCCAGCCCGTGCTGCTGGACGACGGCACCGCCGGCGGCGTGTTGCAGATCATCACCGAGACCACCGGCCGGGTACTGGGCGAGCGCCGGCTGCGCCTGCTGAGCGAGACCGGCGCCCGCACCGCCGGGCTGCCCACCCCGGGCGAGGTGGCCCGCGTCGTCGCGGAGGTGCTGGGTTCCTATCCCGAAGAGATCCCGTTCCTGGGCCTGTACCTGGCCTCCGAGTCGGGGATGCTGCGGCCGGCGGCCTCCGCCGGACTGCGGCCGGCGCCCGAGGCCGTCCTGCCGAGTGCGGCCGACGGGCAGGAGATCGCGGCCCGGCTGGCGCAGGTGGTCGCCGACGATGCTCCGGCCAATCTGCCGGCCGTCGCGCTCACCGGCGGCAACACGGCCGGGCAGCACGCCGCGGCCTCCCGGCTCCCGGTCGTGGAGGCGTTGGCTCTGCCGCTGGACTGTGCGGGGCAGGTGGGAGGTGTCCTGGTGGTGGGGGTCAACCCCTGCTTCCCGCCGGCCGGGGCCTACCGGGACTTCTTGGAGGTGCTCGCCGCCGCTGTGGCCGGGGCGCTGACGGCGGCGCTCGCCCACGACGAGCAGCGTCGGCGGGCGGAGGCGCTGGCCGAGCTGGACCGGGCCAAGACCACCTTCTTCGCCAACGTCAGCCATGAACTGCGCACCCCGCTCACCCTGCTCCTGGGTCCACTCCAGCAGGTCCTGGCCGACGAGGACCGGCCCGAGCGCCGCGAGCGGCTGGAGCTGGCCGAGCGCGGCGCCCTGCGCCTGCTGAAGCAGGTCAACACCCTCCTGGAGGTCGCCAGGGCCGATGCCGGGCAGATACGCCCGGCCCTCGAGCCGGTCGACCTCGCCGGTGCCACGGCCGAGCTGGCCGGGGTGTTCCGCTCCGCCTTCGAGGCTGCCGGGCTGACGCTGGAGGTGGACTGCCCGCCGCTGCCCCGGCCGGTGGCCCTGGACCGGGAGATGTGGGAGAAGATCATCCTCAACCTGCTCAGCAACGCTCTGAAGTTCACCTTCACCGGCGGCGCGCGGATACAGGTGGCCGCGGCCGGCAGCCGGGCCCGGCTGACCGTGACCGACACCGGCACCGGCATTCCCGCGGACGAGCTGCCGCGCCTGTTCGAACGCTTCCACCGGGTCCGCGGCGCACGCTCCCGCTCCCACGAGGGCAGCGGCCTCGGCCTGGTGCTGGTCAAGGACCTGGTGGAAGCACACGGCGGCACCGTCGGCGTGGACAGCCTGCTCGGCCAGGGCACCACCGTCGACGTGGACCTCCCCTTCGCCGCCCACCGGCCCCGCCCGGACCCGCCCGCGGCCGGCGCCGGATCCCCCGGGGAAACCCCCAGGGAAGGCGGAGGCGGCCGGCCCGGCCGCGCCACGGCCTATGTGGACGAGGCGCTGGGCTGGCTGGCGGCCGACCCCGTCCCCGCTGCGGCTACCCCTGCGGCAGGCACCCCGCACGCCCCCACGACCCACGGTGCCCCCGACGGCCCCGGCCAGCAGGAAACCCACCGCCCCCAACGAGCCCGCCTGCTGGTCGTCGACGACAACGCCGACATGCGCGCCTACCTCACCCAGCTCCTGCAGCCCGACCACGACGTGCTGCTCGCCGCCGACGGCCGGGCCGCCCTGGAGATGGCCCTGGCGCAGCCGGTGGAGATGGTGCTCAGCGACGTGATGATGCCCGGCATGGACGGCTTCGAGCTGGTTCGGGCGCTGCGCGCCGACCCGCGCACCGCCCGCCTGCACATCGTCTTGCTCACCGCCCGCGCCGGCGAGGAGGAATCCGTGCAGGGTCGGCGTGCCGGCGCCGACGACTACCTCGCCAAACCCTTCTCCGCGCGCCAGCTGCTGGCGCGCGTCCGCACCGGGTTGGAACTGTCCCGGCTGCGCGAACAGGTCCTGACCGAGACCCGCAACCAGCTGGCCATGCTGGCCTCCCTGGCCGACGCGGGCCTGCGGCTGTCCGCCACCCTCGACCCGGATCAGATTCTGCGGACTGTCGGCCAGATCCTGCTGCCCGACTTCGCCGACCAGATCAGCATCCACCTCACCGCGACGGCACCCGCCCCGGCGCAGGCGCCCCCGGCATACATCGCCGGCGGCCGCCTTCTTGCTCGCGAGGCCCTGGCCACGGCCGCCACGCATGCGATCAACGGCACCACCCCAGCCCTGGACGGCACGTACCCGGCACCCGCCGCCGTGCTGGCCCTGCCGCTGCACGCCCACGATCAGACACTGGGCGCCTTGGTACTGGTCCGGCACACCGACTACTCGGCGGTCGAACGCAAGTATCTGGAGAACCTCGCACACCGCCTGGCCACGGCCTACGACAACGCCACCCGGTACCACAACGAGCGCCGCCTCGCCCTGACCCTGCAGCGCGCCCTGCTGCCCCACCGCCTGCCTCAGGTGCCCGGGGTGCGCCTGGCCACCCACTACCGGGCCAGCAACCGTGGTGCCGAGGTCGGAGGCGACTGGTACGACGTGTTCGCGCTGCCCGACGGTGCCGTGGGGCTGGCCATCGGGGACGTCATGGGCCACGACGTGGCAGCCGCCACCGTGATGGGCCAACTCCGCTCCGCCCTGCACAGCCTCGCGATGGAGGGCGCCGGCCCGGCCCAGGTGCTGGCCAGACTGGACGCCTACCTGCAGTCGCTCGCCACCGAACGTTTCGCCACCTGCCTGTACGCGGTCTACAACCCGCACCGCCACCGCCTGCGCTACGCCGCCAGCGGGCACCTGCCGCCCCTGCTGGTAGCCGCCGAGACCGCCTACCTGGAGCTACCCCCAGCGCTGCCGCTGGGACTGGGCAGCACCCCGGTCGACCGCGAGGTGGCGTTCCCGCCCGGCACCAGCCTGCTGCTGTACACCGACGGCCTGGTGGAAAACCGGGCACTGTCCCTGGACGACTGCCTGGCGGCCCTGTGCCAGACCTGCGGCGCGCTGCCCGCCGCCGCCCGCACCGACCCCCAGCAGATCACCGAACGGGCCCTGGAGCTGCTGAACACCCCCGACCGGGTCGACGATGACACCGCCCTGCTCGCCGCCACCGCCGAACCATCGTAGTCATACCAACTCCGAAGGCCGGTAACCCCGTTGCGGGGCTACGAAGACGGTTATGGGGGGTCCGGCGCGCGCGGCGTCCCGTTCCGGCAACGTGCGCTTCGACTGGGCAGACCGCGCCACCTGGAAGCCAGCCCCGCGCGGTGTGAACGAGCAGATCCGGGAGGTGGACGCTCACATGGCCCGGCTTGTGGAAGGTAATGCCTCGCAACTGCTCGACGAGGTGGGGATCGGTCCGGACATGGCCGTCACTTTGCTGATCACGGTGCGGTGGGGGAACCCGGAGTGGTTGGACAGTCAGGCGTCCTTCGCCGCGCTGCGCGGGGTCAGCCAAGTCGAGCCTTCCTCGGGATGCCGGTGGGCTGGCTCTGACGGGCTGCTCGGTTCCTGCCTGCCCCGCAACCGTCCCAGGCCGTGAGGAGGGGACCCGCGCGGTTGACGGGGCCCGGTTGTGGTCGTGTTGAGCGGCCGACCGTTGTCGGGCTGTCCGGCTGGGGCACGCCTGGATTCGAGGTCGCAGCCGAGTATCCGCTCGATCGTGCGCAGGCGTTGGTGGACGGTCTCCCGGACAGACCGCCTGAGCGAGCGGCGATGGTCTTGTGACCGACTGGTCGTACTGCGAGTTGGCGGATCTCGGAACAGCGCTCGCCCCTGACGGTCACCGGGCGACCCGGAACAGCGCACCAGGGGGCGAACAGAGTAAGGAACTCGACGTGGGCCGACCGATGGTGGCCCGCGACGCCGCACCGGCGACGAGGTGGGCCGACGTCGTCACCCGGCCCGGCGGCCTCCGACGGCGCGTACGCCCAGTACTTGACCGTCTCCGCGGCATAGGTCATCCCGTTCGACTCCGGCCTGCCGTGGGAGCTCGTCGGTGCGCTGCCGGAGATGTTCCAGACCGCCTACGGATCGCCGACCGGGTGCGCGAGCGGATGCCGGACGGCGTCGACGCCGTACTGGAACTGGTGGGCTGCTCAGACTGAGCCCCGGGCTACTGAGAAACGACAACGAACTACGCTTGATGCGCGTCGGCCGACAACGGACGGCCATGGCATCCGCTCGGGCGCCGGCCGGCAATGTGTCAGTTGACCGGGACGGCGTCGAACACCGTGTGGTGTACGCGGACGTGGGCCGCTCCTGTGAGGCGGTCGATCGCCGCCTGGTAACGGTCCAACACGTACGCCTGGCGGACCTCTTCGTGCGCCGCGGCGAACGACCGGTGCGGGAAGTCGCCGCGGTGGGCGGAGAAGTAAGAGCCAAGGGCGCTGTCCGGCGTGGTGATGGCCCGCGTGTCCGTGAGCCTGTCGCGCAGGGCGGCGGCGAGGTTGTTCAGGACGTAGGTGAAGTAGTTCGACTCGGTGTACTGCACCGGGCCGTAGATGACCTGGTGGGTGGCGACGGCGGTGCGGCGACGGGCGTTCTCCGCCTGCCAGTTGTGCAGGAAGGCGTCGTATCCGGAGTCCGCCAGGAGACCCTGGCGGTGGGCCAGGTTGAGCTCGACGGTGACCCGGGTGACGTCGGCGAGGGCCCGCTCGCGGAGATAAGCGGCGGGTGTCTGGCCGTCGTGCTCGGTGGTCCAGAAGTCGGGGCCGTCCTCGGCGCCGAACTTCTGGCGGAAGTGGGTGAAGGCCGCCGATCGCTCCTGGGTGAGGTAGAGCGCGAGTTCGCGTACCGGGACGTCCTGGCCGTCGATCGTCGCCGCCACGGCTGTGACCGGGGGAGCCGGTGCGGCGGCCGGTGGCCGGCTGTGCCGCGGGCCGGGCAGCAGGGCCGCCACGGCGATGGCGGCCGCGGCCACCAGCGCGGTGATGGCTATCGCCCAGAGCGGCACGTGGCCGCGCGCCCGGTTCTTCGCCGGTGTCCGGGGCCGGTGCCGCGTCGACGTGCTCATCGTCGACTCCTCTCTTGTCTCTTGTGGGGCCGTCCGAAGGGGGACGGGCGCCCGGCCCGGAGCACCCTCATGCCCCGGGTGGGCACCCGTCCCGTCCCGCCGCTGGGTCAGCCGGCGGCGAGCGTCTGGATCTCAGCGGTGCTGAGAACCCGGTTGTAGAAGTGGACGTCGTCGATCTGGCCGTTGGTGAAGTCCACCGGTCCCTGGTTGTAGGTGCCGGCGCCGATGAGCGTGGCGCCGATCGCCTTCCAGGGGGAGGCGAACGACGTGCTGCCCTGGAGGGTGCCGTTGACGTACAGGGAGATCGTCTGGGCGCCGCTGTCGTACACGCCGAGGACGTGGTACCAGGTGCCCGTCGTCGCCGCAGATCCGGCCGTCACCGTCGTGGCCGCGGACGCGTTCGCGTCGGAGGCCCGGGTGACGAAGGTGAACTTGCCTCCTGACAGTTGCAGATAGAAGGGGCTGACCTTGCCGCCGACGAGGCTGGCGAAGGTCTGGTTGTTGCCGCTGACGGAGTTCAGCTTCACCCAGGCACCGACCGTGTAGCTCTGGCTCGTGTCGATCACCGAGGACGGGACGACCGCCATGGTCACGGCCGTGCCGTCAAGGCTGAGCGAGTCGTTGCCGACCTTCCCGCTGCCCGCCCAGGTGGCGTTGCCCTCGGTGTAGCCGTCGTCGGTGTTGCCGAGCAGGTTGGTGACGGTGTGGCCGCTGCCCTCGTCGAGCTGGTAGTAGCCGACGGCGCCGGTTCCGAGGGCGTACGCCTCGCGGGCGGTGAGGGCCCGGGGGATCATGTGTACGTCGTCGATGGCGCCGTTGGCGAAGTCGACGTTCCCGCCGTTCCACTTGGCCCGGCCGATCGTGGTGTGGCCGGTGGCCTTCCACGGTGACGAGAACGCGGTGGTGCCCTGGAGCTGGCCGTTCACGTACAGCGCGATGGTGTGCGCGCTGTTGTCGTACACGCCGGTCAGGTGGTACCAGGTGCCGGTGGCGGGGCTGCCGCCGGTGACCTGCTTGAACGTGGCGCTGGTCGAGTCGGCGCTGCGGACGGTGAAGGCGAAGGTGCCGCCCGTCAGCTGGAGGTAGAAGGGGCTGATGGCCGAGCCGTCGATGCTCGCGTAGGTCTGGTTGCCGGTGACGCTGTTCGGCTTCACCCACGCGGAGACCGTGTAACTGCCGCTGGTGTCGAGGGCGGTGGTGGGGACGTCCACCCAGGAGTTGCTCGCGCCGGTCAGGTTGACGGCGCCCGCGCCGACCTTGCCGGTCGTCCAGGAGGCCCCTGCTTGCAGGGTGCCGTTGTTGGCGCCGCCGGTCAGGTCGGCGGTGGCGGTGCCGGAACCTTCCTCCAGCGGCCAGTACGCGCCCGTGTGGGCGGTGGGTCCGGAGACGGCCGGGCCGTTGTAGGCGCCGATGTTGGGCGCGGCGGTGGCGGAGACGGTGTTGCCGAAGTAGTCCTGGCCGCCGTTGGACGAGATGACCGCGCCCGCGCCGAGGGCGGGGGAGCCGCTGCGCAGTTTGTATACGGCGGCCGAGGCCCGCCCCGTTCCGCCCGCACCCGGGTTCACGAACAGCGGGTCCGCGGTGATCTTCGCGGAGTCGGCCGGTTCGCTCGCGGGATGCTGGCCGTAGAACAGGTTGTGGGTCCACGTCGTCTTGTTGGTGGCGTAGCCGCCGGTGCCCAGCTTGTAGACGATGTTGTTCGAGAAGGCGACCGTGCTGTTCGGGGTGCCCCCGGTCACGCCGCCGTTGTCGCCCTCGCCCATGTAGATGGTGTTGTTGTACACCTGGGCGGTGGTGTTGCTGTCGACGCCGCCCATGCCGGGGAAGACCGCGTTGGAAGCGCCGTCGTTCTGGCTGATGTTGTAGCGGATCACCGAGGACTTGGCGCCGAAGCCGCTGCGGCAGCACCACTCCGTGAAGCCGAACGGGTTGTCGTGGCTCCAGTTGTACTGGATGACGGTGCCGGTGTTGTTGTTGTCGATGTCGAAGGCCTGGCCGTCGACGAAGTTGCGGTACTGGCGGGAGACCTCGTTGTTCTGGAAGACCGCGTTGGTGGTCCAGCCGTTCCACAGGCCGGCGCCGGAGTAGCGGTAGCCGTTGTCCGTGGCGACGTTGTTCTGGATGACCGGTGAGGCGCAGAAGACGCAGACGATGTCGTTGCCGCCCATGTCGGTGAGTGTGTTGCCGTCGATGACGACGTTGGTGGTGTTGATGTTGTGGTTCAGGCCCACGAGGGAGCCGATGTAGATGCCGCCGGCGTCGTCGCGTGTCAGCGTGTTGTTGCTGATCTGGACGTCGTCCCAGCCGCTGGTGGTGTTGTTGTCGGTGACGTCGAAGGCGATGCCGGAGGACTGGCTCGGCTGGACTGGGTTCTGGACGTTCGCCCAGTAACCCTTCACGTCATGGATGTTGTTGTTCAGGATGTGGATTCCGGCGAGGATCCCGGTGGTGTCGTTCTCCAGCTGGATGCCGCTGCGCACCGCCGCGCTGGAGGCCGGGTTGGTGATCTCCAGGTTCTGGACCGTCCAGTACTGCTGGTTGTGCAGGTAGATGGTGGCCGCGGCACCGCCTCCGTTGAGGATGGGAGCGGCGCCGGATCCGTAGCCGCCGATCACGATCGGGTTGCCGGAGGCGCCGGATCCCTGGGGCTGGAGTTCGCCGGTCCAGGAACCGCCGGCCTGGAACAGGATCTGATTCCCGGCCGTGAACGTCGTCGAGTTGACGTTCGTGAGCGTCTTCCACGGGGTGCTGGTGCTGCATCCGTCGTTGCTGTCGCTGCCGGACGACGACGAGATGTAGTACGTGGTGCAGGTCGCCGCGTGGGCGGCCGTGCTGGGGACGAGCACGAGTCCCAGCGTGGCTGCCGCGCTGCCCAGGGCCGCCAGGAGGCGGCGTGGCCATCTTCGCATTGCGTTCCTCTTCGAACGGAGCGGATGAGTGGGGTGGAGCAGACCGGTGCGCGCGCGTGCCGGGTGATACGGGGAGGAGGGCGCGCCGAACGCACCGGTCGATCAGGGAGGTGTGGTTCAGCCCTTGACGGCGCCGCTGAGCAGACCGGACACGATGTGCCGCTGGACCGCGACGAAGAAGACCACCATGGGGACCAGGGCCATGACACTCAGGGTCAGGAAGGCCGGCCAGTCGACCTGGAACTGCCCGACCGAGGTGTAGACCTCCAGCACGATCGTGCTCTTGCCCGGGTCGCTGAGGTACACGTTGGGGGTGAAGAAGTCGTTCCAGATCCACATCGTCTGGAACACCGCGACGGTGGCCAGGATGGGCCTGATCAACGGCAGCACGATCCGCCAGAAGACCTGCCAGGGACCGCAGCCGTCCAGCCGGGCGGCCTCGATGACCTCGAACGGCAGGGTGGCCATGTAGCCCTGGATGACGAACCAGCAGAAGATCGAGCCGGCGCTGTAGACCAGGACCAGGCCGTTCAGGCTGTTGACCAGGCCCAGTTTGACGAAGATCTGGTAGACGGGGATCAGGGTCGACTGGGTGGGCACGATGAACGCGAGCAGCAGAAGCTTGCCGAAGCGCTTGTTGAACCTGGTGGGGCGGATCGTCAGGGCGTAGGCCGCCATGGCGCCGATCAGCACCATGACGGCGACCGAGACCACCGTGACGTAGAGGGTGTTCGCGAACGCCGCCGCGATGGGGACCTGGTCGAGGACCCGGCGGTAGGTGGAGAAGTCCGGCGAGGTGGGCAGTGCCAGCGGTGAACCGGTGGTCTGCGCCTGCGACTTGAGGGTGTTGACGAGGACGTAGTAGAAGGGCAGCGCCATCACCGCCGAGACGGGCAGCATGTAGGCGCTGGTGAGCCAGCCCCGGGTACGCAGCCGGGAGAGGATCGCCGTCACCGGAACCTCCTTTCCAGCCTGCGGGTCACCGAGAGCTGGAGCGACAGCACGGCGGCGACCGCGATCAGGAAGATCACGCCCAGTGCGGCGCCGAGCCCGTAGTCGCCCTCGGCGATACCGCGTTGTACGAGGATTTGGGTGATGGTGTAGGTGTCGTAGCCGGGGCCGCCGGCGGTGAGGGTGAACGGCAGGTCGTACACCCTGAGGCCGTTGATGAGCAACAGGAACTGGCTGACCGTCATGGCCGGCGCGAGCAGCGGCAGGGTGATGCGGAAGAACTGCTGTCGCGGCGTGGCCCCGTCGATGGTGGCGGCCTCGTAGTAGTCCCGGGGGACGGACTGCAGGTAGGCGAGGTAGAGGACGGCGTGCCAGCCGGTCTGCGCCCAGACCCCGACCACGATCACCGAGACCTTCGCCAGGGTGTTGTCCGACAGCCACGGCACCGGACCGACTCCGAAGAGGCTGCCCAGGACGGAGTTGATCACCCCGGAGGACAGCGGCGACAGGACGAACGTCCACACCAGGCCGAGGATCGCCATGCTGGGCACGGCGGGGAAGAAGAACGCCGCGCGGACCAGACTCCGGCCGGGGAAGCGGCGGTTGAGGATCACCGCGAGCGGGATGGCCAGGACGGTCACGATCAGCGTGGTCGCCACCGCGTACAGCAGGGTGAAGCCCAGGCCGGTCAGCACCGAGGGGTCGGTGAAGATCTGCCGGTAGTTCCGCAGCCCCACCAGGTGCCTGGTCGGTGAGGAGCCGCTGTAGTCGGTGAAGCTGTAGTACACCGACTCGGCGAGCGGCACCAGGAACAGCACCACCAGCACGAGGGCGATCGGCACCAGGAACGCCTGCGTGGTCAGCTGCTCGCGCAGCCGGCGGCGGGCGCGGGTTCCGCCGGACGCGCCGCCGGGCGTGGTGACGGCGCGGGCCCGGGTGGACAGGTCGGGGGTCTGTATGGCCATGAGGGCTGTCGCTTCCCGCCTACTTCGCGTCGAGCTGCTTGAGCTTCTTGTCCAGTGCGGCGGGGATGTCCTTGGGCTTGACCGATCCCTGGACCATTTGCTGCATCTGGGTGTTGAACTCCTGGATGAGCTCGTTGGAGTGGCGCGGCCAGGCGACGACGGGGAGGTAGATCTTGCCGGAGCGGGCACCGAGGGCCTGGTTGGTGATGTCCGCGGCGAAGCTCGGCGTGTAGGTGCTGGTGGTGGTGATCGCCCCGCTGGACTTGCCGTACGCCCCGACGGCGGCGGGGCTTGCCAGGAACTCGAGGAACTTCAGGGCGGCCTCGGGGTTCTTGGCCTTGGCGTTGATGGCGTAACCCGGGCTGGCGGCACCGGTCCAGTAGCTGGTGCCCTTGTCGATGCCGGGGATGGCCTCGGTCTGGAAGGAGAGGTGGGGGGCGCTCTTCTGGACCGTGGGAACGTTCCAGGTGCCGGCGCCGAACATGGCCACCCGTCCGTTGGCGAACTCGCTGACCACCTGGTCGCTGGTCAGGCCCACCACCGACTTGGGCGTCAGCTTCTCGGTGTACAGCTTGCAGTAGGCGACCAGCGGTTCGGTCCAGGTGTCGGCGAACGTGGCCTTGCCCGCGAAGATGTCGGCGTCCGGGAAGCCGCCGTGACCGTCGAAGTACCCGCCGAGCAGGCCCCACAGTGCCATGAAGTTGCCGTCGTGCGCGGAGTCGTAGTACGGGGCTATCCCCTTGTCCTTGAGCTTGCCGCACAGCTTCAGGAACCCGTCCCAGCTGTCCGGCAGCGCGTCCGCGCCGACCTTGGCGAGCAGCTCCTTGTTGTACATGATCCCGCCGGCCCAGGAGGAGATCGACAGTCCGTACACCTTGCCGTCGACCGTCATGAAGTCCTTGTTGGCGGAGTTCATGGGGTCAAGGAACTTCTGGCCGGTCAGGTCCTTCAGGAAGCCGCCGCCGACCAGTTGCTTGTCCTCGGCCGTGAGGATGAAGACGTCGGCGCCGGTGTGGGCCTGGAGGCGGGTCTGCAGGGTGGAGACGTACTGCGGCACCGGCGGGGCGTAGGAGAAGGAGACGGAGGTGCCGGTCTGCTTGGTGAACAGGTCCAGCACCGGCTTCATGACGGTCTGGGTGTCCCAGGAGAAGAAGGACACTGAGCCCTTGCCGCCGCCACCGCTCGCCGCGGTGCTGGTGGAGCAGGCACTGGCACCCAGTGCGGTGCCACCGAGGACGGCGGCCATGAGGCTGCCCTGCACGAAGCGTCGTCTGCTGAGCTGAGGGGCGCCGTTGCCGGCGTTGTCGATGGACATGGTGGTTCCTCTCGGGAGCGCGCGGGGCGCGGTGAAGGTCTCGGTGTGCTCGGAGGCGGCGCCCCGGGGTGTCATGGCCCCGGCGCGGGGCTTCAGGGTCGGGGCAGGGCGTGGAACGGAACGGTGTGACGGTCGAGCAGCAGCTGTTCGCCCTGGGTGGTGAGCCGGGCCAGCTGCACGACGGAGCGGCGCTGCGCCGGCCCGTCGCTGTCCGGCGATGCCGTGTCCCGGTCGGGGTGGGTGAAGTAGAAGATCCAGGCCGCGTCGGGGCCCGCGACGACGTCGGCGTGGTGTCCGACGCCCTGGTCGTCCTCCCGGGTGCCGGAGCCGTCGAGGATGCGGCCTGCCGGGGTCCACTCGTCGAGGTCGGCGGAGCGGAACACGTCCTGGCCGTCCCAGCAGTCGACGACCATCCAGTACCGGCCGTCCAGCGCGAAGACGTTGGGTCCCTCGTGCGGTCGGTGTTCCAGCACCGGGCCCCGTACCCGCCAGTCGTACAGGTCGGCCGAGTCGGCGGCCCAGGTGTGCGAGCCGTGGGCTTCGTCCTTGTACCACATGCGCCAGCCCGAGCCGTCGGGCAGCGGGTGGACGCAGGCGTCGATGACCTGGCGTGAGCTGAGCGGCACCGGGCCGGCGTGCACCCAGTGCCACAGGTCGACGCTGGTGTAGTGCAGGATCCGCCGGTCGTGGCCCTCCCAGCGGTTCGGCACACCGCGGATGTAGCTGACGTACATGTGGAACACCCCGTCGGGGGCCCGCAACGTCTCCGGGGCCCAGAAGGTGTTGGTGCCGGGCTCGAACGGGAGGCTGTCCAGCACGCCGCGGTAGAGCCAGTCGCGACCGTCCGTGCTGGTCGCGACGCCGATCGCGGTGCCGTGTACCCAGGCGACGCCTGGCGCGGCCACGTCGGAGCGGCGCTGTGTGTAGAACATCCACCACTGCCGGCCGTCGTACTGGACGACGGGATCGGTCGGGCCCGCGTGGACGGGGTCCTCGTACAGGGGCGCCGGGGCGGGGGCAAGGGAGGCCATGACGACCTTCTTCTGCCGGCGAGAGCCGGCTTTGTCGGGAGAAATAGGCCGAGCGAACCGAACGAACCGGGTGAACCGGGTGTTACGGCTGGGTGAAGCGGGATCAGGATGTCCGTCAGGTACATCGTCGTCAACCCTCCTTGGCTGTTCTTTTTCCAGACCGACATCGAACGGCGCCCATGTGCCTCCCCGTCACGTTCGCGACCTGCGCAGGTCACAGCCATCTCCTTCGTCGGATCCTCCAGTCCTGAGGCATGCCGGCAAGGGAAGCGTTGTGTGTCATCGGAGTTCTCACCCTTTGACAACGATGAATCTGCAGTGCGAAGCTCACCTCACCCCACCCCGCCGACGAGGAGACAGGTCCCCGTGCCCCAGAGCCCCCACCGCGACCACCAAGCCGCAGGTACGGCACAGCCGACCGGCGGTTCGGGGCCCGACCGGCCCGCCGGCCACCTCTTCGCCTACTTCGCCGGCGAGCACCGCGCCGACGGCGAGCGGATCCGCTTCGTGCTCTGCGACAGCCCCCGCATGGACCGCTGGACGGAACTGACCGGCATTCCCCCGCTCGCCCCCGAGGGCGGTGGTGCGCGTGATCCGTTCCTGGTGCGGACGGCGGACGGCAGCGGGTTCCATCTGCTCGCCACCGACCTGCGTATCCATGGCAGTGAGGGCTGGGAACAGGCGATCGCTCACGGCAGTCGCGACCTGCTGGTGTGGCACTCGGCCGACCTGCGCGAGTGGGACGGGCCGCACCGGGTCGAGGTCATGCCGGAGTGGGCCGGGTGCGTCTGGGCGCCCGAGGCCGTCTACGACCCGGGCCGGGAGGAGTACCTGGTGTTCTGGGCCTCCACCGTTTACCCGGACGACGACCCACGGCACGAGAGCCCGTCGTACCAGCGCATGTACTGCGCGACCACCAAGGACTTCCGCACCTTCGGCGAGCCCCGGGTGTGGGTGGACAACGGGTACCCCGTCATCGACTCCACCGTCGTGGAGCACGACGGATGGTTCTACCGGTTCACCAAGGACGAGCGACTGCCCGGGACGCCGGAGGCTCCCGACGCCAAGTTCGTCTTCGTCGAGCGCTCCCGAGACCTGCACGCCACGGACTACGAGCCCGTCGCGCAGGGCGTAGGCCGCGGCTCCGAAAAACGGCCGGGCCTGGCGCACGCCGAAGGGCCGATCGTGCTTCCGGCACCCGACGGGCGGGGCTGGCTGCTCCTGCTGGACGAGTTCCTCGGCCGCGGCTACGTACCTTTCCGGGCCGACCGCCTGGACAGTCCCGTATGGCTTCCCGCGGTCGAGCCGGAGTTCTGCGCGCTGCCGCCGGGGCTCCGCCACGGGTCGGTGCTGGCGCTCACCGACGCGGAGTGCGCGGGGCTGCGCGGCTCCGCCTCGGCCAGAGCCTAAGGTTCGGTCATGTCCACGATGCATGACGTGGCCCAGCGGGCCGGGGTGTCACTGAAGACGGTCTCCCGTGTGGTCAACGGCGAGCCCAACGTCAGCGAACAGACCCGGCGAAAGGTGGACGCCGCCATAGCCGAGCTGGACTTCCGGCCCAACTCGGTCGCTCGCAACCTGCGCACCGGCCGGATCGACCTCGTCGGACTCGCCCTGCCCCACCTCTCCCAGCCCTTTTTCTCCTCGCTCGCTGAGGAGATCATGCGGGAGGCGGAACGCCATGGGCTCACGGTGCTGATCGAACTCACCGAGGGGGACGCCGAGGCCGAACTCGCACTGGTCCGCGAGCACGGTCCGCACCTCGGCGGGCTGCTGATGTACCCGGTGGGCCTGTCGGACGCACAGGCCCAGACCGTGGCACGGACGGTGCCGACGGTGTTCATCTCCGAACGTGCCTACGACGCGCCCGTGGACCGGGTCGCCATGGCCAACCAGGAAGGCGTCCGCGCCCTCGTCGGGCACATGGTGTCGCTGGGATACACCCGGATCGCGGCCCTCGGTGCCGACCACAGCGACCGGCCCGAGCGGGCCGCCGCCCAACTGCGCCTGGAGGGCTACCGGGAGGGGCTGCGCGAGGCCGGTCTGCCCTACGTCCCCGACCTGGTTCTCGAAGTGGGCACCCCTCACTGGAACCGCCAGGAGGGAGCCACGGGCATGCGCCGGCTGCTCGAAGCGGACATCCCGTTCGACGCCGTGGTCGCCTTCGCGGACGCGCTGGCGCTGGGTGCCCTGCACGCCCTGCAGGAAGCGGGGGTGAGGGTCCCGGCAGAAGTGGCCGTAGCCGGGTTCGACGACACGGACGACGCACGGTACGCGCACCCGGCGCTCACCTCCATTGCCCCCGGCAGGGCCCAGATCGCACGGGAGGCCTTGGCCCTGCTGAACGACCGCATGAACGGTACGGTCGAGCCGGATTCGGGCCGGCTGGTCGTCGCCGACCACCAACTGACCGTCCGTGAATCGACTTTGGGAGGGATGCCCGCATGGGGCGGAGCGTGACCATGCGTACCGTGGCCGAGAAGGCGGGCGTGTCCACGAAGACGGTCTCCAACGTCGTCAACGGCACCGGTTCCTACAGCCCGGAGACGGAACACCGCGTCCGCGCGGCTGTCGAGGAGCTCGGCTACCGGCTCAACCCCTTCGCCCGCGGCCTGCGCTCGCAGCGCACCGGCACCATCGCGCTTGTCCTCCCGAACGTCTACCAGCCGTTCAACGCGGAACTGGCCGAACAGGTCATCCGGGCTCCGGAGACCCAGGGACTCAAAGTGGTGGTCGAGACCACCCGCGGAGACGCCGAGCGTGAACGCGCCGTCCTGTCCACGTCACACAAGGAACTCGTGGACGGGGTCATCTACGTGCCGCAGGCCCTCACTCCCGAGGAGTACCTGCCCCTGCCGCTCACCCAGCCCACGGTCGTCCTCGGCGAGCGCCCTGCCCAGGCGGCCGGGATGCCTCTGGACTACGTCGAGATCGCGGACGAGCAGGGAACATACGCGGCTGTCACCCACCTGCTCGCCCAGGGCCGACGCCGTATTGCCGTCATCTGCGAACAGGCCCAGCCGCGAGCCGGCGGTCGACGTCTGCACGGCTACCGCAGAGCTCTTGAAGACGCTGGGGTCGCCTACGACGACTCGCTGGTGATCGGCGTGGACAACGCCGACCTGTGGTCCTCCGGCGCCGGTGCAGTGACCCGTCTGCTGCGCACCCGCGTCCGCTTCGACGCCCTCTTCGGCTACAACGACATGGTCGCCATCGGTGCCCTGTCGGTGCTGGCCCGAAGTGGCGTCGCGGTCCCCAACGACGTGGCTCTGGCAGGCTTCGACGACATCGAGGCGGCCCGCTTCGCCTCACCGCCCCTGACCACCGTCGACCCGCAGCGTGAGTCAATCGCCCGCAATGCCGTGTCACTCCTGCGCTCCCGCATCGATGCGGAGGACTTCCGGGAACTCCCCGGCCGCTGCGAAAGCGTCGGCTTCGTCCTGAGGGTGCGCAAATCCTCCTCGGTCGCTCAGGGCACGCCTGTCGAACCGTCGATGTGACACCGCGTCACCATCACCACCGCTCGGGTTCCCGGCGAGCGCCGCCGGGCCCGTGGCCCGGGCGCCCGCTTCCTCACCGCACTCGCGTGAGCTCCCGGAGCCCGCGAGTGGCCACCACCCTGTGGTGGTGCCGGCCCGGCTGCACGGCGACGTGTCGGCCGCCGTTGGGGGCCTCCGCCGGGGCACCGTCACGCGTCGGTCCTGGCTGCGTCGGCCGCGAAGGCGGCCGGGGTGAGACCGGTGCGGTCGCGGAAGAAACGGCCGAAGTCCGCGGGATCGGTGAAGCTGAGGTGGGCGGCCACGGCCCGGGCGTCGCACCGGGCGGCTCCCAGTAGGCGCCGGGCTTCCAGGAGGCGCAGCGCGTCGATGGGTTCGCGTACTCCCTTGCCGGTGGCGTCCCGTGCGGCACGGCTGAGGGTGCGGACCGAGCAGCCGAGCAACTCGGCGTAGTCCGCGGCCTGGTGCAGTTCGCAAAAGTGCAGCTCCAAGGCGTCCAGGAAGCGCCCGTAACTGTTGGCGCGGCCGGTATCGGCCGGGGCCGTGCTGATGGGGGCGATGCCCGGGGAGTTCGCCAGGCGCAGCAGCAGTGATTCGAGCAGGCTGCGGCGCAGGGCGTGGTGGATGTCGAGGGGGCACCCCAGTGCGCGGTGTTCGTCCAGGAATTGGAGTGCCGTCTGTTGGAGCCAGGCGGCGTCGTCGGGGTGCGGGGTGAGCACGGCAGGGGCCGCGTGCGCGGTGAGCGGGGCCAGGAGACGGGCGAGGTCGGGCCGCAGCACGTCAAGGCGTGCCGGTTGGCCGTGGCCGGCATCGTCGATGCGGACGGTGAGACGAACTGCACGCCTTTCAGCCTGCATCACTTCACCTCGACTGCCCTGCCAGCGGTGTCCCGATCTACGAGGTCTCGTGCTGGCTGGCCCACCGGTCGGTCAAGACCACGATCGACAGGAAGTCGGAACCGTCTTCTGACGTCCAGGTGGTCCGAGTTGAGGGCCTTCAAGGCCGACGTCACGCGAGGCCCGGACTAACCAACAGCGTCGTTTGCTCCGGCGGGGCCTCGTCGTGTGGCCGGTCAGGATGGTCGGAGGGCTCCTTCATGGGCTCCGTTGTACTCGGGCTCGCCGCTGTCGAGCACCCGAAGCAGGGACGGCGTGACTTTCTGGCCTTGGCGGTAGCTCTGCAGGTGACAGATGAGAGGCTCAGACGGGTGAGCGAGACACCACCGAACACCCTGCAATACCGCTTTGACGGGCCAGAAGAGGCACCTGTCCTGATCTTGGGTCCTCCTTGGGTACCACATGGCACATGTCGTGTGCAGGTGAGGACGGTGTGTCCTGCCTGGGCGAGGACTTCCTCGCCCAAGCGCCGCACCGCGAACACCGCCACGTACCCGGCAGCGGATGATCACTGGCAGGTGTTACGGGGCGTTGATGCGGGATGGGTAACCCGTTCCGGCCAGCTGATGATGCGATTGTCGTGGCGGATCACGTACTTCTGGGAAGTCGGGGCCACATGGTGCGTCAGCGTCGCTGACCCCTCGCGTCCTCTCACGACAGGCAGGACGACGGCCCCTCCGTCAGCAGCCTTCCACGAGCATGAGTTCGTCAGACGTTCTCACTCTGGCCATCGATACGCTCGGCGCGATCGGAGCAGTCACCTGCGGTACGCTGCCTTAAGTCAGAGGTCCACCCGGATTCTCGATCGCGGCGCATAAGCGTATAGTGACACCATGCCGACTCCACTTCGCGACTCCCTCACCGACCGCGACAGCTGGTACGACGTTCCCTGCTCAGGACGCCTCGCCCTGGAGCTCGTCTCCAACCAGTCCACGTGGATTCTCCTGCGGGAGGTCTACTACGGCACGACGCATTTCACGGATCTGGCACGTCAGGCGAAGGTAAGTCAGCCCACGGCATCCGCGCGTCTGGCGGAAATGGTCGACGCGGGCCTTCTCAACAAGGTCTCCTACCAAGAGCACGGCCAGCGCACCCGTGAACGCTATGTGCTCACCGACCGCGGCAACCAGCTCATGACAGTGTTCTTCGCCCTGATGCAGTGGGGTGACCGGCACCTGGCCCCCGGCGGGGGTGCCGTACGCCTGCGCCACGCAGATTGCGGCGCGGGCGTGCGAGCGGAACTGCACTGCAATGTCGGACACACCGTCACGCCGGACGACCTCGAACTGGTGCCTGGCCCAGCCGTCGTCAGCACCACACCGCCCCAGGAGCCCGGAGTCGTCTGAGCGCCTGCGACTTCCTGGATGTACTGGAGACTGCCTGGAGTGCTTTGAGTCGGCGTCGGCGATCGCTCGGGTCAGCGCAGACAGGTGCCCTTGACGGAGCTGGACCGATGAAAGCAGCCGCAGGCGAGGGGCAGGTTCTGATGGACGGATTCCTGGCCCGCACTGAGCGCTTTTCTTCGATCCCGTGGCTTTGCAGGACAGCTCCTGGTGTAGGTGCTTGAGCTTCTTTTTGGCCGGCGCAGGAACCGAGGGCGATCAATCTTTCTGCCGACAGCGGGCTATCAGCCGCTTTCACGCGAAGAGTGCTCGGTCGGTGAGCAGCGATCACTATCTGACTGAGGTCTGGCGTCGGCTGCGCTGTAGCGTCTTCGGATCGTCGTGCCCTGGTCCAACGCGTGTGCGTCGACGTTCGACGGACATGATGCCGTCTGAAATGCGCCCCCAACGGCCAGACGTGCCGCAGGACCTGGCGATCCCGAGAGCCAACGCCTGCTCAGCAGCGGGCGCAAGGGCGCCGGTCGCAATCGCGGTGCTCTCTGATGGCCCAAAGGGCAGCAACCGCATCAATAGTCACTACGCCGGGGGACCGGCGTGGCGTCCATGGTCCTGCATGGGTACGCCAGCCAGCCAGCCCGCCGGCATGGGCAGGCAGGAGCCCTGTGAGCGGGGCCTGCTTGTTACGGCCTGATGGTCTCGGCGGCGGCGAGCCGCTCGCGTGCGAGGTCGTAGGCGGCGGCGAGCGTGGTGACGCCGTCTCGGTCGCTGCGCTCCAGGGCCCGAGTGGTCGTCTCCGCGATCTCGTCGAGGCGGTGGTCGGCCTGCTCGGGGGTGAGGTGCTGGAGCTCGATGCCGCTGGCGTAGAGGATGCCGCCGGCGTTGGCGATGAAGTCCGGGGTCCAGATGATGTTGCGCTCGCGCAGTGAGCCGGCGACGGAGTCGGTGCTGAGCTGGTTGTTGGCCGAGCCCACGAAGGCCTTGCAGCGCAGCCGCGGGACGAGCGTGGGGGTGAGGGTGCCGCCGAGCGCACAGGGGGCGAGGATGTCGACCTCGGCTTCATGGGCGGTGTCGAGGGGGATCCAGGTGGCGCCGACTGCCTCGGCCTGCTCACGCAGGGATTCGTCGATGTCAGTGGTCGAGACCGTGGCGCCCCGCTTGATGAGCTTCTCGGTGAGGGAGCGGCCGACGGCACCGAACCCGATCACGGCGATGGTGCGTCCGTCGAGGTTGGTGGTGCCCCACAGGTGCTGGGCGGTGGCCAGCAGGGCCCGCTCCACACCACCGGCGGTGCCGTGGGTGGTGGCCGGGATGCCCTCGGCGGTGATCGTGTAGCCGCCGACGTAGGGCGTACGCATGCGCATGGTGCGCATCTCGGTCGGTCCCGTGCCCACGTCGGGGGCGACGATGTAGCGGCCACCCAGCGAGTGGACGACGTCGGCGACGTCAAGCAGCAAGCTGGTGCGGAACTGGCCGTCGACGCGCGGCGGGCCGCCAGGCAGCAGCGGGACGACCGACTTCCCGCCGCCGGTGCCGTTGTTCGAGGCTGCGGCCTTGAACGTCATGGCGCGGCTCAGCCGCAGGACGTCGACGACTGCGGAGACGGGGGAGTCGTACCTCGTCAGCCGGACGCCGCCCAGAGCCGGTCCGAGCTTGGTGTTGTGGATAGCGACGATGACGGGCTGGCCGGTGCGCTCGCCGCGGCGGATGACCACCTCCTCGTGATCGATGGTGGCGTCGAGTTCGGTGTGGGCGCTCATCTGGGGTTCCTCTCGGCTGGGTCCGCTGGTGGGGTGGGTGTGTCAGAACGCTGCGAGCAGGCGTCCGTCGAAGGTGTGGAGGATCTTCGCGATCTGGTCCCGCTCGGCGGCAGACACCGTGCGCGCGGGGCGCTGGGGTGCGCCGACCGGCAACCCGAGCAGTTCGAGACTCGCCTTCAGCGCACCCACGAGGCCGTAAGCGAGCAGCTTGCCGAGGTGGTCCACCTCGTCCTGCAGAGCGTCGAGGCGGTGGTGTCCGGCGGTGTCCTGCCCGGCGTGGACCAGCTCGGCCAGGAGCGGTGCGGCGATGTTGGACAGTGCGGCAACGGCGCCGTCCCCGCCGAGCCGGAGGGTGGCCGCGATCAGATGGTCGCGGCCCTGCAGTACGGCGAAGTCGGACGGGCGGGCCTTGAGGAAGGCGGCGACCAAGGACAGGTCCCCGCTGCTGTCCTTCACGCCCACAAACCTCGGGTGCTGTGCGACCTCACGCAGGACTTCGGTGGAGATGCCGTTCCCGGCGAACTGGGGAATGTTGTAGAGGACGACGGGCCGGGGTGCATGATCGGCGAGGGTCACGAACGCATCGATGGTCTCGGCGTCGGAGAGCGGGAAGAAGGTCGGCGGAGTGACCACGAGGTAGTCGGCCGCCGAGTCGGCGTACTCGTCGAAGGTACGCAAGGTCGCATCGACGCTTGACTGCCCGGCGCCGACGTAGAGCGCGGCTCGCCCGGCCAGCTGCTTCCCAGCGACCGCGACCACTTCTCGCTCGACATCCGCGAGAAGCCACGGGTGCTCACCGGAGGAGCCCAACACGAAGACGCCGTCGACGTGCGGAACCAGTGCGTCGATGTGGCGGGACAGGGCGTCGGCGTTCAACCCGTTGTGCGGCGTCACCGGCGTGATCACTGGGCACACCAGGCCACCGGGGCGGCCGGCTCGCGTCTTAGCCATTCCTGCTCCATTCGGATGATCAACCCGGTCGGTGAGGGGTCGACGTAGCGCAGCTTAGAGGCTGACGTAAGGAGACACAAGGCAGAGGGGTGCTGTTTGACGTCGGGATTTTCCAAAGAGGTGAGGCTTTTCTGCCATCTCACTTGTGCTTGCCTATGTGCGCGCGGTTACGCTCCGCCGGACATCAGACCAGGTAGTAACAGTCCGTCGGATGCAGGTACATGGGCGGGGCCCGAACTGGGGGTGCCGTCGCTCACGTTCCGGTTCGGCAAGGCGGGGGCCTGCATTGCGCCGGTCGTCTTCATCGGCAGTGCCGGCTGGCCAGCGGTGCGGACTGGACGCGACACAGGCACCACGGCCCGTCAGGGTGCCGCCCGAACCAACAGCCATACGCAAAGGCCCGAGCGAGCCGGGCCGGGACCGCGCACCTCTGCCTTGGGTCAGTCGGCTTGGTCGTCCTCGCCGGCGCGGCCGGTCTGGACGCGAGGGGTGTCGGCGTACACACGAACGTCCCTGGTCGCGTACGAGTGAAAAGGGACGCTTGTTGATGTGGTGAGGGATGGTGCCCGGCAGTCTGCCGTTCGTCCGGTGAGGGTGGCGAAGAGCGGTCGTGCGGTGGTCTTGGATCCGCAACGATGGTTGGAACTGCGGCGGTTCCGTGCCCTGTTGAAGTCCGGGGCGGTGAGCCTGGCGGAGGTGGCCAAGGAGACGGGGCTGGACCGCAAGACGGTCCGTACGTACCTGTCCGGCACGGCGCCGTCCGCGCCGCAAGCGGATCTCGAATGGCCGGCCGCGCAGGCGGGTGGTGGACGAGGTCTCTCCTTTGATCGACGCGATGCTGCGGGCGGAGATCCTCATCAAGGGTGCGGTGGTGCATGAGCGCCTGGTGCAGGAGTACGGCTCGACGATCAATTAGCAGCGGGTCAAAGTTTTATCTGCAGGAGGCCAGGTTCTTGGTCGGTCGTGGGGGAGCCCGGCGAGGCTGCCAGGGAGGTCGGACGACTGGTGTCCCGACCCGAGGCCCGACAGGTAGCAGTTGCAGGTCACGTCGGCGTGCCGCGGTACCCGAACGGAACAGACGTTCGGCACCTACCCTATGTCTGCGCAGTCAGAGCTGCCCCGTCAAGGCTTGTAGCGGGCTCGGGGATCTCGCTCGGTCAAGGGTCGGGCCGACACCTTGCGACGTTACGAATCTGTTTCGGACGCTTGACGGGCGCTCTGTGACTGCGTAGACATGTCAGCGCAGTCAGACACCGCAGTCATGACGAACACCGGCCGTCACCGGTCACGATCATCTGGAGACTCCATGAGGCGAGGCGCAGGGCGGGGCGGCAGTTCCGGTGCGCCGCGCAGTGTGGATGTGGCCCGGCTGGCGGGTGTGTCCCAGAAGACCGTGTCCAGGGTCTACAACGACGAGCCCTATGTCTCCGTCGAAGTGCGCCGACGCGTCCTGGAAGCCGGTGAGGAACTCGGTTACCGGTTGAACAACGCCGCCCGGGCACTGGCCTCAGGGCGTACGCGTTCCATCGGCGTGGTGACGCTGGGTACTGCCCTGTACGGACCCGCCTCCCTGATCATGGGGGTCGAACGGGCGGTACGGGACACGGGATACGCCCTGCGTGTGGTCAACACACTGGAAGGCGACCCGACGGGCGTCGCCGGTGCGGTCGACTCGCTCCTGGAGCAGGGTGTCGACGGCATCATCATCTCCGAGCCGATCGACGACGGGCACGGCGACGACCTCTCCGCACGTGTCGACGTACCGGTCCTCGTCCTCGGGGCGCCGCCTCTGTCCACGCCCAGGACGCTGGCCGCGGGCGTGGGCGCCGATCTGATGGCGCGTACGGCGACCGAGCATCTGCTGGAGCTGGGGCACGACACGGTCCACCACCTCGCCGGTCCGCAGCGTTGGTACGCCGCCCGTGACCGGCTGGAGGGCTGGCGGTCCACGCTCGTCGCGCACGGCAGGACTACACCGCGTGTCGTCGAGGGCGACTGGTCGGCCGCGAGCGGCTACAGGGCGGGTCGCGAGCTGGCCCGCGACGACGACATGACCGCTGTGTTCGCGGCCAACGACGACATGGCGATCGGTCTCATCCGCGCCTTGGCGGAGGCCGGCCGACGGGTGCCGGAGGACGTGAGCGTCGTGGGTTTCGACGACATTCCCGTCGCCGCCTATGTGACTCCCCCTCTCACCACGATGCGTCAGCCCTTCGACACCGTGGCGCGGGAGGGGCTCGAACGCCTCGTGCACTCCATCGAGAACCCGGACGCGCCACCCCTGTCGGCCGGGGAACCACCGGTCGAGCTCGTGGTCCGCGCCTCGACCGGGCCCCCGCCGTCGACCTGGATGACCCCGGGCCGAGATCGGGCCCTGGCCTCTTCTCCCAGCGGGGGCCGATCCGGCCCACCCGGGGACGGAGGTGCGGCCACGTACAACTGATCAGCACCGATACGAGGAGCAGTCTTCCTCGCCGGTCAGGCAATCGTGAGGCGAGCCGCCGTACCGGCCGTTTCCCCGGCAGTGGCCTCACACCCTCGGACAGCTCGTCGTATCAACGCTGCGCCCTTGCCTTTGGTCGGGTAGTCACCGAGCATCCCGGCTGCCCCGACTCTCCGCGCCACCCGCAACCTCCCCGTCCACGGGGCTCCCCGCTGCATCCGGGGGCTCCCGCCGGGCGGCGTCCGCGAAGACGTGCACCCGTGCCATGCCGACCTCTGTGTCCTGGCCGTCGCGTCCGAGCTTCCTGTCTTCCTCACCACCCTCAACTCGCACGCCCGTGCTCGGCGTGCCATTCCTCAGCCATCGGCGGGAGTTCGTCATGCGCAGATCCCACTCCACCCCCAGCCAGTCCCAGTTGAGCCGCCGGCTCCTGCTCACCACCGCGGGAGCGGTGTCGTTGGGTGCCGCCCTGTCCGCCTGTGGCGGCGGTGACGGCGGTGGGTCCGCCTCCTCGTCCTCGAAGGCGGTCAGCCAGGCCGACATCGACAAGGCGATGAAGAAGCCGACCCAGTTGACGTTCTGGACGTGGGTTCCGGACATCGACCAGGAGGTGGCGCTCTTCGAGAAGAAGTACCCGGCGATCAAGGTCAAGGTCGTCAACGCGGGGCAGGGCGTGCAGCATTACACGAAGCTGCGCACAGCGATCAAGGCCGGCAGCGGCGCCCCGGACGTGGCGCAGATGGAGTACCAGGCCATTCCCACGTTCACGATCACGGACAGCCTCCTGGACCTGAACCCGTTCGGCGCGGCCAAGCTGAAGGACACCTTCGTCGACTGGACCTGGGGGCAGGTCAGCGGCCCCAAGGGCGAGATCTGGGCGATCCCGCAGGACACCGGTCCGATGGGCATGCTGTACCGGGCGGACATCTTCGAGAAGCACGGCATCGAGCCGCCGAAGACCTGGGACGACTTCGCCGCTGCGGCCCGCAAGCTGCACAAGGCCGACCCGGAGGTCTATCTGACCAACCTGGCCGGGAACGAGGCGGCCGCCTGGCACGGCCTGCTCTGGCAGGCGGGCGCCAAGCCCTACGCCTCCTCCGGCAAGGGCAATGTCACCATCGATGTCGACGACGCGATCTCCAAGAAGCTCGCCGCCTACTGGGGCGGCCTGGCTCAAGAGGGTGTCATCGGCGTCGAGCCGGACTTCACCGACGCCTGGTTCTCCGCGCTCAACAAGGGCAAGTACGCCACCTGGATCACCGCCGCCTGGGGGCCGGTCTTCCTCGCCGGCTCGGCCAAGTCCACCGCGGGCAAGTGGCGCGCCGCCCCGCTGCCGCAGTGGGACGCGTCGAAGCCGAGTTCGGGCAACTGGGGCGGTTCGACCAGCGCGGTCATCAAGCAGACCAAGAACCCGATCGCGGCCGCGGTGTTCGCGCAGTTCCTCAACAGCGACCCGGACAGCGCGAAGCTGTTCAACACCAAGCAGTCGTTCTTCCCGGCGACGAAGCCGCTGCTGGAGGACCCGTCCTTCACGGGCGCCGCGGCCTCCTTCTACGGCGGGCAGAAGGTCAACCAGGAGTTCGCTGAGATCGGCAGGACGGTGAGCCCCGACTTCCAGTGGCCGCCGTTCCTCGACCAGGCCGTCACCGACTGGACCGAGACCGTGGGCACGGCTCTCACCAGGAAGAAGGACGCCGTCGCCGCGCTCGACGCATGGCAGTCGCGGCTCACCACCTACGCCAAGGCCCAGGGCTTCACGGTCAAGGCCCCGTGAGCCGCGGGTTCCGTGGCGGTGACCTGACGCGCCGGCACGGAACCCGCCCCCGGCCAGCCCTTCCCCCAAGAAAGGCCCGATGATGACTGCCACGACCGTGGCCTCCACCGAGGAGCCGCGCCGAGCTGGGCCCAAGCGCCGCCCACTCGGTGGCCTGCGCCAAGGTGCGGCAGGTCCCCTGTTCGTCGCACCGTTCATGGTGCTGTTCCTGCTGATGTTCCTCGCCCCGCTGGGCTACGCCGCCTACCTCAGCCTGTTCCAGGAAAAGCTAATCGGCGGGAACACGTTCGTCGGGCTGGACAACTACGTGACAGCCCTGAAGGACCCGCTCCTGCACAGGGGAGTCCTGCGGGTCGCGACGTTCTTCGTGATCCAGGTCCCGCTGATGCTCCTGCTGGCCCTGGTCTTCGCGCTCGCGCTCGACAGCGGTCTGCTGCGCCTCGCCCGTGTGATCCGCCTGGGCATCTTCGTCCCGTACGCCGTCCCGAGCGTGGTCGCCACCCTCATGTGGGGCTACCTCTACGGGCCGGACTTCGGGCCTTTCGCCCAGCTGAGCGAGAAGCTCGGTCTCCCCATCCCGCGCTTTCTCAGCGACGGTTGGATGCTGGGCAGCCTGGCGAACATTGTCACCTGGGAGTTCGTCGGCTACAACATGATCATCCTGTACGCGGCTCTGCGGACCATCCCCCAGGAGCTCTACGAGGCGGCGGCCATGGACGGTGCCGGTGCCTGGCGGACCGCCTGGTCCATCAAACTCCCGGCCCTGCGCCCCGCGTTGCTCCTCACCCTGCTGTTCTCCGTGATCGGCAGCTTCCAGCTGTTCAACGAGCCGAAGCTGCTGCAGCCCATCGCTCCCGACGTCATCGACAACGCGTTCACCGCCAACCTCTACGCCTACTCCCTGGCGTTCACCGGTCAGCAGGTCAACTACTCGGCCGCGGTGTCCTTCTTCCTCGGCCTGGTCATCGTGATCTTCTCCTACGCCGTCCTGTTCATCGCGAACCGCAGGAGGACCTCGTGACGACCACGACTTCCCCTTCCACGTCCCGGCCGGCCCCGCACACCACCACACCCGGCACACCGCGGAGTGCTCGTGGACGGCGCCGAGGGCAGGTCGGCCGCCGCAGCACACCGCTGACCATCGTCATGCTGGCGGTTCTGGCGTACTTCCTGCTGCCGCTGTTCTGGCTCGCCGTCTCCTCGACCAAGAGCACCCAGGACCTGTTCACCACCTTCGGTCTGTGGTTCTCGCACACACCGCAACTGCTCACGAACGTCCGGGAGACGCTCACCCACGACGACGGGGTGTTCCTGCACTGGCTGCTCAACACGGTCCTGTACTCCGTCGGCAGCGCACTCGGCGCCGCCTTTTTGGCCGCCGCCGCCGGCTACGGCTTCGCCAAGTACCGGTTCCGGGGCAACAACGCGGCCTTCGCCCTGGTACTCGGCGCCATCATGATCCCGACCACCGCCCTGGCCATTCCCACCTACCTGCTCTTCGCGAAGGTGGACCTGGTCAACACCCCCTGGGCCATCGTCCTGCCCTCCCTGGTCAGCCCGTTCGGCCTGTACCTCATGCGTATCTACGCCGCGGACGCCGTCCCGGACAGCCTGCTGGAGGCCGCGCGCATCGACGGGGCGGGGGAGTTGCGCATCTTCTGCACGATCGCGCTGCGGCTGCTGGCCCCGGGCCTGGTGACCGTCGTGCTCTTCACGCTCGTGGCGACCTGGAACAACTACTTCCTGCCGCTGATCATGTTGAACGACCCGAACCTGTACCCCGTCACGGTCGGCCTCTCGTCCTGGGCGTCCCAGGCCTTCGGCGGCGGCAGCGGCGCGAACAGCAACATGCTCGCGCTCGTGGTGACCGGTTCCCTCATCTCCGTCATCCCGCTCGTCGTCGCCTTCCTGCTCCTGCAGCGGTACTGGCAGAGCGGTCTGGCCGCCGGCGGCGTCAAGCAGTGACACCCGCGTCGACGTCAGCGCCGACGCCCCGGCGCATCCCCCCATTGACACCTCGGAGGTTCCCCCATGGCGGTTCTGCCCGCCCGCGTCCTGTTCGGTGCCGCGTACTACCACGAGTACACGCCCGCCTACGACCCCGAACTGCGGCCCGACGAACGGCTCAAGACCGACCTGGACCTGATGGTCGAGGCGCACTTCAACGTCATCCGCGTGGGTGAGTCGGTCTGGTCGACCTGGGAGCCCGAGAACGGCCGCTTCGACCTCGACTGGCTCCAGCCCGTCCTCGACGGCGCCCACGAGCGCGGCATCTCCGTCATCCTCGGAACCCCGACCTACGCCGCTCCGCAGTGGCTGGCCCGGCAGTACCCGGAGATCACCGCCGAGCGCGCCACCGGGCAGCGGATGGGCTGGGGCGCCCGGCAGGAGATCGACTTCACCCACCCCGCGTTCCGGTTTCACGCCGAGCGGGTGATCCGCAGGATCGCGGCACGCTACGCTGACCACCCGGCGGTCATCGGCTGGCAGGTCGACAACGAACCCGGCCTGCACCTCTTCCACAACGGCGGGGTCTTCCAGCGGTTCGTGGACCACCTGCGCGACAAGTACGGCGACGTCGAGACCCTCAACCGCGAGTGGGGGCTGGTGTACTGGTCGCACCGCCTGTCCGACTGGTCCGATCTGTGGACGCCCGACGGCAACGAACAGCCCCAGTACGACGTCGCCTGGCGGGAGTTCCAGGCCCGCCAGGTCACCGAGTTCATCGGCTGGCAGGCGGACATCGTCCGCGAGTACGCGCGGGACGGGCAGTTCGTCACCACCTGCATCTCCTACACCCGCCAGGGCGTCGCGGACGACGAGCTGTCGGCCCGGCTCGACATCGCCTCCGGCAACCCGTACTACGACATGCAGGACGGTCTCCTGCTGCCCGACCCCACCCCCGACACGCACGAGCAGGCGTGGAAGACCACCGGCGTCTGGTCGATGTACCAGACCGCCGACTGGATGTTCTCCTCCCGCCAGGAACCCTTCCTCGTCACCGAGACCAACGCGAACTCCATCGGCTTCGCGTGGGACAACCGGCCCGGCTACGACGGCCAGTGGCGCCAGGCCGCCTGGGCGCACGTGGCGCGCGGCGCCCGGATGATCGAGTACTGGCAGTGGCAGACCCTGCGCTTCGGCGCCGAGACCTACTGGGGCGGAGTTCTCCCGCACACCGGCCGGCCCGGCCGCACCTACGCCGAAATAGCCCGGCTGGGCGCGGAGTTCGAGGCCGCGGGCCCGCTGGTCGCCGGACTCGAACCGGACGCCGACATCACGATGGTCTACTCGACGCCGAGCAAGTGGCTCATGCAGAAGTACCCGCCGCTCGCGACCCCCGACGGCGAACCGGACGCCGCCGCCTACCACCGCCTCTTCGACCCCTTCTACCGCGGTGCCTTCGACGCCCGCCGCCAGGTGCGGATCGTGCACGCCCGGCAGCTGGGGGAGCTGACCCCGGAAGAAGCCGTACGGCGCCACCCCGTCCTTGTCGCCCCGGCCCTGTACGTCGTCGACGACGTCACCCTCGACTGGCTGGCGGCCTACGCCCACGCGGGCGGCCACCTGGTCCTCGGGCCCCGCACCGGCTACGCCGACCACGAGGCGAGGGCCCGGCTCACCCCGGCCCCCGGCCGTCTCGCCGAGGCCGCGGGGGCGACGTACGACGAATTCAGCAACCTTCACCGGGACGTTCCTGTGCACGGGACGCCCGACAGCCCGCTGCGGCTCACCGAGTCCGCCACCGCGACCCACTGGATCGAGTGCCTGAACGCCACCGACGCCGAGGTGCTCGCGGGCTACGACCACCCGCACTTCGGCCGGTGGCCGGCGATCACCACCCGGGTCCACGGCACGGGCCGGGTCACGACCGTCGGCATGGCGCCGGGCCGCGACCTCGCCCGCGCGCTCGCCGAATGGCTGGCGCCCACCGCGACCGGCGGGTGGCAGGACCTTCCCGAGTCGGTCACCGCGACGACCGGCACCGCTCCCGACGGCCGTCGGGTCCACATCGTTCACAACTGGAGCTGGGAGGCCGCAGGCGTGAGCGTGCCGGCCGATCTCTCCGACGTTCTGGACGGCACGTCCGTTCCCGCCGGCACCACGCTGGCTCTGGGTCCCTGGGACGTCCGTGTGCTCATCACCGCAACACCGTGACATCCCCGAAGGAGGGGCAGTGAAGAGAAGAACCACAGCAAAGGCGCTGGGCAGTTCTATTGCGGCGGCGGCACTGCTGGCCGGCTCGATGGCCGGTGCACAGGCGTACAACCCGACCGGCGGGACCATGTACCAGCTGGGCAGTGAGCCGTGCCTGAAGGGGCGGGGCAACTGCGCGGTCTACCCGAAGTCGGCCCAGCTCCCCGGCGGACGGCTGGTCGCGTCCTTCGAGAAGTCGACGGTCGTGACGTCCTCGGGCAGCGCGGCCGGCCAGACGCTCCCGGTCTACAAGAGTGACGACGACGGAACGAGCTGGCAGCCCCTGTCGGAGGTCAAGGCGCCGGCGTATCTTTCCAAGGACCCCAAGTACGCCAAGTACACGAGCAACTGGACCAACCCGTACCTGTACGTCCTCCCGCAGAGCGTCGGCGGGATGAAGGCCGGCACCCTGCTCCTGGCGAGTGTCGTCTCCGGTGACGACTCCTACTACACGGAGCACAAGGCGGCCGACCCGAACTGGACCCCGAACAACGACGGGGACCGCAGCGATCTGGCCATCGCCCTGTACTCCAGCACCGACCAGGGCAGGAGCTGGAAGGTCGTCAACGTCGTGGCGACGGGCGGCTGGCAGGGCGGCAGCGCGGGCGCGGTCGGGCAGAACGTCGCGGCCGCCAACAAGTACCGGCAGGTGGACCCGCTCTGGGAGCCGTACCTGATGGTCTACAAGAGCCAGCTGGTCTGCTTCTACTCCGACGAGAACGACTACACCGGCTTCGACCCCGTCACCGGCGTCCCGAAGAAGGACCCCGCCAACGACACGGCCGCCGACTCGCACGGCCAGATCCTCGTGCACCGGACCTGGGACGGGAAGAGCGCCGGCTGGAGCGACCCCGTCGTCGACGTCTCCGGATCCGTCCAGGACATGGGCGGCGGCAAGACCGAGATCGGCGGCGGCCGGCCCGGCATGACCAACGTCGTGCCCACGACCGACGGCAGGTGGATGCTCACCTTCGAGTACTGGGGCGGCGGCGCCAACACCAGGTACGTGATCGCCGACGACCCGCTGAAGTTCTTCAAGGGCAGCCAGACGGGCATGTCGGTGGGCTCGCTGCCGGTCCTCGCCGGTTCCCGTCCGCTCAGCGGCGGGGGCAGCCCGGTGCTGATCCGGCTCCCCGACGGGCGTCTCGTCTACAACGCGGCGAACAGCGGTGATGTGTGGATCAACGACAGCGGACGCAGCGACGGTGTGTGGACGGAGTACCAGACCACCTCGCCGGCGGGCTACAGCCGCAACCTCCAGTACGTCGACGGCACCGGCCGCATCGCGATCCTCAACAACCAGGGCACGTCCACGATCGCGTACGCCGAGGTGGACCTCGGTGACTCGGCCGGCACCTACTACCGGCTGGTCAACCGGAAAACGGGCCAGGTGATCGGCACCGGCAACAAGACCAACGACGCCAACCTCGGCAACGCGGACACACCGGACGTGGTCCTGGAGGACTCCGGAGCGGCGGCGAACCGGGACACCCAGTACTGGCACGTGGTGACCGAGCCGGGCGGCGGTACGACCCTGCTGAACAAGTCGGGCGGCCGCGCGGCGGCCATCTGGACGGGCAACGCCACGGTCGGCCAGCGCATCGCCCAGTGGGTCGACAACAGCTCGACCGGCAGCTGGAACCTCATCAACAACCCCGACGGCTCGTACCGGCTCCAGGCCGTCAAGAACACCAACCTCTACCTGACCGGCGCCTCCACCTCGGCGCCCCTGACCCTCCAGAACGCGGCCGACGACGGTTCGCAGGACTGGAAGCTCGTCCGCTAGGCGGTGGTGGTGGTTTGGTGCACATTCCGGGCCACCACCATCTACCTGGCGTGGGAGGACCGTGTCATACTCCCACGCGGGATATCGAACGTCATTCGAAATATCGAACAAAGGGTGGTGTGATGGTGCACGCCGAGAACCAGGAACAACAGCCCCATCCCGATACGTACGTCGTCGGGGTCGATTACGGAACTCTCTCGGGGCGGGCCGTGGTGGTCCGGGTGTCCGACGGCGCCGAGGTGGCCGCCGCCGAGCACCCCTACACGCACGCCGTCCTGGACCGGCAGCTGCCCGACGGGACCGCGCTGCCGCCTGACTGGGCGCTGCAGGTGACGTCCGACTACATCGACGTGCTGCGGATCGCTGTGCCCGAGGCGCTGGCGAGTGCCGGGGTGCGCCCGGAGCAGGTCATCGGTATCGGCACGGACTTCACGGCGTGCACGATGGTGCCGGTGCTGGCGGACGGGACTCCGTTGTGCGACCTGCCGGAGTACGTCTCGCGTCCGCACGCCTACGTCAAGCTGTGGCGTCACCACGCGGCGCAGGCCCAGGCCGACCGGATCACGGAGCTGGCGGAGCAGCGCAAGGAGCCGTGGCTGAAGCGGTACGGCGGGAAGATCTCCTCGGAGTGGGAGTTCGCCAAGGCGCTGCAGCTGCTGGAGGAGGACCCGGAGGTCTACGCCCGCGTGGAGCGGTGGGTGGAGGCCGCCGACTGGATCGTGTGGCGCCTGTCCGGGACGTACGTCCGCAATGCCTGCACGGCGGGCTACAAGGGCCAGTACCAGGACGGCAGTTACCCCTCGCGCGAGTACCTTGCCGCGCTCAACCCCGACTTCGCCGACTTCGTGGCCGAGAAGCTGGAGCATCCGATCGGTCAGCTCGGCGATCGCGCCGGTGGGCTGACGGCCGAGGCGGCGGCCTGGACCGGGCTGCCCGAGGGCATCGCGGTCTGCGTCGGCAACGTCGACGCCCATGTCACGGCGCCCGCGGCGACTGCGGTGGAGCCGGGCCGAATGGTCGCCATCATGGGCACCTCGACCTGCCATGTGATGAGCTCCGACCAATGGGCCGAGGTACCCGGCATGTGCGGGGTCGTCGACGGCGGCATCCTGCCGGGTCTGTGGGGCTACGAGGCCGGACAGAGCGGCGTCGGTGACATCTTCGGCTGGTTCGTGCGCAACGGTTTCCCCGCCGCGTACGCCGAACAGGCCGCCGCCCTGGGCCGCGATCCGCACGAGCACCTCACCGCGCTGGCGGCCGAACAGGCGGTCGGCGAGCACGGGCTGATCGCGCTGGACTGGCAGAGCGGCAACCGCAGTGTCCTGGTGGACCACGACCTCAGCGGCGTCCTGGTGGGCCTGACCCTCTCGACCCGCCCCGAGGATGTGTACCGGGCCCTGTTGGAGGCCACCGCCTTCGGCACCCGCACCATCATCGAGGCGTTCACGGCGTCCGGGGTCCCCGTCCAGGAGCTGATCATCGCGGGCGGTCTGATGAAGAACGCCCTGCTGATGCAGATCTACGCCGACGTCACGCGGCTGCCCCTGGGCGTCATCGACTCGACGCAGGGGCCCGCCCTGGGCTCGGCGATGCACGCCGCGGTCGCCGCGGGCGCCTACCCGGACATCCGGGCCGCCGCCCAGGCCATGGGCAAGGCCCGCCCGGCCGTCTACCTCCCCGACCCGGAGCGCGCGGCGGCGTACGACCGCCTGTACGCCGAATACCAGCTGCTGCACGACTACTTCGGCCGTGGCACCAACGAGGTCATGCACCGCCTGCGCCGCATCCGCGCCGAAGTCTCCGCGTCCTCCTGACCTGAAAGCCTGAAAGGAACCACCCCTCATGGACACCAACGCCCCCGCCTACCCCGATCACGAGATCTGGTTTCTCACCGGCAGCCAGGGCCTGTACGGCGACGACGTCCTGCACCAGGTCGCCAAGCAGTCCAGGAACATCGCCGAGATCCTCGGCGGCCCCGGCAAGGTCCCCGTCAAGATCGTGTGGAAGCCGGTCCTGACCGACGCCGAGGCGATCCGCCGGATCTGCCAGGAGGCCTCCGCCTCCGACACCTGCGTGGGCGTGATCGCGTGGATGCACACCTTCTCCCCGGCGAAGATGTGGATCGCGGGCCTTTCCGTGCTGGACGTGCCGCTGCTGCACCTGCACACCCAGTACAACCTGTCGCTGCCCTGGCCGAGCATCGACATGGACTTCATGAACCTCAACCAGGCCGCCCACGGCGACCGGGAGTTCGGGCACATCGAGTCCCGGGTCGGCGTCGACCGCAAGATCGTCGCCGGCCACGCCACCGATCCGCGGGTGATCCGGCGGATCGCTGCCTGGGCCCGGGCTGCAGCGGGCCGCCACGCCTCGCGCGGCCTGCGCCTGGCCCGCTTCGGCGACAACATGCGCGACGTCGCGGTCACCGAGGGCGACAAGGTCGAGGCCCAGATACGCTTCGGCTTCTCCGTCAACACCTACGGCGTCAATGACCTGGTGGCGGTGGTCGACGAGGTCGAGGACAAGGCGGCGGCCCAACTCGCCGCCGAGTACGTCGAGTTGTACGACGTCGTGCCGTCCCTGCGCCCCGGCGGCATCCGCCACGACTCCCTGCTCTACGCGGCCCGCCAGGAGATCGGCCTGCGCACCTTCCTCACCGAGGGCGGCTTCACCGCCTTCACCACCAACTTCGAGGACCTGGGCGGCCTGCGCCAGCTGCCCGGCCTGGCCGTGCAGCGCCTGATGGCCGACGGCTTCGGCTTCGGCGGCGAGGGCGACTGGAAGACCTCGGCGCTGCTGCGCACGATGAAGGTCATGGGCCAGGGACAGCCCGGCGGCACCTCCTTCATGGAGGACTACACCTACCACCTGGGCCCCGGCGAACCGCGCATCCTGGGCGCGCACATGCTGGAGGTCTGCCCCTCGATCGCCGCGGACCGCCCCAGCTGCGAGATCCACCCGCTGTCCATCGGCGGCCGCGAGGACCCGGTCCGGCTGGTCTTCAACGCGGCCGAGGGCCCCGCCGTGGTGGTAGGCCTCTCCGACCTCGGGGACCGCTTCCGGCTCACCGCCAATGCCGTCGATGTCATCTCGCCCAGCGAACCGCTGCGCCGCCTGCCCGTGGCCCGGGCCGTGTGGAAGCCGCAGCCCTCGCTGGCCGAGTCGGCGGAGAGCTGGCTGCTGGCCGGCGCCCCGCACCACACCGTCCTCAGCTCCGCCGTCGACCTGGAGACGCTCACCGACTACGCGGCCATGACCGGCGTCGAACTGCTCACCATCGACCAGAACACCACCACCGAGCAGTTCGCCAAGGAGATCAGGTGGAACGCCGCGTACCACCGTCTCGCCCAGGCCCTGTGACGGCCGCGAACCGGACTCCAGGAGAGAACCGATGACCGTACAAGTCCGCGACGGCCTCCGGCAGGAGGTCCTGGACGCCAACCTGACCATCCCGAAGGTCGGCCTGGCCACCTTGACCTGGGGCAATGTGAGCGGGGTCGACCGCGAGGCGGGGGTCTTCGTCATCAAGCCCTCGGGGGTGCCGTACGACGACCTGGCGCTGGAGCACCTGGTGACGGTGCGGCTGTCCGACGGCGAGGTCGTCGACGGCGATCTGCGTCCCTCGACCGACACCGAGACACACCGCTGCCTATATCTGGCGTTCCCCTCGATCGGCGGGGTGACCCACACCCACTCGACCCACGCCGTCGCGTTCGCGCAGGCCCGCCGGGAGATACCGGTGCTCGGCACCACCCACGCCGACACCTTCAACGGGCCGATCCCCGTCACCCCGGACCTGACCGCGGAGCAGTGCGCGAAGAACTACGAGTACAACACCGGGCGCATCATCGTGGACCTGCTGGAGGAGGACGACCAGAGGGCGGTGGAGGTGCCGGCCGCCCTGGTCGCGAACCACGGCCCGTTCACCTGGGGGGCCACCGCCCGCAAGTCCCTGGAGCACGCGATCATCTGCGAGGCCGTCGCCGACATCGCCCTGCACACGCTCAGCCTCGGCCCGACGGCTCCGCCGCCCCCGCACCTCCTCGCCCGCCACTACACCCGCAAACACGGCCCCGACGCCTACTACGGCAACCCGATGTCGGCACCCGCCGGGTGACACCCCCGTCCGCCATCGCACGGAAGGTGCTCCGGTTGACCGGAGCACCTTCGCATCAGAGGGGGCAGAGGGAGCCGAAATGTCGTCAGCGCGGCCGCGGGCTCCTTGGCTTCGCCGGGTTGCGAGGATGTGGTGCTTCAGGACACGGCTTCCGGCTCGGGCTCCGGCCACGCTCGTTTCGACGCCGCCTCCTTCCACCGCCGCGACAATCTGTTGACCGCCTGACCGCCTGACCGCCTGACCGCCTGACCGCCTGACCGCCTGCCCGCCTGCCCGGGCCGCGGATCGCCGGTGAACTGGGGATCGAAGCGCGGGAGTTGTCGGGCCGAGCTTGAAGGTCCGTGGCACGACCTGACCCCCTTGGCAGGGCGGGCGGCCGCACCGGACCTCGCACCCCATGACGTCACCGCCAACGCCCCGGACCAGGCACGACTCGCGCCCGGCGCCGCCCCGGCCCCGACTTCGGCCGCCACCGTGTTCACAGCTCGCCGTCGGCCGCGGCTCCGGGCTTGCCCAGGGCGACGGGTTCCGGGGCGGGGAACCGGGACACCTGCGCCAACTCCGCGCTCGCGAAGACCTACGGCACCAGGTGACCCAAGGCATTCGCGAAGATCACTGACGACGCCGAGGAACTGTTGGCGTTCTACGACTTTCCGGCCGAGCACTGGGTTCACCTGCGGCACCCACGACTTTCATACCTGGTACGAACCCAATCGAATCGACGTTCTCCAAGGCATCAGGGTCACCCGCGGCGCCGGCAGCCCCGCCGCCCTCGCCATGGTGTTCCAGATGGTCGAGTCGGCCCAGGCCCGCTGGCGGGCGATCACCGGGGCCCACATGGTGGCGCTGGGCCGCACGGGCGCCAGGTTCGAGAACGGCCAGCTGATCAAACGCGCCGAGCCCCTGTTGTGAGACATGCTCCTGGAACAGGCCTGCCGGTCGGTGTAACAGGGGGTGTCCTGGAACGACGTGTCCGCCAACGTCTCGCCGGTCTTGCCCGCACCGAAGCCGTACCAGGTGGAGCCGACCTTGTGATGTTCGGCGAGGGGTGAGCCACGCCGCCGCGTTCACCGGTCGGTGCGAAGATATAAAAGTGCACGAAACACCGGACAACGTTGCGCTGCGGTTGGCGCTGCAGCAGACGGTGACCTCCCTCGACGCCCTGGTCGGCATGGTGTATCTCGTCGACGGGCCTGGCGGCAGCCTGCGCCTGCAAACCGCGCTGACCAGTGGAACGCCAGAGGGCCTCCGCCTCGGCGACGAGGAGGTCGAAGCCGACACGGCGGCGGCGACGGCGATCCTCGAGCGCAGGGTGGTGTGGCTGCCGACACCCCTCGGCCGGACGTCCGCTTCGCACACCGGCGTGGCGGCTGTTCCGCTGTGCCACAACGGCGGCGCCCTCGGGGCCCTATCCTTCGCGACCGGTTGGCCAGGGCCACCCACCGCCGAGCAGCGCGGCCTTCTCGAAGTGGCCGCGCGGTGGATTGCCGACCTGCTGGGTTCCAGCGCCGCGGACCGGCACCTGGCGGCACCTCTCCAGGCGGCACGGCAGGCCGTGCGTATCGGTGCGTGGGACTGGAACATCCGCACCGGCGACATCGTCTGGGACGAGGAGATGCCGCTCGTGCTAGGCATTCCCCCGGACTACTTCGACGGACGGATCGAGACCTGGCGCGGGCTGATCCACCCCGAGGATCTGCCGGCTGTGGTGGCCAATGCGGAGCAGTCCCTCCGTAAGGGCGGGGAGTACAGCGTGAGGCACCGAGTGCTCCGGCCCGACGGCACGGTCGGATGGGTGGAGGCCAGGGGCCGGGTCATCGACGGGGACGACGGCCGTCCGGCCCGTATGGTCGGCCGGCTGTGGGAGACCACCGAGACGCGGGCCGCCATGGAGTCGGTCGGCCGGGCTCTGCAGCACATGAGCGACGGCTTCCTCGCCGTCGACTCCGGCGGGCGGATCATGTACGTCAACGAGCGGGCCCAGAAGCTCCTCGGTCCCTCGGACGACCTCGTCGGCCGCACGCTGTGGGCGCTGCCGGCGGTCGCCGTGCCGGCCCTCGAATCACGGTGCCGCAGCGCGATGACCGACCGCGTCGCCACCGGTCTCGACGTGCGGTCGCCGACCGACCGGCGCGTGTACCACCTGCGGATCATCCCGGTGCCCGACGGGCTGACGGTCTACTTGGCCGATGTCACCGAGAACCGCGAGATGCAGGCCAGACGAGCCGCCGACGAGCGGGCGGCGGTCGAGCGCACCGCCCGTATCGGAGACCTGACGAGGGCACTGGCCGAGGCGCTCACCGTGCAGGACGTGATCGACGCCGTGGCTGAGCGGTTGCTGCCGCTCGTCGGGGCCACGGGGCTGATCGTGCACGCTTCTGGCCCCGGCGGCGGCCGGACCCTCCAATCGGTCGGATACCCCCGCTCGTACATCGACCGGCTACACGACCGGCCCGAGAACAACCCTCTCGACCAGGCGCTTCGCGACGGCGGGCCGCGGTTCATCGACTCACCGCAGGAACTGGAGGCCCGCTATCCCGGGCTCGCCTCCTTCGCTGCCCTCGGCGGAAAGCACGCCTGGGCCTTTCTCCCGCTGACGGTCTCCGGGCGTGTCGTGGGCGGCTGCGTCATCTCCTTCGAACAGCCGCGCCGCCTCGCGGACACCGAGCGTGGACTGCTCATCGCGCTGAGCGGACTGATCGCGCAGACCCTGGAGCGCGCCCGGCTGTACGACGCCGAACATCACCGCGCCCAGGAACTGCAGCGCGGTCTGCTGCCGCGAGTACTGCCGCTGCTGCCCGCCGTCACGGTCGCTGCCCGTTACCTCCCGGCCAGCGAGGGCATGCTCGGCGGTGACTGGTACGACGTCATCCCGCTGTCCGGCGACCGCGTAGCGCTGGTGATCGGAGACGTCATGGGGCACGGCCTGTCCGAGGCCGCCACCATGGGGCGGCTGCGTACGGCGGTGCACACCCTTGCCGGCCTCGAGTTGCCTCCCGACGAGCTGCTTTCGCACCTAAACGACCTGGTCAGCGACCTCGGCGACGACTTCTACGCCACCTGTCTGTACGCCTTGTACGACCCGGCCACCGGTAGTTGTGCCGTCTCCAGCGCGGGACATCCGCCGCCGGCCGTGGTCAGCCCCGACGGCACGGTCCGCCTCCTCGCTCTTGCGGCCGACCCGCCCCTCGGCGCGGCCACGCCCCCCTTCGAGACCACCGAGCTGAGGCTGCCCGAGGGAAGCCTCCTGGTGCTCTACACCGACGGGTTCGTCGAGTCCGCCCGCCGCGACATCGACACCGGCATCATGCAACTGACCACCGTTCTCGCCAGCACCGCGGACGCCACGCCGCCCCCGGCCCAAGCGACCGGACCGGGGGCGCGGCCGGGCGGGCAGGAGCAGACGGAGGAGGCCCGCCGCCTGGACCGGCTGTGCGCCTCGCTCACCGCGGCCCTGCTGCCAGAGGGCGAGCAGACCGGCGACGACGCGGCCGTGCTCGTTGCCCGGGCCCACGCTCTGCGCCCCGAAGACGTGGCGGTCTGGACGCTCCCGGAAGATCCGATCGCGGCCGGTCAGGCCCGCTCCCACGTCCGTCGCCAACTCGCCAAATGGCAGCTCGACGAGCTGGAGATGACGACGGAACTGCTCGCCAGCGAGCTGGTGGGCAACGTCGTGCGCCACGCCAGCGGCCCCCTGCAACTGCGCCTGGTCCGCAGCCGCAGTCTCATCTGTGAAGTCTCCGACGGAAGCCTCACCACCCCTCGCATCCGCCGCGCACGAGACACCGACGAAGGCGGGCGCGGACTGCAGCTGGTCGCGATGCTCAGCCAACGCTGGGGCGTGCGCTACACGCCCGACGGAAAGATCATATGGACCGAACAGCCGCTGCCGAACTCCCTGCCAGGCCACAGCACGGCTCAGTGAGGTTCCCCCCCCGTAGCGTAGAGATCGTGACTGCAGGGGAAGTTCGGCAAGGGGCGAAAGTTCGACGCGCCATTCCGTGAGGGGTCTGTCCGGATCACGGCCGAGACAGGCGCAGGGCGTGAAGGAAGCTCGGGGCGAGCACGTCGGCGATTGCATGGGCCCAGCTTCTGTGGGCACTGTCTTGGCGCAGATGCCGACTGTGCCACGCTTGGGGGGCGCCTTGCGGCGGCGGGACCGACCGCATGAGTCCCCTGCCGAACGAGCCGCCCGCGACCTACCCCGAGCGGGTCCGCGCCATGAGCAGGGACCGCGCTGCCTGACCGTCAGTTCTGAGTAGAGGTACGGCGCCTGCGGGCGAAGTAGACCGCGCCGGTGCCGACCAGCACGGCGGCGAGACCGGAACCAGCGGCGATGGGAGCGCTGCTCGGAGTGCCCGTCTCGGCGAGTTCCCCATCGGCCGTCGGCTCGTTCTGGTTCGCTGCCGCGTCCTTGGCTGCTCCGGTGGTGGAGGAAGTGCTGGGGCCGGGTGCGGGCTGCTGCTCGGGCTCCGAGACCTTCGAGAACTGTGCTGCGAACGCGGCAGCGATCACCTTGTGGCCCACGGCGTTGGGGTGCGGGTCCCGCTTCGGGGTGCACGCCCACGTGAGTTTGCAGATTTCGGTAACATTCGCGGGCACCTTGCCCGCACCGGGCAGGGTGACCGGGTGGCCGAAGTCGTCCGAGTGGTAAGCCCCAGCCACATCCGCGACCTTGAAGCCGACAGCCTTGTAGACCTGGACGATTCCCGCATTGTGTGCGTGAGAGGCTGCGACGGCGTGGCCTGGATCGCGGGCTCACTGGGCCAGCGGGTCCGGAGCGGGTCGCCATGGGCGGCAGAGGACGAGGTAGCAGACCGCCGCCGCGAGTGCGAGACCGAGTACCGACAGGGCCATGGGCAGGGCGGTGCTCTGGTCGCCGAGACCGGCGAGGGCCGGCGCGATGGCTCCCATGAGGAACTGGGTGGTGCCCAGCAGCGCTGAGGCGCTGCCCGCCGCGTGTGGGGCACGTTGGAGGGACAGGGCCGTGGTGGTGGGCAGGATCATGCCGACCGGGCAGGCGGTGAGGAAGAGCGCGGTGGCGATCCAGGGCAGGCCCGCGTGTGGGGTAGTGGCCAGGACGACCAACGCGGTGCCTGCCGTGCCGAGTACGGTTAGGCCGGTCCCCAGGATGCGGTGTGAGGGGAAGCGGCCCAGGAGCAGTTTGCCGTTGAGCTGTCCGGTGGCGACCATGCCGACGGAGTTGAGGGCGAAGAGCAGGCTGTAGGTCTGCGGGGAGGCGCCGTAGACCTCTTGCAGCGTGAAGGACGAGCCGGCGATGTAGGCGAACAGGGCGGCGAAGCCGAGGCTGCCGGTGAGCAGATATCCCGAAAAGCGGCCGTCTTTGACGAGGTCGCGCATGGTGCGCAGAGTGTCGGGGAGCCCGCCGTGACGCCGCTGGTCGGTGGGCAGGGTCTCGGTCAGCAGGGCCGCGGTGGCGGCGAGGATGGCCAGGCCCAGCAGCACGAGGGTGACGAACACGCCCCGCCAGGAGGTCAGGCGCAGCAGTTGCGCGCCGAGCACGGGGGCGAGGATCGGCGCGGTGCCGGAGACGAGCATCAGCGAGGACAGCAGACGGGCAGCGCCGAGTCCGTCGTACAGGTCACGGACGACGGCTCGGGCGATGACGATCCCGGCGGCCCCCGCCAGGCCCTGGACCAGGCGCATGCCGATGAGGACCGTGGGATTGGGGGCGACGGCGCACAGGAGGCTTGCCGCGACGTACACGGTCAGGCCGGTCAGGAGGGGGCGGCGCCTGCCGAGGGTGTCGCTGAGGGGGCCGATGACCAGCTGGCCGAGGGCGATTCCGATCATGAAGGCGGTCAGGGTGAGCTGGGTGACGGCCTGTGAGACGTGCAGATCTCGGCTGACCTGGGGGAGGGCCGGCAGGTAGAGGTCGATGGTGAGCGGGCCGAGCGCGGTCAGGGAGCCCAGGACCAGGACGAGGGGCAGCCGGCGAGGGCGGGGGGCAGCAGACGGATCGTGGATGGCGCCTGCTGTCCCGACGGAGCTGGGCGGGAGGGGTTCGGACATGTCGGGTTCCAAGGCGGTTGGGGAGAACGGAGCACGTGGAGGGGCCGGTGCTGCGCGGTCGGCCCGGCACCGGCACCGATGGGGGTGGTCCTCCCGACCGTGTCAGCGGTCGAGGTGGGCGATGAGCAGGTTGGGGTCCTTGCCGGTCAGGTAGGCGGCGCTGGGGACGTACACCTTGCTGCCGCGGACCGCGACGGACGTGGGGGTCTGGAGGCCGTCGGCCGGGGTGAGGACGGTGGTGTGGGTGCCGTCGGGGCGGACGAGGTCGACCTGGTTGTCGTCGCGGGCTGCGAGGAGGGTGTCGCCGTGGCCGGTGAAGGCGAAGTCGTCGATGGACGGCATGCCGGTGGCCCGTACCTGGATCCTTCCGGCGGTGCCCGTGGCGGTGACCGGGATGCGCAGGACGGTGCCGCGGTCGAGGTTGGTGGCCCAGACGGAACGGTTGTGCAGCTTCAGGCCGTTGGCGCCGGCGAACGTGGTGGGTTCGAGTTGCGTGCCGTTGGCCCAGACGGTGGCCTTGCCGCCGTGTGCGGGGAGGCGGTAGATGACGCCGTGCACGGAGTCCGTGACGTAGAGCATCTTGGCCTGCTGATCGAGGGCGAGGCCGTTGGGCAGTCCGTCGGCGGGCAGGGCAGCGATGCGGTGCGGGCGACCACCGGGGCGCACGGCCCAGACGCCGGTGAGGTCGGCGGTACCGGTGGCGTAGGTGACGTACAGGGTGCCGTCGTCGGCGCGGGCGATGCCCCCGACGAACGCCTGGCCCAGGTTGGGGGTGCTCGCCTTGGCCGGGGCGGGCAGGGTGGCCAGGACGTGCGGCCGGCCGCCCGGAGCGACGCGGACGATCTGCCGGGCGAAGGAGAAGGTCAGATACGCCGCCCCGGTGCGGTCGACGGTGATGGTTCTCGGGCTGCTGCGAGGCCGCCAGCTGGAAGTGGTGGGTGATCTGCGGCGACGAGAGGGGCTCGGTCGCGGCGGTGGCGGTGGCAGCGGAGGCCAGCAGGGCCGCGGCGACCGCGAAGGTGGTCAGGGAGGTACGGACGCGCATGAGGTGGTTCTCCTGGTGGGGTCTGCTGACGGTCCGCTGCCGGCCCGTGGGGGTATCGGGCCGGCAGCGGGGTTCAGGGCAGTCGTGCTCGGGCGACTCAGGGGGCGACGATCTTGATCGTGCTGGCCCAGCCGTGGCCCGCCTCTCGTATCTCCAGGGCCATGTGCAGCAGTTGGAAGCCCTCCAGCTCGCGGGCGTGCTTGAGCGCGCCGACGTCGACCGGGTTCAGCCCGCCGGACGTGACCAGGTCGGCGACCTGTTTACGCGCGGCCTCGTCGTCACCGGCGATGAAGACGTCGAGCGGAGTGCCGTTCACCTCTCCGGCGACCAGGGTCGTGGCGAACGTGGTGTTGAACGCCTTCACGACACGTGTGCCCGGCGCGGCGGCCATGGCGACCTCTTCGGCGGCGGAGGTGCCTGGGGCGACGACGAGGGTGTCCAGGGAGGCGTCGACGGGGTTGCTGATGTCGATCAGCACCTTGCCGCTCAGCCGCTCTCCGTAGGCGGCGGCGAGCTGCTTCGCGGCGTCGAAGGGGACCGCGAGGACCACGATGTCCGCGGTGTCCACGGCCGATGCGTCGGCGGCGGCGATCCGGCCTTCGCCCGTTGCCTGCCCGCGCAGTTCGTCGACGAGTCGTACGGCCTTGTCGGGGTCCTTGGCGGTGACGGTGACCGTGTGCCCGCCCGCCAGGGCGCGGGTGGCGATGCCCCGGGCCATGTTGCCGGCACCGACGATGGTGATCTTCATGAGAGTGGTGTCCTTTCTTGTCCGGCGCTGTACTGCGCCGTGCCTGAGGGCCTGTCAGACGTGGACCCGCACCACGTTGAACGGGAGCTTCGGGTCGGCGATCTGGAACTGGAAGTTGACGACCAACAGGTCGTGGCCGTCGACGGCGGCCGTGGAGGGGCTGTGCATGCCGTGACCGTGGATCGTCCGCACGAGCTCGGCCTTGGTGTAGTCGTGGCTCAGCTTCAGGACGCTGATCTGGCCCTCGGGGTGGTCGAGTTCGGTGACGGCGGTCAGGGTGTTGCCCCGCAGCAGCAGACCGTCGCCGGAGACGCCCTTGGCGTCGCCGAGGCCGATCGGGACGACCTGGTGGGTGCGGACGTCGACGCGGTAGAAGGCGTAGTCGTTGTAGTCGGCGAGCAGGACGTAGCGGCCGTCGTGGCTGACCACCAGTCCGTTGCCGTTGAAACCGTCGTCGTAGACCATCGGGGAGTGGCTCAGGTCCACGCCCACGTGCAGCGGCTGCTGGACGTTCTCGCTCTTCAGCTCGGCGGCGGTGATGTGCCACAGCGCCGGATGGATCGAATCGGAGATGTAGGCGTCGCCGTTGGGAGCGAGGGCCACGTCGTTGAGGAAGGTGTCCGTGCGGCCGGTGTCGAACACGTGCAGCAGGGCGCGGGTGCGAGTGTCGTAGACGAAGACCTTGCCGGAGGCGCCGCCGGCGACGATGAGCCGTCCCGCGCGGTCGGTCTTCATGCCCGCGACAGAGGTCCGTCCGTCCTGGCCGCCCGGCAGGAACACCTCGGTCGCAGTGCGGTGGACGTTGCCGCGGTAGATGGTGCCGTCGCTGGTGCTGCCGACGTAGAAGAAAGGCGTGCCGCTCTGGCGGGCGATGCCCTCGGGGTACGTCTTGTCGCCGGGGATGGAGTAGCTGGCGGGCAGCGGTTCCCGGTGATGCCAGGCGGCGGTGTGAGGCGCATCGCCGCCGGAGGCGGCCAGAGCCGGGGCGGCACCACCGAGGACGAGGAGGGAGGCCACGGCTACGGCGGCGGCGCGGGGACGGGGGAGGCGGTTGTGAGGCATGACGGATCTCCGGGCGTGAGTAAGTGAGCAGAGCAAGGGGGTGATCAACGATGTGGGGCGGTGAGCGGAGAGGACGCGGGCCGCGCGGACTGCCCCTGATCCGCGCGGTGCGGACGGCACACGTCGAAGGCGCTCAGTTGCCGGCAGGGAAGAGGGACCGGTTGGCGATGTCGATGATGAACGGGCCGACGTGGGCCGGGTACTTGTCGACGATCGCCTTCTTGTACGCGTCGCCGTCGTCGCCGAGCAGCTCGCCGGCGTCGGTGAGGTAGCGGCGGACGTCCGCGTAGACCTCCGGGCCGGTGGGCAGGCCGTGGCCGGCGAGGATCGTGTCGTAGCCGGACTCGGCGGCCAGGGCGTCGACGGCCTGCTGCCAGCCGGTGATGTCGTTGTTGCCCAGGTAGAGGTGGACGTCGTTGTAGACGAGGTCCTGGGCGATGAGGACGCCCTGCTCGGGCAGCTTGATGAGCAGTTCGTCGGCGGCCTCGCCGCCGGAGACGGCCTCGAAGACGAAGGGGATGCCGTCGATGATCTCGGTGCCGGGGATGAGGGCGACGGACGGGGTGAAGTCGCCGAGGGGGATGACCTGGCCGGTGGGCAGGTGGCTGTCGCCGCGAGCGATGATCTGCTCTCGCACCTGGGCCAGCGCGTGGACGGGGACACCGAAGCGGGCGGCACCGTTGTAGTGGTCCGGGTGGGCATGCGTGACGATGAGACGGTCGATGGGCTTGCCGAGCCCCTTCGCGTAGGCGACGGCCTCGTCGGCGTAGGCGGGCAGTAGCTGGGCGTCGATCGCGATGACGCGGGCCGTGGTCTCGATCAGCTGGGTGGTGGTGTGGAAGGTGTCCGCCGGGGACATGTAGCTGTGGATGCGGACCGCGCCCTTGTCGAGGACCGTGACCGTGCCGTTCATGAGGGGCTCCTGGGGGTGGAGGCGGCCCTGCGCCGCCTTGACGACCTCTACTTTCGTCGCGAAAGCGCAGGCAGGCGAGATACGCTGAAGACGTGGCATGGTAAATCGAGGACATCTGGAGATCGTGGTGCTTTACGGGGATCCTGGCGGCGCCGACCCTGCTCCGAACGGGGCCATTCTTCGGCTCGATTTCAACCCGCCCGAGGAACGGGTCCCGGGTTTCGAGATCATCGATCTGGCCACCCTGCACGAGCGCCGTCGGCGCGGGGGGCGGCGCCCGGACCTGGTGCACCGGGTGGACTTCCACACGCTCACACTGATCACGGAGGGCAGCGGGGAGCACGCGATCGACTTCGTGACCTACCCCGTTCGTCCCGGCACCCTGTTGTGGGTGCGGCCGGGCCAGGTCCAGCGCTTCGTCCGGCCCGGTACCGCGAACGGCACGCATCTACTGTTCACGCCGGCTTTTCCCCCGCACTCCAGCAGCGCCGACCGACTGGTGAACGAGTGGTACGGGTCAGCGTGCTGGCAGCTCGGCGCGAGCCCTGCGTACGCGGTGCTGTCGACTCTGCTGGGCCAGCTGCGGGCCGAGTACGACCGCCCGGAGCCGACCGTCTCGGCGGAGATCCTCCAACTCCTGCTGGCCACCGTGCTGTTGCAGGTCGACCGGCTGCCCCACCCCGACGGCGGGAGCGACCCGCGCGCCGGCGGCGAGGTCTACGCGCGCTTCCGCGCCGAGCTGGAACGCTCCTACGCCACCACCCGCCGCGCCGCCGACTACGCCCACCGCCTCGGCTACACCGTCAAGACCCTCACCCGCGCGTGCATGGCAGCCACTGGGCAGCCCGTCAAACACGTCATCGACGGCCGCGTCGCCCTCGAGGGGCAGCGGCTGCTCGCCCACACCGACGAACCGGTGGCGACCATCGCCCGCCGCCTGGGCTTTCCCGAACCCACCAACTTCGGCAAGTTCTTCGCCCGGCACGTCGGCGAGACTCCAGGTGCCTTCAGGCAGACGCATCAGGGGTAACGGTAAGTGCGGCGCCCGGGGGTGAAGGCGCGCCATCGAGGGGTGGCATGACTGCGGAGGGGGCCCCGGGTGCGGACGGCGCCTGAGGAGACGCACGCCGCGGGAGCGTCCGAGCGCGTGATCAGTGAGTTCGCCGGAGTGGGCCGCCCTTTTTGAGCGCTCCGGCAGCGTGCTGGTGGGCCGGACGACCGTGGAGTCCACCGGTTCCGTTCGGTCGAGGTCGAGGTCGGCGTCCGCCGCCGCCGGGACGGCGGCGAGGTTCGTCTCGAGTTGGTGCGGTATCGGTTCCATCCCGTCCCCGATCGCATGAGGGATCACTGAGCGTTTCAGCGCGGCCAATGATCGAGGGATGCTGGTGGTGTACGAAACGCACTAGTGCTGCCCCGCGCAAGTTCGTGGAGGGGACTGGAGGCCTAGGAGCACACTGAAGATCTTGAAATCGCGCCCGACTTGCACCATTACAGGCT